>NZ_JBFRJQ010000007.1:269167-432414 GCF_041468985.1 Shewanella sp. 10N.286.52.A9 | reverse complement strand
ACCAACTGAGCTAAGGGGCCAAATTTCTTACTTATTGCATGGTAACTAATGCAACCTTACAATGCAATATAATCAGAACTCTAATTCATTGAATAAAAAAGAGTTAAGCAGCTATATAAATATAACTCGACCTCTTACCCCACATAAGAACTGGGGACCTGACGATTATGAGTCGTATGCTCTAACCAACTGAGCTAAGGGGCCGACTTAAGTTAGTCGTCACTACCAAAAGCGGAGGGAAGTATACGAAGTTTATTGTTACTTGTCACCACTGAATTTGCCAGAAATTGACTTCTGAGTATCGTTTGGTTATCTGTTAAGCAATATAGGAAGGCTATTGAATAGATATTGCTGATTTATAACAACAAAAAAGCCCGCTTTATGCGGGCTTTTTAATCTTTCGATTATCTTAGTTCTATTAAGACTTTTTCGTCTTTTTATAGACTTACTCGTTTTTTATAGACTTACTCGTCTAAGAACGACTTTAAGATTTCTGAACGAGAAGGGTGGCGTAGTTTACGCAATGCTTTCGCTTCAATCTGACGAATACGTTCACGTGTGACATCAAACTGTTTACCGACTTCTTCAAGCGTATGGTCGGTGTTCATATCGATACCAAAACGCATACGTAATACTTTAGCTTCACGAGCTGTTAGACCAGCTAATACTTCGTGAGTCGCATTCTTTAAACTTTCGCTTGTCGCTGAGTCTAAAGGAAGCTCTAAGGTATTATCCTCAATAAAGTCACCTAAGTGCGAATCTTCATCGTCACCAATTGGTGTTTCCATTGAAATCGGTTCTTTAGCGATTTTTAACACTTTAAGAATCTTATCTTCAGGCATTAGCATACGCTCAGATAATTCTTCAGGTGTTGGCTCGCGACCCATTTCTTGTAACATTTGACGTGAAATACGATTTAATTTGTTAATCGTTTCAATCATATGTACTGGAATACGAATAGTACGCGCTTGGTCAGCAATAGAACGAGTAATTGCCTGACGGATCCACCATGTTGCATAAGTCGAGAACTTATAACCACGACGGTATTCAAACTTATCTACAGCTTTCATCAAACCAATGTTACCTTCCTGAATCAAATCCAAGAACTGTAAACCACGGTTGGTGTATTTTTTAGCGATAGAAATTACAAGACGTAAGTTTGCTTCAACCATTTCTTTCTTCGCACGACGAGCTCTAGCTTCACCGATTGACATGCGACGGTTGATGTCTTTAATAGCACGGATGATTAAGCCGGTTTCTTCTTCGATTGCAGCGAGTTTAGTGCTACAACGAACAACGTCTTCTTCAACCATTCTTAAGCCTTCAGCGTAAGGCTTATTACTGTCTTTTTCAGCGTGGAACCAAGCTAAATCAGTTTCATTACCAGTGAAAAACTTAACAAAGTTTTTCTTTGGCATTTTAGCTTGTTCAACACAAAGCTTAAGGATTAAACGCTCTTGAACACGAACACGATCCATCATGGTGCGCATGCTTTTAACTAAGCGATCAAACTGTTTTGGGATTAAACGGAATTCTTTGAAAAGCTCGCCAATCACGAATAAAGCGCCAATGGCTTCAGGGTGATCACGACCTTTCTTTTCGATTACCAATAAGCCTTTTTCGTAAGCTTCACGCAATTGGGTGAATTTTTCTTTGGCTTCTTCAGGATCAGGACCTTTTGGACCTTCTTCTTCATCGTCCTCGTCATCACCGTCATCATCTTCGTCTTCTAGTTCTTCTTCTGATAACTCAGAGCCTACGTGTGTTGCTGTTGGCGCAACATCGTCATCATCTGGGTTAACAAAGCCTGAAATAATATCAGTTAGACGAAGTTCATCAGCTTCATACTTATCAAATTGCTCAAGAATCATCGCAATGGCTTGCGGGTATTCAGATACAGAGCTTTGAACCGTATTAATGCCTTCTTCAATACGTTTTGCGATGACAATTTCGCCTTCGCGGGTCAATAGCTCAACCGTGCCCATTTCACGCATGTACATACGGACTGGATCGGTTGTGCGACCTAATTCGCTCTCTACCGTTGCAAGTGCAGCTGCTGCTTCTTCTGCTGCATCTTCATCGGTGTTGTCCTCAGACATCATCATTTCATCGGCATCTGGCGCTTGTTCATAAACGCGGATACCCATGTCATTGATCATCTGGACAATATCTTCAATCTGATCTGAATCGACCATGTCAGCTGGCAAGTGGTCATTGACTTCAGCATAGGTTAAATAACCTTGCTCTTTACCTTTAGCAAGCAACAATTTAAGTTGCGACTGCGGAGTATGCTCCATAGATATCATCCAAGTTGGGTAACTGAAATAACGACTGGACACTAGCCGAAGCATAAGTGCCAAGCAAATCGTCAATTATAGCTGTATGAACTAAAGTACGCTAGTCCATGACATTGCTTTACTGAACATTTTTGAAATAAAAAATGTGCTTACGCAATGCCTTTCATGATAGAAATCAGCTTCGTTAGCTGAATTTTTTCAGCTTTTGTTAGAGTTTGTTTAAGACTCAGTTCTTGATAGCGCTGTTCAATATATTGATTGTTCAGCCAGATCAAGGTTTGCTTAAACTCCTGAACTAAGTTTTCATCCGCCACTTGGTGGTCCCATTGGGCCAATTTTATCAAGGCACTTTTTTGTTCGTGCTCTCGATACATCTCAAGTAGTTGTGCGCTGTTAAACTGTTGTTCACGAGTTAAGTTTAGCAAATCAATGAGCAATGCAATGCCAGGGATTTGCAAATGGGCTAATGCGGGTTGAGCAGCTAGGCCAAACCCTAATTCAGGACGTTGCACTAATAATGCAATTGCTAATCGCAATGGCGTACCACGACCTTGTAAGCCCTTTTTATTCATAGGCTGCTGTTGTTTAACAGCAAAACCCAATTTTTTCTTTAAATCATCTGCGCTATTCATACCAATTTTATGCGCAAGATTCTCTAAGAGTAAATTCTGTAGAACGGTATCTTGTACTCGTTCAATGAGTGTAATGGCTTGTTTGGCCAGTGCACTTTTATCTGTGCCATATTGGGCTGTTAATGTCTCAAATAAGAATGCGGGCAAGTCGAGCGCATCGAGCATTAATTTTTCAAAACCGTCTTTACCAACTTGACGAACCATCGTATCTGGATCTTCGCCTTGGGGTAAAAACATAAACCGAACCACATCACCTGGCTTTAATAAGGGCAGTGCAGTTTCAAGTGCACGCCAAGCAGCGGCTTTACCTGCTTTATCACCGTCGTAGCAACAAATGACTTCTTTAGCACTACGTACAAGTAACTGAAATTGTTCAGCTGTTGTCGCAGTACCTAATGAAGCAACAGCATAATCTACATCAAATTGGGCTAATGCAACAACGTCCATATATCCTTCAACAATCAACACTTGTTGTGGATCTCGATGACGCTGTTTTAACTCATAAAGGCCGTAAAGCTCGTTGCCCTTATGAAATATGGGCGTTTCTGGCGAATTCAAGTACTTTGGTGTTCCATCGCCTAAAACTCGACCACCAAAGCCAACTACACGACCTCTGCGGTCGCGAATTGGAAACATTAACCGATCTCTAAACCGGTCATAGCGCTTACCGTTATCATTGGCGATTAGCATGCCAGCAGTTAGCAACTTGTCTTGTGCAGCTTGGTTTTGACGGTATCTACCTAATAGACCATCCCAACCATCTGGCGCAAAACCTATTCCAAATTGCTCTACTACTTTTGAAGACAGTCCGCGAAAATCTAAATAGTCGATGACTTTTTGCTTGTCTGAGTGCTGGCGCAATTGACTTTGATAGTAAAGATTGGCTTCTTCCATCAATTGATATAAATCGCGACTCAAACCTTGATCTTTTTTGGGACCCGTACCTTGTTCTCTTGGTACATCTAATCCCAATTTACCAGCGAGTTCCTCAATGGCATCAACAAACTCCAATCGATCATATTCCATAATAAAATCGATGGCATTGCCATGGGCACCACAGCCAAAACAGTGATAAAACTGCTTATCTTGACTCACGGTAAATGAAGGTGATTTTTCGCTATGAAAAGGACAACACGCAGAGTGATTTTTCCCTGCTTTTTTCAAAGGAACACGATGATCAATCAGATCAACAATGTCTGTGCGAGCTATGAGCTCATTGATAAAGTCACGAGGTATCGCCATAAATGCTATAGGTCTCGCATTACCATGTAGATAAAACAAACAAGCCGCGCAATAATGCACGGCTTATTCAACATTAAAATTTAACTAGTTTAATTTAGCACGAATTTGGCTGCCAATGGCACCCATATCTGCACGGCCTTGAACTTTAGATTTTAATGCTCCCATTACTTTGCCCATATCCGCCATGGATGATGCACCTACCTGAGCGATAGCTTCATCAATAATTGCCGCAACTTCTTCTTCTGTTAAAGGAGAAGGCAAGAAAGTTTCAATAACTTGAATCTCTTCTGCTTCAGATGCTGCTAACTCCGGGCGACCTGCTGACTCATATTGAGCAATAGAATCGCGACGTTGTTTTACCATTTTGGTTAAAACGGCTATTGTTTGTTCGTCAGTCAGAGTTTCGCGGGTATCCACTTCAATCTGTTTAACGGCAGACAATGCCATACGAATAGTCCCCAAACGAGCCTTATCTTTGGCACGCATGGCTTCTTTCATTTGGTCTTTTAGCTGTTCAACTAGGCTCATAATGAGATTAGTATAAACGTACGCGACGTGCGTTTTCGCGAGAAAGCTTCTTAGCTAGACGCTTAACAGCGGCAGCTTTTGCGCGCTTACGTGCAGAAGTTGGCTTCTCGTAGAATTCACGAGCGCGAACATCAGCTAAGATACCTGCTTTTTCACAAGAGCGCTTGAAACGACGAAGAGCTACGTCGAATGGTTCGTTTTCACGTACTTTAATAATTGGCATACGCCATCACCCCTTAGGTGTAGTTAATTTGGCACTACCATCAAAGGTAGATTAACCAAGGCTATTTAAAATGGTGCGAAATTCTACACCGATAATGATGCTTTTGTAAACCCCCTTTATGGGCGACTTTGTGTAATTGGCTTGTCATATTTTGCAGTTAGTCCCTTGATGACTGGAATAACCTCTCATCAAGAGGTAGAATTGCCGCCCTTACATTTTTAGGAAGATGAGCTGCTATGCGGGTTTTAGGTATTGAAACATCTTGTGATGAAACAGGAATTGCTGTGTTTGATGACGAGCAAGGATTGTTATCACATGCTTTATATAGTCAAGTAAAGTTACATGCTGATTATGGCGGCGTTGTACCTGAGTTAGCCTCACGAGATCATGTTCGTAAAATTGTCCCATTAATTAAGCAAGCGTTAAAAGAGGCCAATTCAACGGTCGATGACATTGATGGTATTGCCTTTACCAAAGGCCCTGGCTTAATTGGTGCTTTATTAGTGGGGGCATGTGTAGGTCGCTCTTTAGCCTATTCATGGGATAAACCTGCGATTGGTGTACATCACATGGAAGGGCATTTACTTGCGCCGATGCTTGAAGATGATGCGCCAGAGTTTCCTTTTCTTGCTTTATTGGTATCTGGCGGACACTCGATGCTTGTTAAGGTCGATGGTATCGGCCAATACGAAGTGTTAGGCGAATCAGTGGATGATGCGGCAGGTGAAGCGTTCGATAAAACCGCTAAATTAATGGGGCTAGATTATCCTGGCGGACCTCGCTTAGCTAAGCTTGCATCAAAAGGTGTCGAAGCGGGTTACAAGTTCCCAAGACCAATGACAGACAAACCAGGCTTAAATTTCAGTTTTTCAGGTTTGAAAACATTTACTGCCAATACAATTGCTGCAGAGCCTGATGATGAACAAACACGTGCTAATATTGCGCGTGCGTTTGAAGAAGCGGTAGTGGATACGCTTGCGATAAAATGTCAACGAGCCCTTAAATTAACCGGTTATAACCGACTTGTCGTCGCAGGTGGAGTCAGCGCCAATACTCGTTTAAGAGAAAATCTCGCGACTATGATGGCAAAGCTCAATGGTGAGGTATTTTATCCGCGTGGTGAATTTTGTACCGATAATGGCGCTATGATTGCTTTCGCTGGTTTACAGCGCCTAAAAGCAGGACAAACCGAAGATTTAGAAGTGAAAGGTCAGCCTCGCTGGCCTTTAGATACGTTAGATGCCATTTAATATTTATAACGTGTAATAGGCTTGGTGCTTTAAATGTAAGCGGCTAAAGTACCCGTAAAAAAACCTAAGCTACGGCTTAGGTTTTTTTATTTGATTTTTTATCTATCCAGTGTGAAGGGGATTAAATCAATTGTGTTCAGTTGATGCTTTTCTTTTTTCTCGATAACTTACTTTCTTCACCAATACGTAAGCGCTTTATGTTGTCTTTATGCCTAATTACAATTAGCAGTGACAGCATAGCAACAGGAATGGTAAACCTGTCATCAAGCCACCAAGTATAAACGGGAGCGAGTATGGCGGTTAAGATAGCTGCAAGAGATGAATAACGAGTCAAAAAGACAAAGACTATCCATGTGGCAATTAAACATAATGCTAAATCCCCGCCAATCGGTGCCATAGCACCAAATGCTGTAGCAACACCTTTACCGCCTTGGAAATTAAAAAATATCGGGTAGATATGGCCTAAACAGGCTGCAATAGCGATTAAGCCTAACGAAACGGCATCTTGTCCTAGCACATAGCTAAAATAACTTGGGGCTGCTCCTTTGAGCATGTCAAAAAATAACACTAATGCCGCTGAACTGGCACCACCAATCCTGAGCACATTTGTTGCGCCTGGATTCCCCGAGCCTTCCGTGCGGGGATCTGGCAAACCACGTAATTTACATACGAGAATTGCACTTGAGATAGAACCGGCTAAGTAGGCGGTTATAATCATCAAAATAGTGATTGTAACTGCGCTCAAATTGGTTTCCTTTCACTTCTTAGGGTATCATCGCCCATTAATTTATTTCACTTGAGACGTAACCTGATAATTGGGTTAATACGCTCTGTTACATCGTGACACGTTCAAAGATTACAGCCGTTATCCTACTGCGTAAATCGCTTAGGAAAAAGACGAGATCTATAATAACTGCTATTTGAGTTAATTTTCAGCCTTTTCAGCTGAAATATTTATGAAAAGACGTGTAAACCGTGGAGTTCACATGGATAAAGTATTAATACGCGAACTAAAAGTTGAAACTGTTATCGGTATTTATGAGTGGGAAAAGAAAATACACCAAACATTACTGATAGATTTAGATATGGCTTGGGATAACAAACTGGCTGCCGCTTCAGACGATTATCAACATGCTCTGTGTTATGAAACTGTCTCTAATCGTTTAACTGCGCTAATTACTGAAAAGCCGATAGAGTTGATTGAAACCGTTGCTGAAATGGTCGCTAATTGTTTAATCAATGAATTTAATGTTTTGTGGGTAAAGGTCGCTGTTATGAAACCGGGTGCAGTACCAACGGCAAAATCAGTCGGCGTAGTCATTGAACGTGGTCATATATGATGTCCATCGTTAATGGACTTTATTTAAGTGGTAATCACATTTAATTGACAGTTAACATGTTTCAATTAATCAAATATTCATAATCGCTCTGTATAATTTCGGATGAGTTAATGGCACGTATTTATATCAGCTTGGGCACCAACATTGATCCTGTTGAGCACATGCAGTCGGGACTAATTGACCTACACGAACAATTTGGTCAATTAACCCTATCAAGAATGTTTGAAAGTGAAGCTGTGGGCTTTAATGGCACTAACTTTTTAAATATGGTTGCTGCAGCAGATACTGAAATGAGTATTGCGGATGTGGTTGCCACTTTTAAACGTATTGAAAAACAAAATGGACGTATTCGTGGCGAGAAAAAATTTAGTCCGCGAAGTTTAGATATCGATTTACTGCTTTATGACAACGAGGTTTGCCAATTTCCAATTGAGCTTCCCCGTGGTGAAATTCTTTATAATGCCTTTGTATTATGGCCGCTTGCAGAAGTTGCGCCGAGTTTACAGCATCCAAAAAACACTAAAACATACCAGTCATTGTGGGAAGAGTACGATAAAACGAGTCAGAATATCTGGCCTGTAGAATTTGACTTTCCAGCAATACTGACTCGTTAATTATATTTAAAGGAACAACATGGAAACGCTTCAGGTTATCTTTTTAGCGCTTATTCAAGGGCTAACAGAGTTCTTACCCATTTCAAGTTCAGCTCATCTTATTTTACCTTCGCAGATTTTAGGCTGGGAAGATCAAGGTTTAGCCTTTGATGTTGCAGTGCATATAGGTTCATTGTTGGCTGTTGTGATTTACTTTAGAACAGAAATTTGGGCCATGTTGAAAGCCTGGATTGCCAGTATAACGAAAGGTGTTCACACCGATGACAGTAAATTAGCTTGGTGGATTATTCTAGCGACACTTCCAGCGGTATTTTTTGGCTTCATGGCAAAAGACTTAATTGAGACTTACTTACGTGGCCCTGGTGTGATTGCTATTACGACGGTTATTTTTGGTCTGCTTTTATGGGTAGGTGATAAAATGGCTCGTAATGAACTCACTGAATATCAAACGGGTTGGCGTAAAGCGTTATTAATAGGCTTCGCGCAAGCTATGGCAATTATTCCGGGTACTTCACGTTCTGGTATCACCATTACCGCAGCATTGATGCTAGGTCTTAATCGCGACGCAGCGGCTCGCTTTTCATTTTTAATGTCTATTCCTGTCATTTTAGGTGCGGCTATTTTAATGAGTAAAGACGTGATTTCTGGCGATCTCACCATGGATTACACTGAATTACTATTAGGCGTTGCCGTTTCTTTTGTTGCTGCATATACCTGTATTTTCTTCTTCCTAAAAATCATTAGTAAGATTGGTATGACACCATTTGTGTTGTATCGATTAATGCTAGGCGCCGTATTATGTGGCTTTATTTTCCTGTAAAATAAGCTATCTTGAAAAACGGGTGCTAGCACCCGTTTTTTGTTTCCTACACTTTTTCTTCGAAAAACTCATACCCAATACTGCCACTGTAAGGATGTTTTCTCGTTATGGATTCAATATTAGTTTGCCCGATTTGTGCTGAATCGCTGCAGTTACATGAGCAATCTCAAGGTTATTATTGCAATAACAAACATCACATTGATAAAAATGCTCAAGGCTATTGGTCGTTTGTCACATCGCCTAAATTTAAAGGCAGTTCCGAGAGTAGGCAGCAGCTTAGAGCAAAACGTTTTTTGAAGGCATCAGGTATTTTATCGCCGTTAGTTAAACAAGTATCGAGCGTATTTTCTGACGTAGCGGAAGGCAAAGACGAAGTTAATCATCTGAATTATCAGTGTAATGATGGTTTTTATATTCGATCATTATCAACACTATCAGCACAAGCTGAAGATAATGTTACACATTGGGGCGTATCTGAGGCGGACAATGCCTTATTTGCAGCGAGTAAAGATACCACTCCAGCAAATTTATTGTTAACACCGTTTAAAAAGCTTCCTTTTAAATCTGACGCAATAGATATTGTGACTGTTTTTGAGGCGCAGCTAAAAGGTAAAGAATGTTTACGAGTGTTAAAGCCAGATGGCGCTTTATTGTTACTTGTACCAGGCGCGAGACATTTATGGCAGCTGAAGCAAAAAATCTATCAAAATTTGCTTGAAAAACCGCAGCAACTCAATCTACCGAAAGATGTTGAAATAATTAACACAACCGAGATTAAGTTTAATGCAGATGTATCGGGTGAACAGGCAATAACTTTATTAGATATGAATAACCTTAGCTGGCGAGTAAACGACGAGTTGGCGCATCAAATTAAACAAACAAGCTTTGAACAACTAGAGTTTGATTATGTGTTACTGCACCTAAAGAAGCGCTGATAGGGTTATGTTGTTACTATTGAATTACTGCTAGTGAAGATGAATGAAATAGCAAAAAAGATGTCGCACTAGAAACAATTAAGGCTTGAAATATTCAATGACGGTTAAGTCAAATCAGTATTATCAAGCCTTAATAATCAACCTAAATAAATAAGCTAATTTTCATGTATTCTTACTTTTTGTAAGAAGAAGCCATGTTGTCGATACGGTCGTTAGCACGCTTAGCTTCTGCTTGTGCGTCCATTGATGCAGCTTTTGCATCTTTAACATCAGCAGCGATTTTGCTTTGATCAGATTTTAAAGAGCTAACTTCAGCAGATAGTTGATCTACTTTGTTACCTAGGTTAGCAACACTTTCTTCAAGAGCAGTAGTGTTAGCACAGCCACCTAAAAGAGCAGTCATAGCAACACCAGCAATCATTAATACTTTCTTGTTCATGGAAAATCCCTTCATTATAGGTTGTATAAATTGCTGAGGTACAATACCCAGCAGCCGTTTAATTATGTCACAGCTTTTAAATTTTGCTATACCAAATAACAATAAAAGTGACAAAAAACATCGTAAATCTAATGGATTGAAGCATATTTACTTATCATTTAGGCTAAAACTGCTTAAAACGGCACCAGATTCAGATTTTAATGGCTTCAACATTTAGCTGATTAGTTTAGGTATTGAATTCATTGAAAGAATACATCAAGGCGCCATTGGTACTAAGTTTGGGCTTGCAAAGTTTGCTTAAATTGCTTTATTGCCTCAATTCTTCGAACCGATAATTGTTGTTTGATCTCTTTACCTTGAAAGCCTGCTTTAATCACCTCTTGTACATTGACTTCTTGTGCAAGAATGAAACACTTTTTCAGGTAATCACTTTGAGGGTAATCAGCATTTTCAAACCCCGTTCTGCCTTGAATATCCGCTTGGCAGCAAATTAATAAGTCATCTAAGCGATGTGGTTTACGCCAAAAATCTGCTTTATCAAAAATTTTGATAATGGTTTCAGGCCTTAGCTCATCAGCATTGTGTATATTTTGATGTTGGTCACTACACAATAGTGCAAGCTCTTTGAATTCATTGGGTGTTTTAAGGCGCTGACATAGCTTTTTGATAATAGGTAAGCCTTTTTGACCATGACCATGATGCTTAGGCCATAACTCTTTTGGTGTGATGCCTTTACCTAAGTCATGAACCAAGGCTGCAAAACGTATTGCTTTATTAGTGCTCAGTTTCGTCGCTGCCTGCAATACCATCATAGTATGAATACCACTGTCGATTTCAGGGTGCCATTTTTCAGGTTGTGGAACGCCAAATAAGCAATCGATTTCCGGGAATAAAACCGCTAAAGCGCCACACTTTCTAAGTTGTTGGAAAAACACTTCAGGTCGTTCAGTTGATAACGCTTTATCTACCTCTTGCCACACTCTTTCAGGGGTGAGAAATTCAAGTTCTCCTGACTCGGTGATCTGAGTCATCAATGCCATTGTTTCACTCGCGATGTCAAAATCCAAATGAGCAAATCTAGCGGCAAAACGGGCAACCCTTAATACCCTTAACGGATCTTCAATAAATGCACTTGATACATGTCTAAGGACACGCGCTTCAATATCTTTTTGGCCACCATAAGGGTCGGTAATGTTACCTGACTCATCCTGAGCCATCGCATTAATCGTTAAATCTCTTCTGAGTAAGTCTTCTTCTAATGTCACGTTTTGGTTGGCATCACAACTAAAGCCTGCATAACCCTGTCCGTTTTTTCGCTCAGTTCGTGCTAACGCATATTCTTGTTGAGTCTTAGGATGTAAAAAAACAGGAAAGTCTTTGCCTACTTGGCTATAGCCTAAGTCAAACATTTGCTCTACGGTACTGCCTACAACGACAAAATCTTTATCTTTGATAGGAAGTGATAAAAGTGAGTCACGTACCGCGCCGCCCACAAGATAGGTTTTCATAAAGTGACATATCCAAAGTATGATAATGAAACAGATAAATAGAAGCAGGTTGTGTTACTGGCTTCGTCATTATAATTTTATACCTAAAGCTTATCACGAGTAACATTTCTACGGCTAAATTTTGACAAGTATCAGCGCAAGCTATAACGTGAGCCGTCAGTTTTAAATAAGGATTTTTGGCCAGATGTATAAAGCATTTTATGGATTAAATGATAATCCATTTTCAATCGCACCCAACCCGCATTATTTGTTTCTCAGTGATCGTCACAGAGAGGCCTTAGCGCACCTGACCTATGGACTAGGTGAGACGGGTGGCTTTGTATTATTAACGGGTGAGGTTGGAACAGGGAAAACGACAGTATCACGTTGTTTGCTGAAACAGCTCCCTGAAAATACCGATACAGCCTTTATTCTTAACCCATCACTGACTGAACAAGAATTGTTGGCAACCTTATGTGATGAGCTAGGTATTAGCTATGGTGAGAACCCATCTATTAAGCAGTTAACAGATTTAATCAGTCAGTATTTGCTAAATAATCATCAAAATAATCGCAACACAGTGTTAATTATTGATGAAGCACAACATCTTCGTGCTGAGGTACTTGAGCAACTGCGCCTGTTAACTAATTTAGAAACGGACACCAAAAAACTATTGCAGGTCATATTAATTGGCCAGCCTGAGTTGCAGCAATTATTAAAACGACAAGAACTCCGTCAATTAGCACAGCGTATTACAGCGCGTTATCATTTATTACCCTTAACAGTTGAAGAAATCCAATTGTATGTTCAGCACCGATTACAAGTAGCGGGGCGTTTTGAACCGTTATTTACTAAAAAAGCGTGTAAAGCATTGCATAAATTCAGTGGCGGGATCCCTAGATTAACCAATCTGTTATGTGAAAGAGCTTTAATGGCGGGTTATGGCCAATCTAAAGTGCCGATTGATCACCATATGGTTAAGCTAGCTGCTGCCGAAGTTTTAGGTGATTTACCCACTGAAAGTTCAAATAAATGGCCGATGATTATTGCAGCTTCTTTAGTGTTAGCTTTTGGCTCATCTTTATACTTCTTTATTGGCAATTCATCAGATATGTCTTCGAGTGGTGAAAGGGCTAAACAGTCAATTCCTCAAACTCAATCAAGCGAGTCAGCTCGACAGCCAAGCGGTAATCAAACCATATTACGAGCAGCTATGTCTCAAAGCCGCAGTATTGATAACGCCTTCGCGGGTTTATTTGCCTTGTGGGATAAACAACCCATTATCGGGCTAACCGCTTGTCAGGCTGCGCAGCAACAAGGCTTAATGTGTCATCAGCAGCAAGGCAATTGGAATAGTATTTCAAGGTTAAATTACCCAGCAGTGGTATATCTTCAAGATCAACAAGCACAGCCTTTTTACGGAGTTGTGGTTGCAAGAGAAGGTGAACAAATTTTACTGCAACTCAGTGAACAACAATTGTGGGTGAGTAAAGACTGGTTTAATCGATACTTCAGTGGCACCTTTGAACTGTTATGGCACTCAGACAGCACGTTGCCTCGAGAAATAAGCCGCACATCGAGCTTGTCTCAAATACAATGGTTAGAGAACAGTTTGGCATTGATAGAGCATAGAACGGCAAGATTAGTGAATGATTTTGATTCTACTCTAGAGCAAGCCTTGATGGATTTTCAAAGATTGCATGGTCTAAAGGCTGATGGTATTGCTGGGAATCAAACATTAGTGCAACTTAACCTGTATCTGAGCCAGAAAGGGCCAAGGTTAACTCAAAGATCAGGACGTAGTTAATGTCTATTTTATTAGATGCTGTGACGAAAGAAAAACAGCAACAAATGGGTGAGCTTCCTGATGCAGTATTAACTCCAAGGGCAAATTACCAGCAAGTTGGCGCTGCTAAATCTTGGGTTAAATATTTACTATTAATTGCGGTCATTATAATAGGTATTTTGGCAGCGTGGGGACTGGCAAAATTATTAAAGCCTGATGTGTCCGGCACGCCTGCTGTTACAAGCTCGCAAGTTAACGTTAATTCAGCTGAAGAAAAGCAAGCTGAAATTAGAATCGCTAATAAAGTGGCTTTACCAGTTGCAAAGCCGCTAAACCAACCTGAATATCGTTCAAGACAGGCGGTAAATCAGAGAGAAGAACAGTCTGTGACTGATGTGGTCTATGATTATCGGTTGAATGATAATCGAGGCGTTGTGACGGCGAGTCAAGCAGAGCCAAGTTTATTTGCGCCAGCAAAATCTCGAGCTGTACCAAGAGAGACCACATCGAACTCATCAACAGAAACGCTTGCAGCATCGGTATCAAGAGCTGCTCAAGCGGAAACTCGTCTTAATGAATCACCTAGCGCTAATGCTGCCAACAATGACATTCCGTTAACGGCTGCTGAGCTGCAAGCACTGTATGGTGAAGATGCAATTATTCTTGGTGCAAACTCAAATTACAAAACTGCCTCAGACTTAGATGCCCTGAAATTAAAAGTGAGTGCTGCGGCAAGTGATGTCAATTTTGAGCAACAAGCTCAAGCGCCACAACAGGCGTCAATCAATCCAGATGAAAATGCCAATGTTGTAGATAATTCCAATAACTTAATGGCAGCGTTTGAAGCTGCTTTAAAAGAAGTTGAATATGAGCAATCAGCGAATGCACCTGTGACAGAACAAAAGCTTGACCCGATCCCTGAACCGAAAAAAGATGAAATCCCTCGCTATGGTCAATTACCTGCCAGTGTGCAACTACAAGTGCCAGAGTTTTCTATTCAGGCCCATGTGTATTCTTCTGCAGCAGAAAATCGTTGGTTGAATGTTGACGGTAAAGAGCTTCAAGAAGGTGACAGTATTAAAGGCAAGTTAAAGGTCATCGAAATTAGACCAAGAGATGTTGTACTTGAGATTGATGGTGAGCAGTTCAAGGTGCCAGCGATATAATCATTTACCTGAATGACTTGTGAATCGGCAAGATTTAGCAGAATAAAAAAGGCGCATAATGCGCCTTTTTTCTATTTTAACTCATCGCTCAAGCAAAGGGTTATAACGCCTTTAATGCAGCAAATGCTTTATCTGCAGCAGCAAGTGTTAATTCAAGCTCTTCTTCACCATGAGCCATAGATAAGAAGCCAGCTTCATAAGCACTTGGTGCTAAGTAAACGCCTTCATCAAGCATTAAGTGATAGAAATGACGGAAATGATCCATGTTACATTGAGTCACTTGGTCAAAGCTGGTGATTGGGTTTGTGTCTTCAGTAAAGAAGAAACCAAACATACCGCCCACTTGGTTAATGCTTAATGGAATACCATGCTTATCAGCAGCCGCTTTAAAGCCTTCAGCAATGCGCTTGGTCTTAGCGGTTAATTCTTCGTAAAGGCCAGGCTGACATAATGCGTCCATTTGCGCTAGACCCGCAGTCATGGCAATAGGGTTACCTGATAACGTACCTGCTTGATACACAGGGCCCGTAGGAGCAATGTACTGCATCACATCTTTACGGCCACCAAAAGCACCGACTGGCATGCCGCCGCCAATAACTTTACCTAGCGTCGTAAGATCTGGCTTCACATTGTAGTGGCCTTGTGCACCGCTTTTAGATACGCGGAAACCCGTCATGACTTCGTCAATGATCATTAATGCACCGAACTCATCACAAATTGCACGTAAGCCTTCAAGGAAGCCCTCAACAGGAGGGATGCAGTTCATGTTGCCAGCAACAGGCTCAAGAATGATACAAGAGATAGCCTCAGGATGTTCATTGAAGATAGCTCTAACTGAGTCTAAGTCATTATAAACAGCTGTTAGTGTGTGCTTAGCAAAGTCTTCAGGAATACCAGGAGAGCTTGGTTGACCAAGGGTTAAAGCACCAGAGCCAGCTTTAACTAATAAGCAATCAGCATGACCATGGTAACAACCTTCGAACTTTAAGATTTTGTCACGGTTGGTGAAACCACGTGCTAAGCGAATCGCACTCATTGTGGCTTCAGTACCAGAACTGACCATACGAACTTGTTCGATTGATGGCACCATTTCAATAACTTTTTCAGCCATTTTTACTTCAAGTTCAGTTGGCGCACCAAATGATAAACCGTTCTCTACCGCTTCTAATACTGCTTGGCGGATTTGCGGGTTGTTGTGGCCTAAAATCATCGGGCCCCAAGAACCAACATAGTCGATATATTTTTTGCCATCAGCATCGTAAATATAAGCACCATCAGCTTTTTCGATGAAAAGTGGCGAGCCACCAACACCATTAAAGGCACGGACTGGTGAGTTTACGCCACCAGGGATGGTTTGTTTTGCTTGTTCAAAAAGCGCTTCTGAGCGGGTCATGTGAAATCCTTCTAATTTCTTCAGCTGACTATCTATCAGCTTTTCGTGAATACCAATTAACTGGGCACTCGTGTTGTTTTAACTCGTTTTCAACACCAAGCGTTAACGCAAAAAGTGCCATTCGAATAAGTAGCCCATTGTCCGCTTGTCTGAATATGGCCAGACTTGGGTGGCTATTTAAATCATTATCTAATTCATTTGCTGCCGCGCGTGAGTCACGAGGTAATGGATGCATAATCACAGTATTGGATTTACAGTGTTGCGTGTAAATACTGTGGTTTAATCTAAACTTACCGCGATATTTGTCCGCTTCATCTTGTGATGGGAAGCGTTCTTCCTGAATACGAGTCAGATAGAGTATATCAGCTTGATGTAAATTACCTTCTAACTGATCTGTTATTGTGATCTTATGACCAGCATTTTCAATGTCACTGATCACATAGTCAGGCATTGCTAGGTCAGTTGGGGAAATTAATGTGAATTGAATGTCTTTATACATGCAAAGTAACCGTGATAAAGAATGCACAGTTCGCCCATGTTTTAAGTCACCAACCATCGCGATATGCATTCCGCTAATATCTTGTCCATGATGGCTTAATTCTTTTTGGATGGTAAATAAATCCAGTAGTGCTTGAGTTGGATGCTCGTTTGAGCCGTCGCCACCATTAATGACTGGTACTCGACTGCCTTCGGCAAACTCTTTTACTGAAAAAGGTTCAGGGTGACGCATTGCAATCACATCGGAGTATGTCGATAACACTCTTGCGGTATCGTATAACGACTCACCTTTAGATAAAGATGATGAGCCCATCCCGACTGTTTCTCTAACATGACCGCCAAGTAAGTTAAATGCACAGCCAAAACTGACTCGGGTACGTGTGCTAGGTTCAAAAAACAAATTACCTAAAATTGCACCGTCTAACACCTTAGTGCGCTTTTCTCGTAAAGCGTAAGGCGTCATGTCTTCAGCGACATTAAAAATAGTATTGATTGCATCAAGATCCAGTTGATTAACTGAAAGAATGTGAGAACCGCTAAACTGTGTCATCAGCCTGATTTCCAATTATTAGGAGAATAAATAGGGCTATTTATTCTGTGGTTATGTAGGGTGGCTGAGGCGAGATTTTAACAGAGAGTGAATGAATATTAAATCTCGCTAATGATTATTTATCACTTTTTAGACATAACACAGATTAGCGATACGATAACAATAGGTAATGACGATGAACTAAGAGCAATTCAGTGTTTTGATATACTGATTACACCTGACCTGAGCGGATTTCTTGCCATAGGTTTGCCCAGCTAATAACCCCCACAATATGCTGATTATTGTCTCGGTAAATATACACTTCGCCACGACGCTTAATCGACAGCAACTCATATACTTCATTGAGAGTGGCAGTATCTGGAAATCCTTGCATAACATGGCGTGACAAGGTGGTTGAATCTTCAAAGGATTGCATTTCAAGGCTCAACATTTGAATTTGAGATTCTGCATTTCTGACTAATACCGGTCTGCCTTCTGCCCGTTTCATGACTTCTAGCAATAGATCGTCATTATCATTGACGATAACAAAACGTCTATCCATTAAAGCACGCACGCCTTTTTTCTGTAATCCTTGATTCACCGGTGGGACTTTATATCCAAGCCCCATAATATCCAGCTGTTTTAAAAAGACCGAGCTTGTATTAAAGCCCTGATAGGCAATCAAAAAAGCAGGAATGGTTACAAACATTGCAGGAAGGATGATTGAGGCGTCGTTGGTCAATTCTAATAGTGCAACTAAAGCAGCTAAAGGCGCACTGAGACATACGCCCATCATGGCAGTCATGCCAATGACGGTATATAGCCCCACATATGGTGCAATAGATGGAAAAAATATCGCACTTACTAGTGCGAGTATTGCCCCAATAAGCGCACCAATCCCGTAAAGTGGGCCGATTAAACCACCTGGAATACCAAAGCCTATTGCTGCAATAGTGGCAATAATTTTACCCACTAATAGTGCGAGTAAAAACAGTAAACTCGGATTATCAATAATGGTTGCTTGAATCGCTAAATCACCAGAGCCTAACGCTTGAGGCAAGAACAGTCCAATAAGCGTTGTGACACTTGCTGCTATCATTAAGCGATAAATAAGTGGCCAATGTTGGCCAATTGCCGTCATCTTTAATAATGAATGATTAAACCCTGCGGCTGCGCAGCCAAGTACGATGCCCCCAAGCGCTAGGATGGGGTAATGATCAAGCGGGATACGAGTCACCGTAATGAGATCGTATTCGTGGATGTTACCAAACACCAGTTGGCTTGAAAGTGCTCCGCAAATTGCTGATAGCATAATGGGGAAAAAATAATGGATTTTGTATTCACGGACTATGACTTCAAATACAAATAACACGGCAGCCAGTGGAGCGTTGAAAATGGCGGCGATACCAGCAGCAATACCGCTAGCGCACATAATACGTACACTGTTATCAGGAAGCTTGAATTTTTCAGCAAGGTAACTCGCGCTGGTCGCTCCTAGGTGAATCGCTGGGCCTTCTTTACCCACTGAGAAGTTGGCGATTAAAGCAATGAGCGCTTGAAAAAACTGTCCAGGAGCCGATTGAAGCGGCACTTTGCCATAATGTAGCTTGAAACGATGCAGTACATAAGCAATGCCCATTCGACGGTACCGCTTTGAACCAATGCCTGCTACAACCCATATGAGTAAGGCACCAACAATAGGCAAATAAGTTCGCCAATCACTTACAGCGCTTGAAAAATCTGTTGCTTCTGGAATGGTATGTTCTTGAGCCCAACCCAGCGCAAGCCGAAATAGGATTATGACCCCAGATGCAATAATGGCAAATAGCAGTGCTATGACGCAAAGTTGCGCACTAATCTTCGCTTGAGAAAGCTTATCTCTCAAATCATTACGAAGATATTTGCGTGTCGCAGCTTTGGCGTGAATAATAGCGGCTTTATTTATCTTAATTTGCACTGTATTGCCTAAGATCCATTTAAGGGCGAATTGTTGTCATTGTATTTTATTAAGGGCTTGTTACCTAATGCTAAATTATCATCGCTTGCTTGACCGCTTGCAAGTTCAAGAACGTAAATTTCGCTCGTCTGGCTTATATCTAACTGCACTCATTGCCGTGAGCTTTCTTATTGGTGTGTTAAGCCACACGGTGTTTATTGCTGAGGTGGTGGAACCAGAGCAAACATCGGCAGAAATCACTAGCCTAAATACTGAACTTAAACGTCAATCCCATGTGGTTTCTCGCCTTGAAATGGCATTAGCGATTGAAAAAGAAGCCAATGCAAATATGAAGCAAATGTTCAGTAAACAAATTCAGAAACAGAAAAACCTAGAGCAAGAGTTGGCATTTTATCGCAGCTTGATGTCGCCGGAGAAGGAAGTCGATGGCATTGCCATTCATGGTCTTGAACTTTCTAAAGGTTTATTGCCAAACCGTTATCAATTACGCTTGATTTTAACTCAGCTACAAAAACGTAAAAATAGCGTGAAGGGTGTGGCTGATGTGGTACTTGTTGGCGTTCAAGATAATGAACAAATTGAAATTTCATTAAATGATCTCGACATTGAAAAGTTTAATTTTGGTTTTCGTTACTTCCAAATGTTTGATGCAGAGATTAGCTTACCTCAAGGGTTTGATTTACAGAGAATTAAAGCTGTCGTTCAAGTCAATGCAACCCGAGGTGTGAAAGGGGGACGTATTGAGCAAACGTTTGAGATCGCAGAGTTACTAGAAAGCTAAAAAAGAACTAAGAGTAATACTTGAACAAATTAGTCAGGTAATAGATAATTCCGACCTGAAACTGAAGTAAGAGGTAGTAATGACTGAACAAACAGATGCAGCAATGCCAATTCAATTTACAGACGCTGCGGCAACGAAAGTGAAGGGACTGTTAGAAGAAGAGCAGAACCCTGAATTAAAGCTTCGTGTATACGTAACAGGTGGCGGTTGTTCAGGTTTTCAATACGGTTTTACTTTCGATGAAAAAGTGAACGAAGGGGACTTCACGATTGAAAAGCAAGGAGTTCAACTGGTTGTCGACCCTATGAGTCTTCAATACTTGGTTGGGGGCGAAGTTGATTACACTTCTGGCCTTGAGGGTTCACGCTTTTTCGTTAAAAACCCTAATGCAACAACCACCTGTGGTTGTGGAGCGAGCTTCTCGGTTTAAGCTTTTAACAGTTTACAAGTCATAAAAAAGCCGTCTAAAGACGGCTTTTTTCATATCTGAATGGCAGGGTTTAGCTGTTATTAGCTGATAATATTAAAGTTCATTCTAGGTTTGAACCACTTTAAAACTGCTTTATCAAAACTTATCCATACCTGTATTAATGCAAGTACGATTAAAACTGTAAAGATGACCCAGTCAGATAACACCATTTGCATAAATCCAAAATCAACAGTCGTGGGGCCTGCAACGATATTATCGGGATCATACATGATGGCTGGTAAAGCGCTGTATAACGCGAGTTGTAATATGGCATAGGCTCGCAGCATATAAAGTGCAGCTTTTTGTCTACCAGCAACACCTAGCACCATCATCAAGGTCAATATGCATAATAAAACCCCTTGTTGAGCCATCAAACCGCTGACAGAGGTAATAACATACACACACATTAACGCGATGAGTCGCTTAGGAAAGAGAGGTTTGTCTTGCTCTTGAGGTGCTGGTGCGCTGTCTGTCACTTCTGAAAGTTGATCAGACGTACGGTTGTCAGTGTTAAGTTCAGTTTCTTGTTGAGGGTTGTTTTTATTATCAGTCATAACGCCTTAACTTTATTGTTTATTATTCTTTTGTTTATTACTTCGACAGTTACGCCTTGTTTTACTTCATCATTTGCGCTGCAACGGCTGAGGGCATTAAAAACTAAGCTTATTAAGCACGCTTCATAAATGCTCATTATAAGTACTCATTATAAGTGCACTGATTGAGCATTTAGCCAGCTACAGCGTAAATGATAAAACTCGATTAATGTTTAGCTTGCTTCTTTGGCGTTAAACGTTGGTCAAGTTCATAAGGTGGGATAACAACACCCAGATCTTCTTGAACGGGGAAAACGGCAACAAATAGGTCATCTTCTTCCATACCAGACACCCAACGTTGTTGGAATTCACTTAATGGAATTGATAGTGGTTCACAATCTTTCCACTCTTCAACAGCCCAAAGTTTTGCCGCTTCTTCAGATGGCCACATCGGGATACAATCTTCATCTTCTGTTGTTAGCATGACACAGCCATCTTGATCTTGCAGGCTCCAGATTTGTTGTTCTTGTTTAACTTGCTCAACTAAATAGTCATAGCGTGCTTCAGGGGTCATATTAAGTTGGTCGGCAATTGATTTCATTTTGCTGCTCATGGTTGGCTCTCATAACAAGGTGTCGCAAATGTGGCGTACAGTAACGCAATTGAGTCATGATAACATTGACTGCTAAATTGAAAAAGAAAAGAGCACACTCGGTGCTCTTTGATAGATATAGTCTCACTCAATATATTAATGCTCGGCGGGTTGCTCAAAAAAGCGGAAGATCATACCTGCGAGAATCGCCCCAGCGATTGGCGCAACCCAGAATAACCATAACTGCGACAATGCCCAGTCTCCAACAAAAAGCGCAGGACCAGTACTTCTAGCTGGATTTACAGATGTGTTAGAAACAGGAATACTGATTAAATGGATTAAAGTTAAGCCTAAACCTATGGCAATGGGAGCAAAGCCAGCTGGAGCACGTGCGTCTGTCGCGCCAAGTATGATTAATAAAAAGAATAAGGTCATGACCACTTCTGTGATCAGCACGGATGTCATGCTATAACCGCCTGGTGAATGTTCGCCAAATCCATTTGATGCAAACCCACCTGCAAGACTAAAACCATCTTGACCACTCGCGATTAAAAACAACACCCCTGCACCTGCAATCCCCCCCGCGACTTGGGCAAGGATATATGGCGCTAGTTCCGCAGTCGGGAAACGACCGCCAGCCCATAATCCAAAAGATACAGCTGGGTTTAAGTGGCACCCTGAAATATGACCAATTGCAAAGGCCATCGTAAGAACGGTTAACCCAAATGCTAAGGCAACACCTAATAACCCAATGCCGACATCCGGAAATGCCGCAGCGATAACGGCACTACCACAACCTCCTAATACGAGCCACAAAGTACCAATGAACTCTGCTAACATTTTTTGCTGAATACTCATTTAAATGTCCTTATAAAAATTGAATACTGCTGTTTAAAACACAATTTACGTCCACAAAGAGTTAAGCAGTAAACCTTTATAAATTCAATTGAACATCATTGATAAATTGATGGGAGCTTGAGTGATGCAAATGGGAAGGCTGCAGCGATGTATTTTCATTCGTCGCTGCATCATGTTATTGAGTGAAGGTAATGGTTAATAAGCGCTGTAAAAATTACCTAAAATAGCGGCTCGTTTGGCCCCTGTCACTGCGGGTAAGTTCCCTGTTTTGCCTAATACATGGCGCATTGCAAGCCATGCAAAAGCGATTCCTTCAACCCATTTAGGGTCGATACCAATGTCGCTGGTGGTAGAAAGTGACAATTGAGGCAGTAATTGCTTAAGTCGCTTCATTAACTCTGAATTTAAAGCGCCACCACCGCAGACAAACACTTCTCCATTTTTAGCAATGGCCTGAATGTCGTTAGCAATAGAGTAACAGGTTAAGTCAAGTAACGTGGACTGAATATCAGCAGGTTGCAGATGAGAGAAGTTAGCCAATTGCTGTTCAAGCCACGCCTGGTTAAATAACTCTCGGCCCGTACTTTTAGGGTAATCCAATGCGAAGTAGGGGTGAGATAAAAGTTGCTTTAGAAACGCTGGGTCGGTGTTACCAGAGGCTGCCCATTGTCCTGATTCATCAAAAGGGCGTTGTAACTCTTGATTAATATACGCATCCATCAAAGTATTACCTGGGCCTGTGTCAAACCCAATGACTGCTTCACTGTCTCCATTGAGGTAAGTAATGTTCGCTATGCCTCCAATATTGAGAATAAAGCGGTGACAATCTTTCTGAGCAAAGCTGGCATGATGAAATGCTGGAACAAGCGGTGCGCCTTGTCCACCTAAAGCAATATCTTTACGACGAAAATCTGCAATAACATTAATATCGGTTTCAACGGCGATGGTTTCAGGATCGCCAATTTGCAGCGTAAAGCCTTGCTCTAAATTAGGCATATGCCGAATTGTTTGCCCGTGACTGCCAATGGCAGTAACTGCTGACTTATCAATTCCCGCACGGTCGACTAGCTCATTAACTGCTTGGGCAAATAACAGTCCCATTGCGCGATCTGTTCTTCCCATAATATTAATTTCATCAGAATTTGGGGAGCATAAACGATGTAGGTTATTTAATATATGAGCAGGAATTTCAAGGGTATGAGTTGCTATTAGCTCGATTTGATTATTTGAGAAGTCAACCAATACAGCATCAATGCCATCCATGCTAGTGCCAGACATTAACCCTATGAAGTAACCTGACGACTGCTTGTTGTTGCCGTCAGTTTGAGTTGTGTGAGTTTGTTTCTGAGATATAGCGTTCGTTGCATTCATGGTAATGCTCATTATCTTTGTAGTCATAAAAAAGGCAGCCAATACTCATGGTAAATACTCGCCGTAAATATTAACTTCTAGTATTACGATAAGAGGTGGATTCAAGGCTGCGCATTGAATGCTAGTTTGTCGAGTTACTGGCGTAATGCAATTGCTTGTTTTGCTCGATTTTAGCCATTAATTGCTTACTTAACGCATCAAACTGTGACTTCTCTTTTTTATCAATAGGCTGTGATTTTGGCAGCTTTATTGTGCGGGGATTACGGTGCACACCATTAACGATAAATTCATAATGCAAGTGTGCGCCAGTCACACGGCCCGTTTTACCTAAGGTACCAATAATTTGACCTTGTTTTACGGTATCGCCACGTTTTACTTTTCTTTTGGTTAAGTGCAAATATTTGGTTGTGTAAGTATCGTTATGCTTAATGAAAACATAATTACCGTTGTATTTGTTGTAGCTAGCCTCAACCACTTTACCACGACCTGCAGCTTTAATTGGCGTACCAATAGCGGCAACATAGTCGACACCTCGGTGCGCTTTCACTTGCCCTGTCACAGGGTGTAGTCGGCGCGGGTTAAAATTAGAGCTGACGTACTTAAAATCAACTGGAGAGCGTAAGAATGCTTTACGCATGCTATCACCTGATTCTGAATAATATTCTCCGTCAGTGTATCTAACTGCGGTATATCGTTCGCCTTGGTTGTAAAACTCAGCAGCAAGAATATTCCCTGTGCCGATAAATTGACCATCAACGTATTCTTCTTCAAACATCAGCGCAAAATGATCGTCCTTACGGATATCCAGGGCAAAATCGATATCCCAACCAAAAATGTTTGCCAGTTGCATAATGTGATTTGCTGATAATCCAGCAGTGGCGGCAGCATTCCAAAAGTTACTGCTTATATTGGCTGTGATAAATTTAGTTTCTAAGGTGATGGTTTTAACCGTTACCTTTTCTTCGAATTTATCTTGGTTCTTCGTTATCACCAGGGTGGAAATCTTATCCATCTGATAACTCAGTTGCGTCACTTCGCCCTGAGCATCCTTTGTCACAGTGAGCTCTTCACCGGGCATAATTTTTAATAAATTCTTCTTCGACTTTGGCAAGCGAGTGATTTGATAAACATCTCGCGGTGTTAATCCTGCTCGGTTTGCCAGTCCGCCAAAGGTATCTCCTTTGGCCACTTTATAGCTTTTATGGGACAGTAAGTCAGCTTCTCGATACGGGACTGCGTTTTCTTGGTCTTTTGGGGTTGATAGTAGGGTATTATCCGAAACCGCTAATGGGTCAAGGTTAGCAATAGGATTACTGTCTTTAGATGGCGTTAAGGTATCCGTCTCTTGTCGTGTCATTTCAGACGCTGTGGATTGACGAGATTGGCCTGGCGGAGTGGGCGTTCTAAATGCAAGTGGCACAGAATATTCAGACTGTTTATTTGGTGATGATGACTGAGTATTATCTTGATTAGTGTGTTGTGCATTAATGCGAGCAGAGATATCAACACTACCAGAAGTGACTTGTTTTGACGCTTGGACATCATCAGAGGGGAATAGCACGATAATCATCGTGAAAATTACTAATAAACTGAGTGCAATTTGATGCGCTTTTGGCAGTAATTTGAATAAAGTGATTAACTTTGCCATTGACCTGAGTACCAATTTCTCTTTTTCGTTGTAATCCCCTTAGTGTACACACTTTCAATTAATGTGGCTAACAAGTAACATAGGCCTCTTATTTTTTTAAAGCTGCAGGAGTAGGTGCCGAAATGGCTGATTTAGACCAAGTGTTAGCAGAACTTAAACGTGGTACCGACGAAATATTAGTCGAGTCTGAGCTGCTAGAAAAACTTAAAGAAGGGCGTCCTTTAAGAATTAAGCTAGGTGCAGATCCTACCGCTCCAGATATTCACCTAGGCCACACTGTTATTTTGAATAAGTTACGTGCTTTTCAAGAGCTAGGTCATGAGGTTATTTTCTTGATTGGTGACTTCACCGGAATGGTAGGTGACCCAAGTGGTAAGAATAACACTCGTCCTCCATTAACTCGTGAAGATGTACTTGCAAATGCTGAGACTTACAAAGAGCAAGTTTTCAAAATCCTTGACCCAGCCAAAACTCGCATTGAGTTTAACTCAAGTTGGTTAGAGCCATTAGGTGCTGCTGGTATGATCCGTCTAGGTTCTAAGCAAACCGTTGCACGTATGATGGAACGTGATGATTTTAAAAAGCGTTATGCAGCCGGCCAGTCAATTGCTATTCACGAGTTTATGTATCCTTTACTACAAGGTTACGACTCTGTCGCATTAAAGGCAGATGTAGAATTGGGTGGTACCGATCAAAAATTCAATTTATTAATGGGCCGTGAGCTACAAAAAGCGGAAGGGCAAAAGCCGCAATCAGTCATTATGATGCCGCTATTAGTTGGACTTGATGGCGTTAAGAAAATGTCTAAGTCTGCTCATAACTATATTGGTGTGAGTGAGCCTGCGAATGAAATGTTTGGCAAAATCATGTCTATTTCAGATGATTTAATGTGGAGCTATTTCGAGCTGCTTTCATTCCGTCCATTACAAGAAATTGCCCAGTTTAAAGAAGATGTTACCAATGGTCAGAACCCGCGTGATGTGAAGATTGCTTTAGCAAAAGAAATCATTGCAAGGTTCCATGACCAAGAACAAGCAGATGCAGCACATCAAGAGTTCATCAACCGTTTCCAAAAAGGCGCGATGCCAGAAGATATTGATGAGCTAGACCTTGAAGCTGGTGAAGGCCTAGCGATTGCTAACTTACTTAAAAATGCAGGTTTAGTAGGGTCTACGTCTGATGGCATGCGCATGGTTAAGCAAGGCGCTGTGAAAATGGATGGTGAAAAGCTGACTGATACTCGTCAAGTCTTTGAGGCGGGCGTGAGCGCTGTGTTCCAAGTCGGTAAGCGAAAATTTGCTAAAGTGACTCTGGTTTAATTTGAACTAAACGAGAAACGTTAAACTAAAAAACGACTCAAATGAGTCGTTTTTTTATGTCTTGCTGCCAATAAACCCTGTGGCTACTGTGATTGTAATTGATCAGACATCGTTTGGTAGTCCATTAAATCAACTTGTTCTGTCATCCTTTCAGTATTCAAATCAAATTTAAGCGTGGTAACTCCAGGCACTGCTATTTCAATTATTTTACCTGGTTTGCCAAATTGATCACCTGGACCACGTAAGTGATAATTACCAATTAGGACAACCAATGAGCCAGTATTGAACATATGCTCGATATTGAAACGATACTCTAATACACCTTCGTGAGCACGCTCTAAAAACTCAATGATATGTCGACCACCAGTGTAAGTGACGTTAGCCGTTTTATCGTAAAAAACACTATCACGATTATAAAAACGCCTTAACTGACGATAGTCATGATCGGTTAATGCTTGAATATATTGCACTGCTAATTGTTGTACTTTTGGCATCTCGCCGACAGCGGCTTGTGATGAAAAGCTCATCAAAAAAAGATACGCACTACATAGTAAACCAATTAATCGCACTCAGGGCCTCTTACTTTTTAAATCAAATGCAGGTAAAGACAAATGCCAGCGAATAGCACTTAGGCGAATAATTAAGGTGCTAAACATTGCAAAAAATAATGCGTCAATGCTATCCATTCCGACTTCAATACTCAAGGTATAACAAATCCCGCCTACAATTGATGCAGTCGCATAGATTTCAGTTCTTAAAACCATAGGGACTTGGCGACATAATAAATCACGAATTATACCGCCGCCAACGCCTGTAATTAATCCCATTATCACTGCAGACATACCGGATAATCCGAGCATTAAGGCTTTCTCTGCACCGATAACGGTAAACAGTGCTAATCCAAGTGCATCAGCGACAGGCAAAGTAAGAGTAGGGAGCTTATGGGGCTTTCTAACGAAAATAAAACATGCAAGTACTGTCGCAAGAATAACAATGATGTAATTAGAATCAGTAATCCAAAAAACCGGTGTTGAGCCAGTTATCGCATCTCGAATGCTACCTCCACCAACAGCGGTAACAGATGCGAGAACAATAACGCCAAAAGGATCCATACGGTGTTTACCTGCTGCAAGAGCGCCAGAAAGGGCGAAAACAGCAGTTCCACATAAGTCGAATAGGTATATCCACTCTATGTTAATCATGGTTTCGCTCTGAACTTGCACGTTGCTTTTGGCTAAATTCTTCAATATGGATATTCAATGCATCCACGGATATACGGATTTCGATAACCGATAAGATTAAAGAATAAAGCAAGAACAATAAGCTAACGCCAAAAACAATAGAGCCTGTATGGAAGAAACCTAAATAAATGAAAATCATGCTGATCACACAGATAGCAAAACTTACAACCCCCGCTTCTTGCATGCGTCTAATGATACTGATGCGTTGGCGTAAATTTTTAATTTGCTCGTTATCAACAGGCTTGCCTGAGGCACTCAGGCTGCGGATCAGTGCAGCAAGTGAAAAAAAACGGTTGGTATAGGCTAACAACAATAATGAAATTGCAGGAAATAATAAGCCGGGTGTTGTTAACGAAATTTGGATGTTATCTAACAAAAAGGTTTGCCTCTAAATAGTGCTAAAGCACGTCTAAGTCCGATATGATAACGCTTTTTCGCTAAAAATTACATTGATTGAACCCACCTTAATGCGGTCCATAAAATAGGAATAGCGATGGTAAAAGATAACCAAAAAGTGACAGCCCAAGTCGTTAAGCTAATTGCATTACGGACATCTGCAGTGGTAGGCACTCTTGATGGGTTAATCTTAGTAATACTGACACGATATTCAGTATTTCCTATCGTCATCTTTTGGGGACCACCAAGTTCAATTTGCAGGATCTTTGCGCCAAGATACAAGCTAGAAGCGCCATACACGCCTTGAATGTTCTTTGATTTTTTAAACATCGCGCCAAGATTACTAAGGCCGCCCTGAAGGACTAATGTTAGGTTCCATAACCACTGAGGAACAGCAAATGCGATACGGTTAATCCAGTATACTGTTGCACCAAAGTAACGGTACTGCGGAACGTAATTAGGCCAACAGTGTTCAAGTTGTTTGAATAAATGCAGTAACAATACTAACGGAGTACCACCTAACGCATAGAACAAAATTGTTGCGACAGTGCCGTAACTTGGGGTTATCAGCAACCGTTCTATTGTGGCTTTACATATCCCCATTTCAGATAAACTGGCTGTATTTTGCATTAACCAAGGGGAAAGGTAAGTTTTAGCTAAGCCTTTTTGTCCGTGCTCTAGTGCGCTAATGACATCTTTTGCAACGGGTTTAAATCCAGCGTCACTGATACAGAAATACAGCACGAGAAAGTCAAAAAACCAAGGGTAAGCAGCTAAAGAAAGAATAAAGTAAATAATAAACCAAATCGGTATAACTAATAGCGTGGTAGCCATTATTCCAGCAATTAATTGCTGCTGAGCTGAACGCTGCGGATGGTTTACTTTTTTACTGAGTAGTAAAGCAAATTGATGAAACCACACAATAGGATGTAGTTGGCGAGATAAAGGCGCAACTCTTGAAATTAGCAGCGCCATAAAGAGCACCAAGCAGCTTTTTAGTAAGTTGCCATCTGAGCGAAGCAGTTGTTCATAAAACGTGTTATCAGTGATTATGCTATCAAACATTCATCTTCACCCAGATATGCTAACAATGAATTGCTACAAGACAATTATAGTTGTTTTAATAATGCGATAACCATTAGCGCTGAGTAATGGCCTGCTTTAACAATATAAGAGTCAAAATCAACAGGTGAGTCATTATTTGCATTGTCTGATAATGAACGAATCACGACAAATGGCACGTTAAATTGATGACAAACCTGTGCAATCGCCGCCGCTTCCATTTCACATGCTGCCATTGTCGGGAAATTCTTTAACATGACTTTAGTGCGTTCAGGATCGCAAATAAAGCTGTCACCAGTCGCAATTAACCCTTCAATCACTTGTGCTTCACCTAGGGATGAAATTGCAGATTTAGCGGCATTAACTAACTTTTCATCAGGAATGAAAGCGGCTGGTTGAGAGGCCATTTGGCCAATTTCGTATCCAAATGCGGTAACGTCTACATCGTGATGACGTACTTCTGATGAAATGACAATATCGCCAATATTTAAGCTGTCGACAAAACCACCTGCTGAGCCTGTATTGATAACGGCATCAACCTTAAAGTTATTAATCACTAGTGTCGTTGCAATACTGGCAGCCACTTTACCGATACCTGAACGAGTAACGACGACGTTTTGTCCCGATAATTGACCTTCAACAAATTCGATTCCAGCAACAGTTGAGTGAACTGGATCTGTCATTGTCTCAATTAAATGAGCAACTTCTGGTTCCATGGCGCCGATAATAGCGATTTTCATAATTAAACTCTCAGTATGTGTAATTAGGCCAATGTTAAATGAGAATTGGCAAAAGGATAAAAGGCTTAAATTTGCTAAGGAAGACCGTCAATGGTTCGAACAAGGTTAAGCGGAACTTAATGGGGGCTAATATAGCATAAATGAAATTTGCAGAAGTGATATAGGTAAATTATTTCTAATAAAAAAGCGCATTTCTCAATGCGCTTTTTAGTGTGTTTTAGGTGGATTAACACATTAAAACATGATGTGTTTTTGTTTAAGCATCTTCAAAAGCGTTAAGTATTCCTTGGGCCGCATCACGACCTTCAGCAATGGCTGTTACCACAAGATCTGAACCTCGAACCATATCACCACCGGCAAAGACTTTCGGATTTGTGGTTTGGAACGGATTATCATCAAACTTACTCGCTTTCACTAATCCCCATTCATTGGTTTCAATACCGTAGTCTTTAAACCAAGGGGCAGGGCTTGCTTGGAAGCCAAACGCAATAATAATGGCATCAGCTTCCAGTACTTGTTCACTACCTGGAATGATTTCTGCTTTTTGACGTCCAGATTCATCTGCAGCGCCCATTTGGGTTTCGACACATTCAATTCCAGTTACAACACCATCTTGTTCTTTAATCGCGACAGGTTGGCGATTAAATAAGAAGTTTACCCCTTCTTCACGAGCATTTTGTACTTCACGGCGTGAACCTGGCATATTGGCTTCATCACGACGGTATGCACAAGTGACGTTTTTAGCGCCTTGGCGAACGGCTGTGCGGACACAATCCATGGCAGTGTCACCACCACCTAGTACAACCACATTCTTGCCTTCAAGGCTTTGATATGGATTTTCTGTGCATTGGGTTCCCATTAACTCATGGGTGTTACCAATAAGATACGGTAAGGCTTGAATAACACCTTCACTGTCTTCTCCCGGAAGACGTGCTTTCATTGCCGTATATGTGCCCATACCTAAGAATACTGCATCGTATTCATCTAATAGGGTTTGGAATGGGATGTCTTTTCCTACAGTAACGCCCATCTTGAACTCGATTCCCATTCCTTCAAGAACACCTCGGCGAGTCTGCATGACATCTTTATCTAATTTAAAGGCTGGAATACCGTAGGTAAGCAAGCCACCAATTTGTGGATATTTGTCGTATACAACAGCTTTAACACCATTTCGACTTAAAATATCTGCACAACCTAAACCAGCAGGACCAGCGCCAATGATTGCTACACGTTCTTTACGTGGAGTAACCTTGCTCATATCTGGTCGCCATCCTTGGCTAATTGCGGTATCAGTAATGTACTTTTCAACATTACCAATAGTGACAGCACCAAAGTCATCGTTAAGGGTACAAGCACCTTCACATAGGCGGTCTTGCGGACACACTCGACCACAAATTTCTGGTAGCGTATTGGTTTCGTGGACTAAGTCTGCCGCTTCAAGGATACGCCCTTGTTCAGCTAACTTAAGCCAATTAGGAATATAATTGTGAAGAGGGCACTTCCATTCACAATATGGGTTACCACAATCTAAACAGCGATCAGCTTGCTCTGCCACTTGGGGCTGAGAAAAAGGCTGATAAATTTCGATAAACTGTGTCGAACGCTCTGCTGCAGAGTGTTTAGTGGGATCTTTACGATCTACCTCAATAAATTGAAAATCATTACTCATCTAAATTACCCCGCCTTAACAGCTAGTTCCGGGCTCTTTTGCTCTATTTTCAGCAAGTCGGCAACGGCAATATTCTTAGGCTTAACTAAAACAAAACAGTCTAACCAGTTTTCGAAATCACTTAAGATCATCTTGGCATGCTCACTTCCTGTTGCAGCAACATGGGCTTCAATCAGTTCTTTTAAGTGTTGCTGCTGGATTGACGATTCTAATTTTTGAGTATCGACGAGTTCGTTATTAACGCGACGACTAAAGTGATTGAAACGGTCAAATATATAGGCAAAACCGCCAGTCATACCGGCACCAAAGTTAACCCCAGTTTGACCTAATACCACTACAATACCGCCAGTCATGTATTCACAGCCGTTGTCACCCACACCTTCAACCACCGCGATAGCGCCAGAGTTACGAACAGCGAAACGTTCACCTGCTTGACCAGCTGCATAAACACGTCCGCCTGTTGCACCATACAAACAGGTGTTACCCATAATGGCACTTTCTTCACTTTCAAATGGGCTACCCACTGGTGGATGAATAATAATTTCACCACCTGACATACCTTTACCAACATAGTCGTTGGCATCACCAATCAATGTGAGATTCAGTCCTGGGCTATTCCATACGCCAAAACTCTGACCCGCACTACCGTTAAACTGCAGTGATAACGGAGCTTTAGCGCCCTTAAGGCCAATGTTCGTTGCAATAAAGCCTGATAATGAGGCGCCTACTGAACGATCGGTATTATTAATATTGTACTGTTTAGTGAAACTTGAGCCTTCAAGTACCGCTTGACTGCTATCGGCAACAATTTGTAGGTTTAAGTCACCTTTGTCATCCGGTGGATTAAGCTCTTTCCAAGTAATATCGGTGCCAGCTGGGACTTTAGGTTGATAAAGAATAGGGGCTAAATCTAATCCTAGTTGCTTGGCTGTTTGACCTTCAAGGGCATATAACCAGTCGGTTCGACCGACGAGATCTTCAAACTTTGCAACACCAAGCTTTGCCATCCATTCACGAACCTCTTCAGCAACAAACTCGAAATATGTCATTACGCGCTCAGGTAACCCGTGATAATGGTTGTCACGTAGGTTTTTATCCTGTGTTGCCACACCTGTTGCACAGTTATTTAAATGACAAATTCGTAAATACTTACACCCAAGCGCAATCATTGGCACAGTACCAAAACCAAAGCTTTCAGCACCTAATAACGCAGCCTTGATGATGTCCATACCTGTTTTTAAGCCGCCATCAACTTGTAGGCGGATCTTGTGACGCAATCCGTTTTCTACAAGTGCTTGATGCACTTCTGCTAAGCCTAATTCCCAAGGAGAACCTGCATATTTAACTGACGTAATTGGACTAGCACCAGTACCACCGTCATAACCAGAGATGGTAATCATGTCTGCGTAAGCTTTGGCTACACCCGTCGCAATTGTGCCTACACCCGGCTCTGAAACGAGCTTGACTGAAACTAATGCTCTTGGATTGATTTGCTTTAAATCGAAAATAAGCTGGGCTAAATCTTCAATTGAGTAAATATCATGGTGTGGAGGCGGTGAAATCAACGTAACCCCTGGTCTTGCATGGCGCAGACCAGCGATTTCTACACTGACTTTATGACCAGGAAGTTGTCCACCTTCACCTGGTTTAGCGCCTTGTGCCACTTTAATTTGCAATACATCAGCATTCACTAAGTAATGAGCTGTCACACCAAAACGACCGGATGCAATTTGTTTGATTGCTGAATTACGTTCGCTATTAAAACGACTAGGATCTTCTCCACCTTCACCAGAGTTAGAGCGTCCGCCTAGACGGTTCATTGCTACAGCTAGTGCTTCATGTGCTTCAGGACTTAAAGCACCAATACTCATTGCTGCACTATCAAAGCGCGGGAATAAGTGCTCAGCACCTTCAACGCTTGCAGCATCGATTGCAGCTTTGTCACCTTTAACACCAATTAGATCTCTTAATGTCGCGATTGGTCGATCATCAACGAGCTCTGCAAACTTTTTATATTTTGGATAATCTTTATCTTTTAAGCTTTGTTGAAGTGTATTAACCACATCAGGGTTAAAGCTATGGTACTCGCCGCCCTCAACATATTTCAGTAAGCCACCTTGTGGTAATGGCACATGGGCACGGTAGGCCGCTTTATGAAGTGCTTTTTGATCTGCAGCTAAATGCTCAAAGCTTGCCCCTTCGATACGGCTTATGACACCTTTGAAACATAATTCAATCACTTCAGATGACAAACCAATAGCTTCGAATTGTTGGCTGCAACGGTAAGAACCTACAGTACTGATGCCCATTTTGGACATAATCTTACGAAGGCCTTTTTCGATGCCTTGACGGAAGTTCAGCATCAATAAACTATCATCTTCAACTTGGTTCTTTTTCGCCATCGCTGAAATAGATTCATATGCTAGATATGGGTAAATAGCGGTCGCACCAAAACCAAGTAACACAGCAAAATGATGTGGGTCACGAGCCGAAGCCGTTTCAACAATGATGTTAGTATCGCAGCGTAAGCTCTTATCAACTAAGCGTTGCTGCACTGCGCCAACAGCCATAGCTGCTGGAATGACTTGTACATTTTTAGCAGTGGCTCTGTCAGATAAAATAAGTAGCGTTGTTCCGCTTCTTGCCAAGCGCTCAGCATCATCTGTTACACGTTCAATGGCTTGCTGTAAGCTTTCGTGTGCATCGTAATTTAAATCAACGGTGTTTGCTCGGTAGTAAGAACTATCTAGGCCTAATAATTGGTTGAAATCACTGAATAGCAGCACAGGTGAGTCAAACATCACTCGATAAGCAACACCTGTAGTCTCGCAAAATAGGTTTTGCTCACGCCCCACACAAGTGGTTAATGACATTACGTGTTTTTCACGTAGAGGATCTATTGGTGGGTTAGTTACCTGGGCAAACTTTTGACGGAAATAGTCATATAAAGAACGAGACTTCTTAGACAATACAGCCATTGGGGTATCGTCACCCATTGAGCCGGTTGCTTCTTCGCCTTTTGATGCCAATATCCAAATGACTTGTTCGAGCTCTTCTCGGCTATATCCAAACTGCTTTTGATATTGAAGCAATACTTCAGGTGTAAACTGACTAGCGCCTTGTTGAGCTGCTTCAATTTGATTTGCAGGGATAAGAGTTTGACTATTTTTAGCCATCCACTCTTTGTATGGATGGCGACGTTTTAAATCATTATCAATTTCAAATGATGAATATAAACGGCCGTTCATCGTATCTAGGACTAATAGTTCACCTGGACCAACACGACCTTTTTCTACAACCTCATCAGCTGAGTAATCCCAAATGCCGACTTCTGATGCCAAGGTTAGAATTCTGTCTTTAGTAATCACATAGCGAGATGGACGCAGACCGTTACGATCGACGGCACAGGCAGCATGACGACCATTACTCATCACGATACCTGCAGGTCCGTCCCAAGGCTCCATATGCATTGAGTTGAAATCGTAAAATGCTTTTAACTCGTCATCCATTTCAGGATTACTTTGCCATGCAGGTGGAATCAATAAGCGCATCGCACGATATAAATCCATGCCACCAGATAATAGCATTTCTAGCATGTTGTCTAATGAAGAGGAGTCAGAACCCGTTTCATTCACAAAAGGTGCGGCTTGTTGTAAGTCAGGTAATAGTGGCGAGTTAAACTTATAAGCACGCGCACGAGCCCATTGGCGGTTGCCAGTAATGGTATTGATTTCGCCATTATGAGCTAAGAATCTAAATGGTTGTGCAAGTGGCCATTTAGGTGATGTATTAGTTGAAAAGCGCTGGTGGAAAAGACAAATCGTACTTTTAAGACGAATATCAGCAAGATCGGTATAAAAAGACGGCAGATCTGCAGGCATCATTAAGCCTTTATAGACGATGACTTGTCCTGACAGACTCGCGACATAAAAATCCTTGTCATCGACAATTTGTTGCTCAAGTCGGCGTCTAGCCATATATAGACGACGTTCTAAGTCTTTTTCACGCCAGCCAACAGGGGCGTTAATTAATACTTGGTAGATCTCTGGTAAGCTCTTGCGACCAATTTCGCCGAGCACGTCAGGATTGACTGGTACCTTTCTCCAGCCTGCAACACTTAATGTTTCACGTTGTAGTTCTTTTTCTAATATAGCTTTAGACGCTTCAGCTTTAACTGGGTCTTGGCTAAGAAACAGCATACCAACAGCAAATTTACGACTTAGATGCCAATCATTTTCTGTTGCTACAGCAGCAAAAAAGTCTTTTGGCATCGACATTAATAGTCCACAGCCATCACCTGTGCGACCATCCGATGCAATACCGCCACGGTGTTTCATTCTGTCTAAACCGTGAATAGCAGTACGGACAATACGATGGCTAGCATCGCCATCCATTTGGGCTATTAAGCCGAAACCACAATTGTCCCGCTCAAAGCTGGGATGATATAAGCTCATACAAAAACTCCCTAAACCTAACTTAATACGACTCGGATAATGCGGAGAAGTTCTCATAGATATGCACCCGAACCACTCAAATTAGCCCGATAATGAATAAAGGTCAAACTTAAATTACTCAACAAAATGAATTGTTATGTCTATTACAGATGTTAAAAAAAACCAGCCTTACGTTAACGTAAACTGTATTTTTGTTCGTATAACCTTATGAATAAAAAGAATTTTAAAAAAGTCGGCTTTTTGATTTTACTTTTTGTTAACACTTTAGTCTAATTGATTTAGTTTTATAAATAGTGAATTTATTTTCAAGCACAGTTGCAGTGAACTATTTATTTAATTTGCGTATTTATTCACTTTGATAGTTGATTTTAAATTAATCAAATTAACCATTTGTGAAGTTGTACTGACATTGGTTGAAATATAATCGCATTAATTCATCATTTCTTGATATAGCACCAAGTATTTACTCTTTAAGCTGTATATCATCGGCCACTTTTTGAAAATTGAGGATTGGCAGTGGGTTTAGATGATTACGTGAATACATTTGGTGCTGTATGTAAACAGCAATACGGTGGACGGATCAGAAAGCTGACTATCGATGCCAAATTCACTTGCCCAAACAGAGATGGCACCCTTGGTAAAGGCGGCTGTACATTCTGTAATGTTTCTTCGTTTAGTTATGAGCAAGGGACTGAGGCCAGCATCTCAGAACAACTGAGCCAAGGTAAGCAACGTTCAGTATTAGCAAATGCACCCGCTTCTACCTCTAAATATATAGCATACTTCCAAGCTTATACTAGTACTTACGATGAGTATCAGGTGTTAAAGCAAAAGTATGACGAAGCGATAAAAGATGCCGACATTGTTGGATTACATATTGGTACCCGTCCAGACTGCGTACCAGATGATATATTGGACTTACTTGTCAGCTATCAAGATAAAGGAATTGAAGTCTGGTTAGAGCTTGGTTTACAAACCGCGAATAATGGAACTTTAAAAAAAATTAACCGCGGCCATGATTTTGATAGTTATAAAGACACTGTTATAAGAGCAAGAAAACGTGGTATTAAAGTCTGTGCTCATTTGATTCTTGGGTTACCTGACGAGACTTTTGAAGATAACCTTTCCAGTTTAACGCAAGTTATATCAACAGGTGTTGATGGTATAAAATTACATCCATTACATATTGTTGAAGGAAGTGTCATGGCTAAGGCTTGGCGACATAAAGGAATGCCTTTATTGAGTCTGGAAGATTATGCTCACTACGCGAGTGAGTTAATTAGACATACTCCAAAAGAGATAATTTTTCATAGAGTCACAGCATATGCTAAAAAACCGATGTTACTTGCTCCAGAGTGGTGTGCTTTTCGTTGGGATGGCTTAGTAGCAATTGTCAAAAACTTAGCCGAGAATGGCGGACAAGGGCATTATGTTATCGGCGGAACAGTGTAAAAAGTAACCAGTTTGCATGTTTTGCAGTGATTTATATGGGCGGATTTTAATTTTTTGTTAAAACCATGTAATTAGTTTACGAAAATTGGACTTGAAAAGCGCTGAGTTGTTGCATAGGCGATTATTGCGAGTATTATAAATTCCAATTTTACAGAAATAAATTAGAAAGAGGTGCCACAATGGCCACAGTCCAGCTAGAGTCTATTTTAGATCTCAATACTTTAGAGCAATATTGTAGTGCTATTGGTGCAGGTACTTTATTAAAAAGTGTCGTGTTATTTGAGCAATTAATGCCTGAGTATGTAGGTAGTTTAGTTAAAGCAAATGATGTGAATGATAAAGATACATTATGCGCAGAAGCTCATAAATTTAAAGGCGCTGCTGGTTCAGTTGGTTTGAAGCGCATTCAGCAGTTTGCACAAAAACTGCAGCATGGTGAAGAGTCATCATGGGAAGCTGAGCACAACGCTTGGTTAGCTGAAATTGTTGAGCATGCTGGTTCAGATTTACAGCAATTAAAAGCATTCCTAGAAGCCAAAGCATAATCACTGCTGGTTTATAGCGACATTAAAAGTCCCGCAAGGGGCTTTTTTTTGGTCTTTTTTTTGAGAATAGTAAAATTGAGCTATGGATCGTGCAGCTGTGATTGTTATTTGTTGTGACTTAATTCATTATTTAAATGAAATCTTCTTAGGGTAATCGATTAAATGAAAAACCTACCGAGTTTAAAAAACCTATTCTATTTGGTTAACTTGCACCAAGAGCAAAATTTTAACCGAGCTGCTAAGTCATGCTTTGTTAGTCAATCTACTCTATCGAGTGGCATTCAAAATCTTGAAGAGCAACTGGGCTACCAATTAATCGAGCGAGATCATAAATCATTTATGTTCACAGCAATAGGTGAGGAAGTTGTTGAAAGAGCGAGAAAGCTGCTTACTGATGTTGATGACTTAGTTGAATTGGTTAAAAACCAGGGTGAGCCTATGACTGGAGAGATCCGCTTAGGTTGTATTCCAACTATTGCACCTTTCTTATTAAGCCGTGTAGTAAAGCAATGTCAGCAAGATTATCCACAATTGAGTTTATTGCTAAAAGAAGACACTACCGACAGCTTATTAGACTCATTAGGAAAAGGGGAGCTGGATTTATTGATACTTGCATTACCGGTAGATACTACTGGATTTCACAGTATGAAAGTGGGTATTGATCCTTTTAAAATGGTCGTTCATGAAGAGTTATCGGGTGGGATAATAAACCCAATTGATTATCAAAAAATGCCAGATGAAAGTATTTTCTTACTGCAAAGTGAGCACTGTATTACTGGTCATGCTATTACTGCTTGTCAGTTAGGTAATAGTGCCAAAATTAATCCTTTTGCTGCGACCAGTCTACATACATTAGTTCAAATGGTTGATAGCAAATTAGGTACCACATTCTTACCACAAATGGCAATTGATGCTGGGATCTTAAAAGATACTGAGTTGAATATAATGAACCCGCCAGGTGAAAGCCCTTATCGAGATATCGGCTTGGTGTGGCGTCAAACAACTAGCAGAATCGCCACATTCAGAACATTAGGCTTAATGCTAGAGAACTTACTTGCTAAACCTGAGTAGCCTGTTGTTGAAAGGGAGTTTATTAGCAAGTTCATCTAGATAAATACCTTGTTATCGGTAAGAAGCGGGTAGAGAGGTACTTGCTTCTTACAAACCATGATTGTTCCGTTCGAACCCGTTTTACATCGTAGCTAACGGGTTTACTTTTTATCTGGGAAAATCAACAGGAATAAGAAGTTTATAAGGCGCGCTTAGTACTTTTGAGTAAGCTAAGGTGAACTGGAGGAGCATAGGCAAGAGGCGCTAACTAGGGATATTCAATTATATTCCTTAAGTTGCTTGTTTAGGGCTTTTTAGGGCTCACACCATACACTTCAATTTCATGCTTTTTGCCTTTGAGCTTCATAGCGCCTAAATCTGATAACTCAAATCGACTATCTTGTCTTTCTAGGCGGTGTGCAACTTCCCCTGAAATAAGCATTCTTTGACCTAGCGGGTTACATTGGTCTTGTAGTCTTGCCAAGGTATTTAACACATCACTGAAAAAGCTAATTTCTTGCTTTTGAACACCAACCACAGCAGCAACAACTTGGCCGCAATGAGCTGCCGCTTTAAATTTAGGCACAAAGCCATAGTGTTCTTCAAAGTAAGGTCGATGCCAGTTAAGTTGTTGGCTAAATTCGTAGTAAATATTCATACAGCGATCTTGTTTGATCCCATCTTCAAGAGGCCAATGAATCAAAACTGCATCACCCATATAGCGATAAATTTCAGCATCATTATCAGTTACTGTATCAGCCAGCATACTAAAACTGTCTTGAATTAATCGACTAAAGCGATAGTCGCCTAGTGTTTCAGCGTGGGCAGTTGAAGATACCATATCAACAAAGAGGAATAGTCGATGTTCATATCTTGGCTGATGGTACTTACCTAAGCCAATGTTCATCAATACTCGAGGGCCCACAAGTAGTGCCATTTGTTCGATAAAGGCAAGGCCTACACGTACAGCGACTAGATATATGATTAATGCTTGAAAAGAAGGACTATAAAGGATGTGCGCTGTGAGCATTTGTCTTAGCGTGACAAGATGATTTTCAATAGCCCACATATTGAGGAATTGGGTAACATAGGCAAGCGTCATTGCGCCTAACAGTAGAAACAAGCCTTTAAAAATAACTGAGAAGATATAGGGTAAACGACTGATTGCACTAAAGTCAGCGATTAAATTCGACATCCAATGCAGACAACCAAACACAAAACCCATGAAGATGGCTAATGTGGCAAGGTCTGATTTTCCCATAGCCCATTGGGGGAGTTCAGGGGCTTGTGAATAACGAAAAAAGACAAATGCGCCCATGGCTAAACACCATGCTAATATCGCAAATAATAGCTTTCTCGTCTGTCGACGTGCTTTCACTGGTTTATATCTGATCCGTTGATATTTTGAGACAGGCTAGTTTATAGAAAATTACCCTACTTGTCATAGTGGTATTCTAATAACTTTCAAAATAGATTATGAATGTTGATTTATTGTAATGTTATCCAAACGCATTTGTTAGTATTTGGTGGGTGAAATTGATCTTTAAATAAAAACCTCTTGGATTAGATAGTTTAATTAAGCCATTTTCTGCAATTGATTCAGTTAATGAGTGACTATTTGCAGCCTTAGGTCTTAGTTGTAATACTTCTCCGTGTCGAGCTGTTACTTTTTCAACTTGCCCTAATGCAATCATCTCCATTATCTCTTCCCAGTCTTGTTGTAACGCGGTTAACTGTTCAGGGTTTGGGCTCCATAGTACAGGGGTGCCTATTTTTCTGTTTGCTACCGGAATACTTCGATCACCTTGTACTGGTATCCATAAGACTTGTTGTAGCTTATGAAATACGACACTGTTTTCCCATGTAAGGCCCTGGATATTTGTTAACGGTGCAACTGTGACATAAGTTGTTTCAATAGGGCGACCAGATTGGTCTATGGGAATGGTTTTAAGTTCGACTCCTAAGTGCAAAAAATCTTGCTGGGGTTTAGAACCTGCTGTAGCGCCGAGTTCCATCTCAATCAATTGACCAATCCAGCCTTTATCTCTCTTCAAATTATCAGGTACATTGAGTTGATGCTCATTTGCAATATCTCCTAATGAGACACCGGCCATATCATTGGCTCTTTGCATTAATTCTGCGATGGAATTTGGCTGGCTATTCATCATTATTGCTTACTTTCCCCTAAATAGGCTTGGTCATTATAAGTTTACTTGTTTGGCAGTTTTTACGCATCTATTGTTACTGGTCATTAATTGCGCAGCGATTTTGTTGAAAGTTATTCACTGTGTAAAATAATCCCAATATACTGATTAATAAGTTTTTTTGTTTAAATTGGTCAATCTGTTTTACCAATTTATTAAGTTACTCTCCTTTTGCTCTACTATTTCACACATAGTTATCCACAGATTTGATGGATAACTTTAAAAAAGTATCACTTAACGGATAATTTTTTGTTCGTCAATGCTTAAAAATAGCTTTATTTTAATATTAATGAAATAAAACTCTTGTTTTTTGTGTATAACTTAAAACCCATAAAATGAATTTATTAATAAGTAATTTCCCTGGTTAAAAAGTGACCTTTGGTCATCTAGGATAACTGTAGTTTGTCTCGCCTTTAGTTTATGCTATTGAATTTTATGGTCTTATTGTAGTTATTTGACTTTTTTATTATGCGGTAGCTTATGTTCTTTAATGTAGGTTTTACTGTTATTAGTGAGTTTCGAACAGAGATATCCACAGATTTTGTGGATAATGTGCATTAATATTTTTTTCTTCTGTTGATAAAAGTAATAATTCTTAAATTTTATCCCAAGTTATGCCGTTATTAGTTGATTGCCCGTAGCCGTGCTTTATGAAACAATCTAATCATTAATTTGTAGTGACATTGGAGTCCATGTGATTGATAGCGACGGCTTTCGCGCAAATGTGGGCATTATAATCTGTAACAAATTTGGTCAAGTTATGTGGGCCAGACGGTTTGGACAACATTCATGGCAGTTTCCACAAGGTGGCGTTGATGACGGAGAAAGTCCTGAACAAGCTATGTACCGTGAATTGTATGAAGAAGTTGGTTTAAAGCCGGAAAATGTACAAATTTTAACGTCAACACGCTCATGGTTAAGATACCGTTTACCAAAAAGATTGATTAGACAAGAAAGTAAACCTATTTGTATTGGTCAAAAGCAAAAGTGGTACTTATTACAGCTTAAAGATAGCGATGACAGTATTAATTTGAACTCCTGTGGACACCCTGAGTTTGATGACTGGCGTTGGGTGAGTTATTGGTACCCAGTAAGGCAAGTTGTTTCTTTCAAACGAGATGTTTATCGTAAGGTTATGAAAGAGTTTGCATTCACCACTTTAGCGTTTCAAGGACGTGAGCCTAATCGCAAACGAGGGCGACACCGTAATTAATGTAAACTGATAGGGGATAAAATCGTGTTAAACACGCTCAGGGATATAACTCAAGCGGTTGCTGGAGCTAGCAGTCTTGAGTCTGCACTGACACAGTTGGTTTCGCAAACAAAGTTAGCGATGCAAACTCAGTGCTGTTCAGTATATATTCTTGAGCAACAACACCTTGTCTTATCGGCGACAGACGGCTTGGCTGTTGCCGCCATCAATTTTGTTAAAATGCCCCTTTCTGAAGGACTGGTGGGGTTAGCTGCTGAAAAAGAAGAAGCCGTTAACCTTGCCGACGCCAAAACACACCCACGCTTTAAGTTTTTCCCTGAAGTCGAAGAGGAAGAGTACCGAGCGTTTCTTGCTGTTCCTATTATTTTTCAAAAACAAGTGGTTGGAGTTATTGTCGTTCAGCAGCCACAGCCTCGACAGTTTAGTGAGAATGAAGAAGCCTTTTTAATGACGCTGGCAGCGCAGCTGGCGGTGGTCATTCGTAGCCTCAAGAACAAAGCGGCGATTAGCAATGTTCAGCAACAAGTCGTTTTCAAAGGGGTTAGCGCATCTAAAGGGATCGCCATTGCAGATGCATTTGTATTAGGCGGCGCGATATCTTTAGTGCAGCCAGATCAACAATGTAGCGATACCGAGCAAGAAACCCTTAGACTGAAAGCTGCAATGCAGCGTTGTAAAGATGCAATCAGTGCCTTGTCCCAGCGTTTTGACCGTGAAAACGTGGATGATATAGCATCTATATTTTCAGCGTTACAACTCTTGCTTAATGAGGCTAGTTTAGGTGGTGAATACATACGAGAGGTGAGTTTAGGCTGGCAAGCTGAATCTGCCGTTAGCCGCGTTTCAATTCGCTATATTGATCAGTTTATGGCAATGGAAGATCCTTACTTAAAAGAACGCGCTAGCGATATTCGCGAACTCGGACAAAAAGTATTACGCCAACTTATAGAGCCAGATAAGTTAGATTTAGCCCCTTCAAAACCTGTTATTTTAGTTGCTAAAGAAGTGGATGCGACACTACTAGCTGAATTCCCACGTGGGAAACTAGCAGGGATCGTCACTGAACTTGGGGGAGTTAACGCCCATGCCGCTATTTTAGCTCGTGCATTAGGCGTGCCAGCCATTGTCAGCGTTGATCAAGTCATTGCGGCGAATATTGACGATAAAAAACTCGTTCTTAATGCGACTAGCGGTCAGCTTCTTGTTTCTCCTTCAGAATCCGTGCTTCGTGAATATTACACTTTAATTTCGGAAAATCAGGAACAGCAACGCCAATTCTCAGCTGAATTGTCATTACCTGCTCAGACAACGGACGGCCATCGTATTCAGTTATATCTGAATGCTGGGCTATTAAGTGGGTTAAGTACCGACATGGCTGAGGGTGCAGATGGGATTGGGTTATATCGTACGGAAATTCCATTCATGCTACATCAGCGATTTCCGAGTGAAATTGAGCAAGTTCATGTGTATAAACAAGTGTTATCAGCTGCTCGTGATAGACCTGTGGTTATGAGAACATTAGATGTAGGAGGAGATAAACCCTTACCTTATTTTCCTATCAATGAAGATAACCCCTTTCTTGGCTGGCGAGGTATTCGATTATCCCTTGACCATCCAGAGTTATTTTTGATGCAGCTACGGGCAATGTTAACGGCAAATGTAGACTCATCACAGCTACAAATTTTGCTACCTATGGTCAGTAACCTTGATGAAATTGATAGGACTTTATTATACCTAGAACAAGCTTATTCAGAATTAACAGACGAATTACAGCGTAGAATCCCTAAACCTAAAATTGGGGTTATGTTAGAAGTGCCTTCGTTACTTTTTCAGTTAGAAGATGTGGCTAAGAGAGTCGATTTTGTTTCAGTAGGCAGTAACGATTTAACTCAGTATTTACTCGCCGTTGATAGAAATAACCCCAGTGTTAGCTCACTTTTTGATAGCTTTCACCCTGGTGTGTTAAGAGCGTTAAAATGGACAATTACTGATTGTAAACGCTATAAATTGGATGCCAGTATCTGCGGAGAGCTAGCAGGTGAACCCATGGGGGCATTACTCCTTGTCGCTATGGGCTATGACAAATTGAGTATGAACCAAGGCAGTATTGCTCGAATTAATTATTTATTACGCCGCATTGATAAACAGTCATTAGAACAAATTTTGGATACCGCCCTGACACTCTCTAACGGGGAGCAAGTCAGGACATTACTCAATGACTTTTTAGCTGAAAACGGCTTATCTGCCATTTTGCATTAGCCGATTTAGCTATACACGGATAAGGTTTTACTGTGGACAATCTTTTACTGATTTTTTCAATCTGCTTGTTACTGGGCTCATTTGTCGGTTTCATGGCTGGCTTATTAGGTATCGGCGGAGGCTTAATCATTGTCCCAGCCCTTTTATATCTTCTTCCTTGGGTTGGTGTTGAGTCATCTCAGTTAACCCATGTTGCTATTGCAACCTCATTAGCCTCTATTATTTTAACTTCTTTTTCGTCTGCGTTAGCTCATCACAAACGTGGAAATGTTCCATGGAACCTATTTAAACCCATGTTGCCGGGTATCATGTTAGGGGCACTAGCGTCTGGGTTTATTTCAGAAAAAATTCCATCTGCTGATTTACAAACCGCATTTTCGATATTTGTGATACTTATGGCCATACAAATGGCGTTCCCATTCAAGCCTAAAGCAAATGAGCAAATGCCTGCATTTACCGTGTTATTTTTGGTTTCCTCGATTATTGCTATCGTTGCTGGATTAATGGGTATTGGTGGAGGGGTACTGTTTGTGCCATTTTTGAGCTATTGCGGCATTCAAATGCGCAGTGCTGTAGGGTTTTCTTCGGTAACGGGTTGTCTTATTGCACTAGCTGGTACCGCTGGATACATCATTGCAGGCTTAAATGCACCTGACTTACCCCAAGGCACCATTGGCTTTATATACTTACCCGCTTTGTTTGGGATCATTATCAGCTCAATGTTAGTCGCACCATTAGGGGTAAAAATGGCAAGCGTATGGCCGACTGCTGTGCTTAAAAAGATATTTGCACTGTTATTAATGGTTATTGGATTAAAAATGGCGATAACCGCATAAAATTCTTGTTATCATCTACCCAATAATCGGAGACTGTCTCTTCAGGTAACCGAAACTTATCGAGCTTTTATATAGGAATGTACAATGCGTCAGTATTTAGATTTATGTCAGAACATCGTAGACAATGGTCATTGGATAGAGAATGAACGCACTGGAAAACGTTGTTTAACCATCATTAATGCTGATTTAGAGTACGATGTTAAAAATAACCAATTCCCAATTATTACCACTCGTAAAAGCTTTTATAAAGCTGCGATTGCTGAGCTTATTGGCTATATTCGAGGTTATGATAATGCTGCAGATTTTAGGGCTTTGGGCACTAAAACTTGGGATATGAACGCGAATGATAATGCTAGCTGGCTTGCTAATCCACATCGTAAAGGAGAAGACGATATGGGGCGGGTATATGGCGTTCAAGGTCGACGTTGGCAGAAAACCTCAGGTGGTACTGTCGATCAGTTAGCCAAGATTGTTGATAACTTGTCCAAAGGAGTTGATGACCGTGGTGAGATTATTACATTTTATAATCCAGGTGAGTTTGATATGGGTTGTTTACGACCATGTATGCATACACATACCTTCTCATTACTAGGTGATACTTTGCACCTAACGAGTTATCAACGTTCGTGTGATGTGCCATTAGGGCTTAACTTTAATCAGATTCAAGTGTTTACCTTTTTAGCATTAATGGCACAAATTACCGGTAATAAGGCGGGTACCGCATACCATAAAATTATTAATGCACATATTTACGAAGACCAATTAGATCTAATGAAGAATGAGCAGCTAACTCGCGAACCATTTCCTTCACCACAATTAAAAATTAACCCAGACATTAAGAGCCTTAAGGATTTAGAAACTTGGGTGACAATGGATGATTTTGAAGTTGTGGGTTATCAGCATCATGATGCGATTAAGTATCCATTTTCGGTCTAATGCTAATCAGATAAGCTAACTCATTGTATTAACGGTTTTTCACTTATGATAAACCGTTAAAATCATTTAGTTATTGTAAATTACACCGTAATGACAGCTAAACTCCCTCAAATTCACTTCATAAACGACTACACTGATTCGTGTTAACTCACTTCATTTTTGTCTGAGATTGCATCTGGAAGCCTAAAAAACAAGCTAAACTAGTTGTATCCTACTTGGTTAGCATTTTTTGTGCTTTTGACACTATATTTCACTTCTGTTTAAAACTCACAGTGAATTCCTATACTGATTTCATGTTAATAGTTATTCAATGGGAAGTAGTCATATTAGCTTAAGTCTGTTTGGCTGATTATGTTAATAAATAGCCTTTTATTCTTGCTGGATTTTTTCGATAGTTTTTTATTAATAATTCATCAGCTAAAACAGTGTAATGTATGTTATTTCATCAGTTGAGCAATTTATTGTGAATAAATAAATATGCGCCTAAACTTGAATAATGCGCATATTCCGAGTTAAACGTCGATCTGCTTCGCGTTTAGCGGGTGTTGTGTGATTAATCTCACTGCGTTTTGATACATACCTCGAAAATACCGAGGTATTAATGCGAAACTAACGATTATGATTGTTTGAAAAATTCCGATAGACTCGAATTAATTGTTTTTTTTGGAGTGAATTATGGAACGTGCAATTAAGAATTTCTTAAGTCAAGAATCTGCAGGGGGTATCATTTTAATGATCTCTGTAGCACTGGCTATGTTAATGGCAAACTCGCCATTAGCTGGTTTATACAGTGGATTCCTTGATACAGAAGTCCAAGTGCGTATAGGTTCATTAGATATTGATAAGCCATTATTATTATGGATTAACGATGGTTTGATGGCACTTTTCTTCTTATTGATTGGTTTAGAAGTAAAGCGTGAATTATTAGAAGGCGCACTATCTAGTGTTGCTAAAGCTTCATTACCAACTTTTGCTGCTGTTGGTGGCATGGTATTTCCAGCTTTATTTTATCTAGCATTTAACTACTCAGACCCTGTTACTCAGGTTGGTTGGGCAATTCCTGCTGCAACAGATATCGCCTTTGCATTAGGTATTATGGCCTTACTTGGTAGCCGTGTACCTGTTGCTCTTAAAGTCTTTTTATTAGCCCTAGCTATTATGGATGACTTAGGTGTTATTGTGATTATTGCATTGTTCTACAGTGCTGATTTATCAATGACAAGTTTAATTGTTGCTGCTATTTCTATCACATTAATGGTGGCGCTAAATCGTAAAGGAGTTAGCTCGTTAATCCCTTATGGTTTGTTAGGCGTTATCCTTTGGGTAGCTGTACTTAAGTCTGGTGTACACGCGACATTGGCTGGTGTCATTATCGCATTCTGTATTCCGCTGCGAGCTAAAGATGGCTCATCTCCTTCAGAGCATTTAGAGCATAGTTTGCACCCATGGAGTACATTCTTTATTTTACCTGTGTTCGCGTTCGCTAATGCTGGTCTATCGCTATCGGGAATGAGCATCACTTCATTAGCAGAGCCTGTGACTATAGGTATTATTTTAGGTCTGCTACTTGGTAAGCCTGTAGGTGTATTACTGTTTAGCTTTGTTGCAGTAAAACTAAAATTAGCTGAGCTACCTCCTGGGATTAGCTGGAATCAAATTATCCCTGTTTCAATTATGTGTGGTATTGGTTTCACTATGTCAGTGTTTATTTCATCACTTGCATTCGAATCGGCCCCTGCACAATTAGGTGACTTTGCTCGCTTAGGTATTTTAATGGGATCTATGCTAGCTGCGGTTATCGGTTATGTATGGCTTGATAAAGTACTTCCTAAAGCTAAAGCTAAAGCTGAAGCAAAGTAGTATCGGAGCAAAAAATGAAAACAAAACTGTTGATGTTAGCCTTAGCAATGGGTGCGATTACCGCACCTGCTCAAGCAACCTCGTTTAATGTTTGCCAAGCAAACGTTGAGTCAAGCGAATGTAAAAGTTATTTAGACGGCGTTGTAGATGGTGCGTTGATGTATCACACTGATGCATCAAGTAGCCGTCTTGAAGCTGATAGTGGATATGAGTCTCGTGCACTTAAATATCGAGCTGGTAAACGTTATCAAGAGGCTAATCGCAGTTATTGTGCAGACAGAAAACCGCATAAAGATGAAATCGTTTTAGCTATTCAGGAACAAACCGCCGCTAAAAACGTTAACAACTTAAATGAGTTATCGATATTAATTGATAGCTTGTTGGACTGTCAGCGATTAAAATAAACCAACGCTCTTAGCTGGTTTATTTACATGCAACATTTAAATTATAACCATCTATATTATTTTTGGATGGTTAGAAAGAAAGGTTCGGTGGCTAAGGCCGCCGAAGCTTTATGTCTCGCACCTCAGACTATAACAGGTCAAATCCGCTCATTAGAAGATCGTCTTAACGGCAGTCTATTTAAACGAGTCGGCCGCTCGCTAGAACCCACTGAACTTGGTGAATTGGTATTTCGCTATGCAGACAAAATGTATAGTTTAAGTTATGAGATGCTGGATTTACTGGCTTACCAAAAAGACGAATCAATTCTATTTGAAGTTGGCTTTGCTGCTGCTCTATCAAAAGCGCTTGCGAGTCGGGTCTTACTGACTGTCATTCCAAATGATGGCTCAATGCACCTAAGTTGTTATGAATCGACCCATGAAAATCTCATTCAACGCTTACGAGAACACAAGTTGGATATGATTTTATCTGACTCGGCAGGTGAATCTTTAAAATATCCTGAGATTTTATCTAAGAAACTAGGGCAGTGTGGCATCAGCTTTTTTGCGGCATCTAAACCATCTTTAGACTTCCCTGCATGTTTAGAGCAAGAAAAGTTACTTATTCCAGGTAAAAGAACATCGCTAGGTCAACAGTTACATCGATGGTTTGCTGAAAAAAACCTTGATGTCAGTATTCTTGGTGAATTCGATGATGCTGCGATGATGAAAGCATTTGGTTTATTCCAGCGAGGAATTTTTGTCGCTCCATCTATTTATCGACATGATATACTGTCCCAAGGCATGGTTTTGATTGGTGAAACTGAAGATATACATGAAGAATATCATGTGATGTTTGCTGAGCGAATGATTCAGCATCCGGCAGTTCAGCGTCTTTTAGACACTGACTTTACCGATTTATTTGCAGGTGTCGATCCCCAAATACAAGATGTTGAATACAGAAGTTCGCATCAAAGATAAAGTATCCGCAGAAGATGTTAGGAGAATAGCGTTGGAATTAATGAATATTGCTAGAGTTCGTTGGGCTTGTCGTCGTGGGATGTTAGAGTTAGATGTCTTGTTTCAACCTTTTGTTGATTCACAATATGAAACACTTTCCGATACCGATAAACAAACCTTCATAGACTTACTGGCATGTGAAGATCCGGAATTATTTGCATGGTTTATGGGCCACGAGGTTTGCCCCGACCCAGCGCTAAGAGAAATGGTCAATACTGTCCGTGGTCGTCCTCAACCTTAAACATTCTATCCATTTATTCGCCATGAGACTCCCAGATAGCCTGATTAATTTCGGGCTTAATCTCAGGAGTATTGTATGCCGTTCACGTTAACAAGCTCATTCAGCCAAGTGCTTTCTCATCTTGTGCTTATCGCTATATGTTTGACGAGTTTTATTCTTTGGCCGGATATCCATCATTGGGCTTATCAGCTTGTATTTGCAGTAACGCTGACAATAGCATTGATTTTTTTCATTCAGCATTTGTTTACTTTACGCCAATTTCACACTCAATTTGTGTTACTAGAACAAGGTGTGGGGAAGCTAAATCATCAATATGAATTTATTCAATGGCGAGCGCCAATAGTGACTGTTTTTGCATCCGTAATATTTATTGAGTTCGAAATAACGGCGGCTAAAAAGCTTAAAATGACCAGGCAGATGGTGATTGTTTGGTCAGATATGTTGAGTGATAAAGAGTACAGAAGTTTGTGTAGGGAGTTAGTAAAACTGCAGTCTACGCTTTGACATTAAATGGGCTAGCAGTTTGCTTTAGCTGTTTGCTATAGAACGCTGGCTTATTTTAACAGAGAAACAAGCCAGCATTACGAGCTTCGATTATCGCTCTGGTTGTAAAATTGTCGGCTGAGGATTATCTAATTGCTCTGGGTAATCAGCATTATAGTGCAGGCCACGGCTTTCTTTTCGCTCCATGGCGCAGCGAATAATTAATTCAGCAACTTGAACTAAATTACGTAACTCTAGTAAGTTATTACTCACTCTAAAGTTACTGTAATACTCTTGAATTTCTTGTTGTAGCATGGCGCAACGTCGTAATGCTCGTTCTAGCCTTTTATCGGTACGAACAATACCGACGTAATCCCACATGAATAATCTTAACTCATGCCAGTTATGGGCGATAACCACTTCTTCATCTGAATTACTGACTTGGCTTTCATCCCAATGGGGCACGGGACCTGGGGCTGGAATTTTACTGAGTAAACTTTCAATATCTTGTGCAGCAGCACGGGCAAAAACTAAACATTCTAATAACGAATTACTCGCAAGGCGATTCGCGCCATGCAGTCCAGTGTAGGCCACTTCACCAATGGCATATAAACCATTGATGTCTGTTTGACCGTGTAAGTCAGTCATTACACCACCACAGGTATAATGCGCGGCTGGTACCACAGGAATAGGATCCTTTGTGATATCGATGCCAAACTCTAAACATCGTTTATGTATGGTAGGAAAATGCTTGATGACAAAGTCGGCAGGCTTATGGCTGATATCAAGGTACAAGCAATCGGCACCTAATCGCTTCATTTCATAATCTATCGCACGGGCAACAATATCGCGGGGGGCAAGTTCGGCGCGTTCGTCAAACTCAGGCATGAAGCGTGTGCCATCGGGACGTTTTAAGTAAGCACCTTCGCCACGTAAAGCTTCAGTAAGCAGATAGTTGCGAGCATCAGCATGATATAAGCAAGTTGGGTGGAATTGATTAAACTCCATATTCGCTACACGACACCCAGCACGCCAAGCCATGGCAATACCGTCACCACTGGCAATATCGGGATTTGAGGTATATTGATAAACTTTCGAGCTTCCACCTGTGGCAATCGCGACAAACTTGGCTGTGACAGTTTCAACGTGCTCAGCATCTCGATTCCATACATATGCGCCAACAACACGATTTCCAGGGCGATTAAGCTTTCTCGTCGTAATTAAATCAATGGCGTTATAACGCTCTAGTACCTTGATGTTCGGATGCGCTAATGCCTGATCTTGAAGTGTCGTTTGGACCGCTTTACCCGTTGCATCAGCAGAGTGAAGAATACGTCGATGACTATGACCACCTTCTCGAGTTAGATGATAAGGTGCTGAACTTTGGTCGCCGTCACTGGTTTCTTCTTTATCAAAAGCAACGCCACATTGAATTAGCCATTTCATCGACTCTTTGGCATTCTCAGCGGTATAAGTCACCACATCTTTGTCACAAAGCCCTGCACCAGCGATAAGCGTGTCGCTCACATGTGACTCAATCGTATCTGATTCATCAAATACAGAGGCGATTCCGCCTTGTGCATAATAGGTTGAGCCTTCAGCTAAAGGTCCTTTCGAAAGGAGAATAACTTGTGACTTTTCAGCTAGATGGAGTGCAAGCGTGAGTCCTGCTGCACCACTACCTATAACCAAAATATCAGATTGGTGTTCAACTGCTTGTTTCATAAGGTATCATGGGTGACTTAATATGGTTCTATAATGGTAAATCAAAACCGCTTTATTGGGTACTGAGACATTACTATTAAGCGAGATTTAGCCATTTTTTATAAAAAATTAAATTTTTTTCATTCAATATCGAACTTTTTCAAAGCATGCGAGTCTACTTTAATGTGAATATGATTCGAGCGACTGAGAAATCAGTATTATAGATTTAGGAGTAGTCGGCTCGGATGAGTGGACAAATAAGTGATCAACAGTTAGTTGAGCGTGTACAACGTGGCGATAAAAACGCATTTAATCTGTTAGTACAGAAATACCAAAATAAAGTAATGAGCTTGATCTCACGCTATATCAGAAATCAAGCAGACATCAGTGATGTGGCACAAGAAGCCTTTATTAAAGCTTACCGTGCATTACCTAATTTTCGTGGTGAAAGTGCTTTTTACACATGGTTGTATCGCATTGCAGTAAACACTGCAAAAAACCATTTGGTTTCTCAAGGCAGAAAAACACCGGCTAACAGTGTTGATGCAGAAGAAGCTGAATATTATGAAGGCAGCGATGCATTAAAAGAATTTGCATCACCAGAACGTCTCGTTTTGTCTGATGAAATTAATAAGGTGATTTTTGAAACCTTAGAAACGTTGCCAGAAGAATTGAAGATAGCAATTTCTTTACGTGAACTTGATGGTATGAGTTACGAAGATATTGCCAACATCATGGATTGTCCTGTTGGTACAGTAAGATCACGTATCTTCCGTGCTAGGGAATCAATCGATAAGAAACTCCAGCCTTTGCTGGAACAGTAATAGTCTTTATTGACACAGGTGAAAAATGCTTAAATCAGGTCAAGAATGGGTTTCATCAGCAGTTGATGGCGAAGTTGATGCTAAAACATTAGCAGAGTTATCAGCAGACGAAAGCTCACATAAGCAATGGCAAAACTATCACATGATTGGTGATGCTATGCGCGGAGAGTTACCGCAGACAATTGATTTAGATCTAACAGCAAGCATTGCTGCAGCTATCGAACTCGAACCTGCGATAATTGCACCGCAAACTGATACCGTTTCTCAGCATGATGAAAAAGTCACAGAAGTAGAAACCAAGAAGGACAATGTTGTTCCTTTCTTCAAGCAATTTGGCCAGTATGCGATTGCGGCTACAGTTGCTATGGTTGCTATTGTTGGTGTACAAAATTACGGTCAAGATCAAAATGCTGATTCGCCACTACCAGTACTGAATACTCGTCCATTGATTGGTACAGCTTCTCCAGTAAGCTTGCAAACAGGTGCAGTACAGAGTCAGTCGGCTGTAAACAATGATAATGTTGTAGAGCAACGTCGCAGAATAAATTCATATATTCAGGACCACATGCTACAACAAAGGTTGAATTCAGGTGTTGTTGTACAGCACAATAACGATACTGATAACAACATTAATAATTAATCTGGAGTTAGCTTGCGTCTAATCCTGTTAGTACTTGCTGCAATGGTATTCCCTGTTGCAGCAGAAGGTATCCCCGAAGAAGAAATGTCTGCGAAAGCTTGGCTTGAAAGTATGAGCCAAGCACTTCAAACCAAACAATACAAATCTTCCATTATCCAGTTACAAGCGGATCATATCCGTCCTCTCGTTTATCTACACGGAACGGTTAACGACAAAGAAGTCGCCTTTTTAGAATATTTGAATGGTCCTCCTAAAAATGCTGTGCGTGTTGCAGATACCGTGACGTTTATCGAACACGATCAACCTGCATACAGTATCAATGCCCCCCGCATTCAAGGGATTTGGCCAACGATTTTTGCGACAGATGTAGCATCACTTGAGCGTGGCTACCAATTTGTGCTCGGAGGTCGCAGCCGCATTGCTGGGCGTCCAGGTCAAATGATTAGAATCATGCCTGTTGATGAGCATAGGTTCATGTCTCAGATATGGATTGATATGGAAACCCGTCTGCCACTTCGTTATGACATGATCAATCAAGATAAACAATTGATTGAGCAAATGATGGTGATTGAACTATTAGAACTTAATGAACCCGCCAGTATTTTAATTGAAGCTGAACGTCAGGGCTTGCCGCCAGTGATGAATCCTGCTGAGCGTATTGCTGGCCAAAATTGGCAATTTAGCTGGTTGCCCGCAGGTTTCCATATGGTGGTTAAGGATCATCACCGTTTGTTAGGTAGCGACGAGTCGGTTGAATATATCGCATTGACAGACGGCTTGGTTAATATCTCTGTGTATGTTGCCAGAATGGGGGACAGCCCTATGCCTGATGAGTTGATTACACGTAATGGCTTAACCATGGTGGTTGAGCAAGTCGGTAATGTTGAAGTTGTTGCTGTCGGTAAAGTGCCTTCTGATACCTTAAACCGTATCGCTAAAAGTCTTATCTTAAAATAAGTAAGATTATGGCCAATCAATCTACGCCACCAAAAACTACCCCAAATGACAATGCGTCAACGCAGCTTGAATCAAACAAGTTGCTTGATGCAAGCCGTTCTACATCACTATCACAATCTATGTTAGAAGAAGTGGCGACCGTTATTGCATATGATGAAACGGGGTGGGTAACGGTTGAAATTGAACTTAAAAGTGCCTGTAATCATTGTTCAAATAATGAAAATTGTGGCACTTCGACTGTGGCTAAAGCTTTTTCTATTAAGCGCCAACAGTTTTCCCTTAAGAGTGACAAAACTTGTTTAGTAGGAGATTTACTCAAACTTGCGCTGCCAGAGAGCGTGATTCTTAAGGCCGCATTATTAGTTTATATTTTCCCTTTAATCGGATTGTTTATCGGTGCGTTAATAGGACTTTGGTTTAGCCATTTACTACTGATTAACCCTGACTACAGCTCGATAGTCATGGGAGCCTTAGGTGGAATAGGCGCGTGGCTTCTTGGTAAGCGACAAGCATCAAAGTTAGAAGCTGAATCCACCCCAGTTATTACGGCTTACTTGGGCCAAGGTGTGAGTTTGCAACGCGGTTAAATGCGCATTCTTATCCGTTATTAGGTGCTTTTTTATATTCATTTCTACAGTGTCATTTATTCTGATTGGTATTAACCCCTTATTCAGGTACAATTTGGCACCATTATTTCCATCATTTTAGTAGTAGTCATTTCAGCCAAATGAAACACATTAGAAACTTCTCAATTATTGCCCATATCGACCATGGCAAATCTACATTGTCTGATCGCCTTATCCAATTTTGTGGTGGTTTATCAGACCGTGAAATGGCCGCTCAGGTTCTCGATTCTATGGATATCGAACGTGAGCGTGGTATTACCATTAAAGCACAGAGTGTTACACTCGACTATAAAGCTGATGATGGCGAAACCTATCAACTGAACTTCATTGACACACCAGGTCACGTTGACTTCTCTTACGAAGTATCACGCTCACTTGCTGCATGTGAAGGTGCATTATTAGTTGTTGACGCTGGCCAAGGTGTCGAAGCCCAAACTCTTGCTAACTGTTATACCGCTTTAGAAATGGACTTAGACGTGGTGCCGATTTTAAATAAAATCGACCTACCTCAAGCTGATCCTGAGCGTGTAGCTGCAGAGATTGAAGACATTGTCGGCATCGACGCTATGGAAGCTGTTCGCTGTTCAGCGAAAACAGGTATTGGTATTAAGGATGTACTCGAAACAATCGTTTCAGACATTCCACCGCCTGAAGGTGACATTGATGCACCGCTTCAAGCGCTTATTATTGACTCTTGGTTCGACAGCTACTTAGGCGTTGTCTCTTTAGTGCGTATTAAACATGGCGTATTGAAGAAAGGCGATAAGTTTAAAGTCATGTCAACCGGTCAGAACTACAATGCTGATCGCGTAGGTATTTTTACGCCAAAACAAACTGACACCCCAGAACTTAAAGCGGGCGAAGTGGGTTTTGTTATCTCTGGTATTAAAGAGATTCACGGCGCTCCAGTCGGTGATACCTTGACCCATGCTAAGCACGGTGCAGAAGAGCCGCTACCTGGTTTTAAAAAGGTTACGCCGCAGGTTTATGCTGGTGTATTCCCAATTTCTACCGATGAATACGAAAGCTTCCGTGAGGCATTGAATAAATTAAGCTTGAATGATGCGTCATTATTCTTCGAGCCTGAATCATCTTCAGCATTAGGCTTTGGTTTCCGTATTGGTTACCTAGGTTTATTGCACATGGAAATCATTCAAGAACGTCTAGAGCGTGAATACAATCTAGATTTAATCACCACAGCTCCAACAGTAGTTTATGAAGTTGAGATGACACGTGGTGAAATCTTGTATGTGGATAATCCATCAGATTTACCGCCGATCAATAACATTGCTGAAATCCGTGAACCTATCGTAGAAGCAAACATGCTTGTACCAAAAGAGTACTTAGGTAACGTCATCACCTTGTGTATTGAAAAGCGTGGTGTACAAACCAATATGGTTTATCACGGTAATCAAGTATCTGTGACTTATGAACTGCCAATGGCTGAAGTGGTTATGGACTTCTTCGATCGCCTTAAGTCTACCAGTCGTGGTTATGCATCGCTTGAGTATAACTTCATCCGCTTTGAGCCTGCTGACATGGTACGTTTAGATATCATGATTAATGGCGACCGCGTTGATGCGTTAGCAATGGTTATTCACCGTTCTAATATTCGCCATCGTGGTTTAGCGCTTGTGGATAAGATGAAAGAGCTTATTCCAAGACAAATGTTTGATATTGCGATTCAAGCCGCTGTTGGTAGCCAAATTATTGCCCGTTCTAACGTCAAAGCAATGCGTAAAGACGTAACTGCTAAGTGTTACGGCGGCGATGTTTCACGTAAGAAGAAACTCTTACAGAAACAAAAAGATGGTAAGAAACGTATGAAGCAAGTCGGTAACGTCGAAGTGCCTCAAGAAGCGTTCTTAGCCGTGTTAAAGTTGAATGACTAAGCTCTTAATTTGTCAGTGAAAACTGATTTAACATTAAGAGTGATAACAACGCCGCTGCTTGCGGCGTTGCTATTAAAAAATCATTAAAAACGTGAGTTAAAAAATGATTATTAACCGGCATTAATAATCGTTTTTATCGTTTGATGAGCAAAAGTTAATTTTTCATATGAAGTGATTTTATATACTTTGTAACATTACTCAGAGTGAACCTAACAGCACGACATAGGATAATCACTTTTTATTAGTGTCATACACTGAACTATATACAGTGTTAAGGCAGGAGCTTAAACCCTAATGGCAGCCCATTTTTCTCTTATATTAGTTATTGTAACCTTAGTCAGCGGCCTAATTTGGCTTGTTGACGTAATAGCCTTCGCCCCTAAACGACGTGAAAAGTTAGCACTGGCTGAAGCGCAAACGCCTGATTTATCAGACGAAGCAAAAGAAAATATCACACGTGAATCCGTGGTCGTTGAATTTGCTCATTCTATCTTCCCTGTGATTGCCTTTGTATTGATCCTTCGCTCATTCATTTATGAACCGTTTCAAATTCCTTCAGGCTCTATGAAACCGACACTGCTTGTTGGTGATTTTATCTTGGTTGAAAAGTTCAGTTATGGTTTGCGAGATCCTGTTTGGCGCAGCAAATTAGTTGAAACAGGCGAACCAGAACGCGGTGATGTGTTTGTATTCAAATACCCTAAACAACCAGAAATCGACTATATTAAAAGAGTTATCGGTTTACCGGGCGACAGAGTTGTTTATCAAAATAAACAGTTTCTGATTCAACCTAAATGTGAAGATAAGTCAGCGTGTCCTGGTGCTAAAGCGATTAAGTTAAGCAGTGTTAATCGTGGTGAGTTTACTCAAGAAGGAATTCCTTTATCTCGTTACACTGAGCAATTAGGTGACGTTGAACATGATATTTTAATTAATCCTTCGCGCCCTGACTTTAGTAATCACTTCTTTGAACAGCCTGGTACAGCAGTAGGCGAATTTATTGTCCCTGAAGGACAATATTTTGCCATTGGTGATAACCGTGACAACAGTACAGATAGCCGTTTTTGGGGCTTTGTTCCTGAAGCCAATTTAGTCGGTAAAGCGGTTGCGATTTGGATAAGCTTTGAGTTTGAACGTCCTGCTAGTAGTTGGTTACCAACTTGGGTGCCAACAGGTGTTCGTTTTGACAGAGTAGGTGCGATTAAGTAATGGAACCAATTAAAAATTTACCCCGTTTATGTCGCACATTAGGTTATGAGTTCAAGAATATAGATCTATTGACTCATGCTTTAACTCATCGTAGCGCATCATCAAAGCATAATGAGCGTTTGGAGTTCCTAGGTGATTCGATTTTATCTATTGTGATATCTGATGCTTTATATCACCAGTTTCCGAAAGTCACAGAAGGCGACTTAAGCCGTATGCGTTCAACCTTAGTGAAAGGTGAAACGTTAACCGTGATTGCAAAAGAGTTTAAATTAGGTGATTACCTTTATTTAGGGCCTGGTGAGTTAAAAAGCGGTGGTTTTAGACGGGAATCTATTTTAGCCGATGCTGTAGAAGCCATCATCGGTGCGATATACCTAGATGCCGATATCGAAACGTGTCGACGCTTATTACTGACATGGTATAAGCAACGATTAGCTGAGATTAAACCTGGTATAAATCAAAAAGATCCTAAAACCATTTTGCAAGAGTACTTGCAAGGCTATAAAAAGCCTTTACCCGAATATAATGTGGTTGATGTAAAAGGTGATGCGCATAATCAGACGTTCACGGTCGAATGTCGTATTTCTGAATTAGATAAAGTAGTGACGGGTGTCAGTACTTCAAGAAGAAAAGCTGAGCAGCTTGCAGCCGCTCAGGTATTGGAGTTAATTAATAAATGACCAAAAAAACAGACTTGCCAGAAAGCTCGCCAGTAGAGCCAAGCTTAGATGAATTATTGGCAAGGATGAACGGTGCTGCACCAGCTGCAAAAGCCAAATATGAAGTGACTTTTTGTGGCATGGTTGCAATTGTCGGTCGACCAAATGTAGGTAAATCTACACTATTAAACAAGTTGCTTGGGCAGAAGGTCAGTATTACTTCTAAAAAGCCTCAGACAACTCGTCACCGTATTATGGGTATTCATACTGATGAAGAGAAACAAATCATCTTTATTGATACCCCAGGTCTTCATATTGATGAAAAACGGGCTATTAACCGTTTAATGAACCGTGCTGCTGCCAGTTCTCTTGCTGATGTGTCTATGGTTGTATTTGTTGTTGATGGTATGACTTGGACTGAAGATGACGAAATGGTGCTTAATAAGCTGCAACAAGGCAGTGGTAAGCGTAAAACGGTTTTAGCCATTAACAAAGTCGATAATATTAAAGATAAAGAAGCGTTATTTCCTTATCTAGCAGAGCTGTCTGAAAAGTTTACCTTTGATGAGATATTGCCAATATCTGCAACCAAAGGCACCAATGTGCAGCGCATTTTAGATTTAGCGCAAGCCTCATTACCTGAGGGGCAGTTTTATTTCCCTGAAGACTATGTGACAGATCGCTCTCAGCGTTTTATGGCATCTGAAATTGTTCGTGAAAAACTCATGCGCTTTTTAGGTGACGAGTTACCTTATGATGCAACCGTTGAAATTGAACAATTTAAGATGATGGATAACGGTGTTTATCAAATCAATGCGCTAATCCTTGTGGAACGCACAGGCCAAAAACGCATGGTAATTGGTAATAAAGGTGAGCGTATTCGTACAATTGCCACCCAAGCTAGATTAGACATGGAAACCTTGTTTGATAATAAAGTCTTCCTCGAAATTTGGGTCAAAGTTAAATCGGGTTGGGCTGACGATGAGCGTGCACTTCGCAGTTTAGGCTATGGCGAAGACTAACCAAGTGTCAGTACCAGTTTTGTTTAACGCTGTTCATAACTAACATGTTACGCGGATATATACTTCATCATCGACCATACAGAGAATCCAGTGTGATTGTTAATCTGTTAGTCGATGGTGTTGGTCGCATAGATGCACTTGTTCGGGTGGGCAGTGGTAAAAAAAATCTTAAAAGTATCATTCAACCTTTTCAGCCACTGATATTTCAATTCAATTCAAAATCTGATACTTCAGATTCAAGCCTTAAATTTATAACCCAAATAGAGCCTGCTGCCCCTGCATTACCGTTAACTTCTTCCAGCTTGTATTCCGCGATGTATCTTAATGAGTTGTTAGTAAGGGTACTTGATTCTGGGCAACATGCAGAAGGTCTATTTATTCATTATCACCGTTGCATTATGTCGCTTGCGAGCGAATTTAGCTCCGAGTATCTGCGATATTTTGAAATGGAATTATTAGCTGAACTAGGGGCGTTACCTTCATTAGATTATGATACTCAAGGTGAAAAAATTGAACCTGTGATGAGTTACCGTATTATCGCTGATGAAGGTTTTTTACCTGTTGCTCAGCAAGCGAGCACGCATATTACCCACAGTAAGCAACTGTTATCAGGCGAAATGCTGATTAACCTTAAAGCTAAGACATTGACGCCTGAAAACTTGGTACAAGCAAAAGGGCTAATGAGATTACTTTTGTCACCGTTATTGGGGACAAAGCCATTACTAAGTAGAAAACTATTTATTAAAAAATAAGCTAAGTGAATTTATAGAAGTCATTTAAGCTAGGTGAATGAGGTTAATAACCCATTTACGCTAAATATTATTGTGATTAAGGAGCGCTACCGTGAGTGGAATTTTATTAGGAATTAACATCGACCATATTGCTACTCTACGACAAGCGCGTGGTACAGATTATCCAGATCCTGTACATGCAGCAGCAGTCGCAGAACATGCAGGTGCAGATGGTATTACTATTCACTTAAGAGAAGACCGTCGCCACATTGTTGACCGAGATGTATATCTTTTAGCAAAGACGCTAAAAACCAGAATGAATTTTGAATTTGCTGTGACTGAAGAAATGATTTCTATCGCCTGCGATGTTAAACCCGCTTATGCGTGTTTAGTTCCAGAAAAGCGTGAAGAGTTAACGACTGAAGGTGGTTTAGATGTTGCCGGTCAGATGGATAAAATCACTGATGCAGTGACGCGTTTAGCAGCCCATGGGATTAAGGTGTCTTTATTTATTGATGCTGATAAAGCGCAAATCGATGCAGCTGTGGCCTCTGGTGCTCCATATATTGAAATTCATACCGGTTGCTATGCTGATGCTAAAACTGATGAAGAACAAGCATTGGAGTTAGCTCGTATCACTGAAATGGCTAAGTATGCGCATAGCAAGGGCTTAGTTGTAAATGCGGGACACGGTTTGCATTATCACAATGTCAAAGCGATTGCTGCTATTCCTGAACTTTATGAGCTTAATATTGGTCATGCAGTGATTGCTAGAGCTGCAATTGATGGCTTAGCTGTCGCAGTTAAAGATATGAAGAAACTGATGCTAGAAGGTCGCAGAGGCGAGTAATGGCAATCAAGGGACTTGGCACAGATATTGTTGAAATCAATCGCATTGAACAGCAGTATGCCCGTTTGGGAGATAAGCTGGCAAAGCGAGTACTCACACCGGTAGAGTTACAAGTGTATATAGCCTCAAGTGCGCCTCATCGTTTTCTTGCAAAGCGATTTGCTGCAAAAGAAGCGGCAGCAAAAGCATTAGGTACAGGTATTGGCCGAGGTGTATCGTTTCAGCATATTCACATCAGTAATAACGATAGTGGTGCACCGCAAGTGAGCTTTACCGACGGGGCGCTTGCACGAATGCATGAACTCGGCGCCACAAACGGGCATCTGACAATTGCTGATGAGCAGCACTACGCAGTTGCTACCGTGGTTATTGAGTCCTAACGAGTTGTATCGACAATAACTCATTTTAGTTTTTATAAAAGCGCTTCGGCGCTTTTTTTATTTGTGCCGAAAATTAAATAACTGGTCTAAAGGCATTGATTGAAAAACCTAGAGCTTGAGCTCCACTGCTAACTTGAGGTAAGTTAACAAGGTGTTACATAATAATGATAATAAGGACTCAAGATGAAATCGGCCGTAGAACAACTCGCAACCTATAAAAGTGTGCATTTAAACCCAAAAAACATTCGAACCCACTTCGTCGGTGTACCGTTAATTATTTGGTCAGTCTTTTTGTTGCTTAATCTTATTCCTGTTAATTTTGTCTTATTCGCTGAAGAGGGCATTAAGCTGAACGTAGCAACTCTATTCGCCATAGGCACTTTAGTTTACTACTTTATATTACACAGAGGACTAGCCTTAGGTTTGACGATTTTTATTATTCCTGTGTTAATCACATCCTCATTAGTGTCACAAATTAATGGCGCTTGGATGATAGGCGTTGGCGTATTTTTTATTGGTTGGGTAATTCAGTTTATTGGTCATAAATACGAAAAAGCAAAACCGGCTTTTATTGATGATTTGAATCAGTTATTAATAGGTCCGTTTTTTTTAATGGCTGAACTGTACTTTATGCTGGGTATGAATAAAGCACTCGAGCAAGAGATTACGCCGATTGCCCGAGACAAACGTCGCGCACTTGAGGCAAAAAGAAAACAAGCAGCGTAAACGCCGCCGTTCTCCCATAAATAAAGGCGCATTTTGCGCCTTTATTTATGGGATGAAGAAAGCGTTGGTGTTTTACTCTTCAGCTTCCTCATTGGTGGGTTCTTTCACTAATGGAATGACCTTAACCGTTTTTATCATATTATCTGAGACATCTATGACTTCGATATGGTAGCTATCAATCGTTAAACTGGTACCTGCATCAGGGATATCTTCAAGGTACTCAATAATGATTCCATTCAGCGTTTTTGGTCCCTCTGTCGAAAAGTCCCACTTCATTTCTTTATTCAAATCACGAATGTTGATTGTGGCATCAATAATGAAGCTACCATCTTGTTGAATATCAATGTCTTCGCTGGCAGTGGTAATCATCGAAGTGGTAAAGTCGCCGACAATTTCCTCTAAAATATCTTCAAGGGTAACTAAGCCTTGTATATCGCCATATTCATCAACAACTAATCCAAAACGCTCTTTGTTTTGCTGAAAATTAGATAGCTGCACAGTCAGAGGAGTGCCTTCAGGGATGAAGTATAATTCTTTAACGGCTCTTAATAGCGATGACTTGCTGAATTCTTCTTTTGACTGCAGGCGTAATGCATCACGTAAATGAATAAAACCGACAGCATCATCAATATTATCTCGATATACCAAAACCCTGGTGTGTGGGCTTTGGGTGACTTGTTTATTGATGGTTTTAAAATCATCATTAACATTGATTGCGTAAATATCTGAACGAGGGATCATAATGTCTTCTACCGTGACTTTTTCTAAGTCTAAAATCGATATCAGCATCTCTTGATGTCGTTGTGGAATAAGGGCGCCAGCTTCATGAACAACAGTTCTTAACTCTTCTTGGCTTAAGGCATCATTTACACTGATATTTTTAATGCCGAGTAAGCGAAGAAAACCAGAAGTGATTAAGTTAATCGCTTTAACAAATGGCCATAATACTGAGAGTAGGGCACGTAACAGCCAGCTTGATGGGAAAGCAATTTTTTCAGGGTGTAAGGCTGCAACGGTTTTTGGGGTTACTTCTGCAAAAATCAGTACCACTAATGTGAGTACACCTGTGGCAATGGCAACGCCCACATCACCAAACAAGCGTATTCCAATGATCGTAGCGATTGCTGAGGCAAGAATGTTAACTAGGTTATTACCGATAAGAATTAAACCAATAAGCCTGTCTGGTCGCTCCAGCATTTTTAGGGCGCGTTGTGCCCCTTTATGACCATTTGCAGCAAGATGGCGAAGTCGATAACGATTTAATGTCATCATCGCCGTCTCTGAGCCTGAAAAGTAAGCTGAGATTAGGATTAATACCAGAAGAGAAAGGAAGAGTGCGCTGGTAGAAATAGCGTCCAAAAATAGCTCCAGTTAATGTAGTAAAAAAAAGACGAATGATGAGTATCAATCATTCGTCATAAGTGTCAAGTTTGCTTGCGGCTAATTAAATAATTATCGGGTTATCGCAAAATGAGCTCGGTTACTATTCGTGCGCCAAAATAAGCAAGCGATAGTAAGGCAGCCCCTGAAAGTGTATAAATAACGGCAGTGCGAATACGACAACCGATAGTGTAATGCTGCCATAACATGATGCTGTACACGACCCAAGCGAGAATAGATAAAATCGCTTTATGGCCTTTGCCGTCTTCAAACATGTCTTCTAAAAAGATAAAGCCTGTTGCTAAAGATAAAGTAAGTAACATCACACCAATAGTAACCAAGTGATATAACTGCTTTTCAACCGTCATTAATGGCGGCATACCAGGGCTCATCATGGTCTTTTTGTTTTTTAATTTATTTTGAATTAGCCATAGTTGAATCGCATAAAGTGCGGCAATCATCAAGGCACTATACGCCATTAATGATAAAACAATATGAGCGAGTATTTCTGGGTGGCCATCAAAATGAATAATGTACTGTGGTGGAATTAACCAGAGTACGGCAACTGATATTACCGAACAAGCATAAACCACAGGCACGACAACAATCACTTTTAAACGGTGCATTATGATGGTGAAGCTAAAGGCAATGATCCAATTAACTAACGAAATGACATTCGTTAAACTAAAGTTCTGCCCTTCAGCGGTATAAATGGTTTGTGATAGCGCTATGCCATGAAGCACAACTGCAATAGAAGCAAAGATTGCGACTAATTTACGGTTGGGTCCTTCTGCATGAAACAATCGACTTGTAACAAGTACAAGTGCGATGCAGTAAAACAACATAGCCGAAGCTGAAAAAATGACCATCTGGAATAAACCTATCAAGTTAGTAGTGCAGGTTGTTTTTAAAAATAAAATCAGCACAAAATTATTTATCTTAGATTAACATGAACCAAGGTCATTAGGGCAGTGACCTAAGACCCAAAATTTAACAGTTTCCTCCATTTAACGCCAAATAATTTACGAATAATGACCTACATCAATACTCTGTCTGAAGGCTAATCTCGCATCTTGAAGTAGTTTGGGTATAATAGGCGCCAATTATCGAATCGTTTTAAGGTAAACAGCAGAGCATGTTTGAGAATCTATCCGACAGACTGTCGCGCACCCTCAAGAATATTAGTGGTCGTGGTCGCTTAACCGAAGACAACATTAAAGAAACCTTGCGAGAAGTGCGTATGGCACTACTTGAGGCTGATGTTGCATTGCCCGTTGTACGCCAATTTGTTAATAGCGTAAAAGAGCGTGCCGTAGGTCAAGAAGTCTCTAAAAGTTTAAGTCCAGGACAAGCATTCATTAAAATTGTCCAAAATGAACTTGAAAAGGCAATGGGTGAGGCGAATGAAGCTTTAGATTTAGCCGCTCAACCACCTGCAGTATTAATGATGGCCGGCTTACAAGGGGCGGGTAAAACGACCAGTGTCGCTAAATTAGCGAAATTTTTGCGTGAGCGTGAAAAGAAATCTGTACTGGTGGTCAGCGCTGACGTCTATCGTCCTGCAGCGATCAAACAGTTAGAAACACTAGCAACTGAAGTTGAAGTTGAATTTTTCCCATCAGATGTTAGCCAAAAGCCAGTTGATATCGCAAAGGCGGCTATTGCTCATGCGAAATTAAAGTTCATTGATGTGGTGATAGTCGATACTGCGGGTCGACTCCATGTTGATGAAGCGATGATGGATGAGATTAAAGATCTCCATGCCACGATTAACCCAGTTGAGACTTTATTTGTTGTTGATGCAATGACAGGTCAAGACGCAGCTAATACGGCAAAATCATTTAATGAAGCGCTACCGTTAACGGGTGTTATTCTTACAAAAGTTGATGGTGATGCTCGTGGTGGTGCCGCACTATCTATCAGAAACATTACCGGTAAACCAATTAAGTTCTTAGGTGTTGGTGAAAAAACCGATGCACTAGAACCTTTCCATCCTGAACGTATAGCATCACGTATTCTTGGTATGGGCGATGTATTGTCCCTGATTGAAGAAGTTGAGCGTGGTGTTGATAAAGAAAAAGCGATGAAGCTTGCTTCGAAAGTGAAGTCTGGTGGTGGATTCGACCTTGAAGATTTTCGTGAACAACTGCAGCAAATGAAAAACATGGGCGGCATGATGGGCATGATTGAGAAACTGCCTGGTGTAGGCCAACTTCCACCAGAAGCATTAGCTCAAGTTCAAGATGGTAAAATGACCAATCAAATGGAAGCCATTATTAACTCTATGACGCCTGGCGAACGCCAACGTCCAGATATTATCAAAGGATCGCGTAAGCGCCGCATTGCATTAGGTTCAGGTACTCAAATTCAAGACGTTAACCGTCTATTGAAACAGTTTACCCAGATGCAAAAAATGATGAAAAAAATGTCTGGTAAAGGGGGCATGAAGAAAATGATGCGCAGCATGGGCGGAATGATGCCTCCTGGAATGAAGTTCCCAGGGCGTTGATTCGTAGCCTTATTCAATAAAGACTTTTCAATTTGTCCCGTAAAGATTGAATTCTCATTGATGCAACCTTAAATGTCTTGGTTTAAAAAACGACGGATTTGGTTGCATTAATTGTAAAATCAGGTAAAATCTTGCGGCTTTCTCTGGGGCCCTTCGCGAACACGGAGTCCCAGTTTTTATTTTGCTAACTAGCAAATCATTAGAGGAATTAAAACGCATGGTTACCATTCGTTTAGCTCGTGGCGGCGCAAAAAAGCGTCCATTTTACAATATCGTTGTTGCTGATAGCCGCAATGCTCGTGACGGTCGTTTCATCGAACGTGTTGGTTTTTTCAATCCTTTAGCTAAAGGCCAAGAAGAAACTTTACGTTTAGATCTAGACCGTGTAGATCACTGGGTTGCTACTGGTGCAGCAACTTCAGAACGCGTAGCAAAGTTGATCAAAGACGCTCGTAAAGCTGTTGCTTAATAGCGTTAAGGTATAAATAGATGAGTAGTAATCAACAACCCATCGTACTAGGCAAAATTGGTTCTAGTCATGGTATTAAAGGTTGGATGAAAATCACTTCTTATACCGATTCTGTTGAAGGTATTTTTGATTATTCGCCTTGGCTAATTAAAGAACAAGGTGAATGGCGTGAAGTTAAGGTCGCTCAGTGGCGTTATCAAGGTAAAGCTATTGTTGCTTGTCTTGAAGGCGTAAACAACCGAGAAGATGCGCAACTGCTTACTAACTGTGAGATTGCCATCCAGCATGACCAAATTAAAGACTTGTCAGAAGATGAATTCTACTGGCGTGACTTAATTGGTTGTACTGTGACAAACACTAAAGGCTATGACATGGGCAGTGTTGACCAGATCGTGGAAACAGGATCTAACGACGTGTTACTTGTTAAAGCTAACGTTAAAGATGCTTTTGGCAAAGCGGAACGCATGATTCCCTTTGTCCCTGAGCAGTTCATCCTTGAGGTGAATGTGCAAAGTAAACAGATATTAGTGGATTGGGATCCAGACTTTTAAGTCGAGGTACAACATATGTGGTTAGGGGTTGTAACCCTGTTTCCTGAGATGTTTCGTGCTGTTACAGACTTTGGAGTGACGGGTCGAGCCGTTAAAAACGGACTGTTAGAGTTGCAAACATGGAATCCTCGTGATTTCACACATGATCGACATAATACTGTTGATGACCGCCCTTACGGTGGTGGTCCTGGTATGTTGATGATGGTGCAACCGTTACGCGATGCGATTCATGCTGCGAAAGCAGCTGCAGGTGACGGTGCGAAGGTGATTTACTTATCGCCTCAAGGACGCAAGCTGGATCAGCAAGGTGTCAGTGAGTTAAGTCAATCATCGAGTTTGGTACTGGTATGTGGTCGATACGAAGGTGTTGATGAACGTATCATCCAATCTGAAGTTGATGAAGAATGGTCAATTGGTGATTATGTGCTTTCGGGCGGAGAATTACCTGCGATGACTCTCATTGATTCAGTTGCAAGGCTAGTACCTGGTGTACTAGGTAAGCAAGCATCAGCAGAGCAAGATTCTTTCTCTGATGGTTTATTGGATTGTCCTCACTATACTCGCCCTGAAAACTTGGATGGTGTTGGTGTTCCGGCAGTGTTGTTAAGCGGTGACCACGAAAAAATTAGACTCTGGCGGTTGCAACAAAGTCTTGGTAGGACTTTTTTACGACGACCAGAATTATTTGAAAATCTAGCTCTGACTGGCGAACAAAAGACTCTTTTAGCAGAGTTTGTTAACAATTTAGACAAGCCTGTTTAGTCGAAGCTCAGTTAATCCTAGAACGGAGTAAGTTATGAACAATATCATTAAAATGCTCAACGATGAGCAAATGAAAACTGACGTACCTGAATTTGGTGCTGGTGATACAGTAGTCGTTCAAGTACGTGTTAAAGAAGGTGAAAAAGAGCGTCTACAGGCGTTCGAAGGTGTGGTAATCGCTAAGCGTAACCGTGGTCTTCACTCTGCATTCACTGTACGTAAAATCTCTAATGGCGAAGGTGTTGAGCGTGGTTTCCAAACTCACAGTCCACTAGTAGCTAGCATCGAAGTTAAGCGTCGCGGTCGTGTTCGTCGTGCTAAGCTTTACTACCTACGTGAGCGTTCAGGTAAATCAGCACGTATCCGTGAGAAGTTGGCAACTAAGTAATAGTTACCCGCTTGAAAAATTAGATGCAGTGTTCGCACAACAACCCGCCTATATGGCGGGTTTTTGTTTTATTAGTCAAAATTAAAAAATTTTAGGTTGCCAAGTGAACTTGAACAAGGCATAGTTAGCTCAACCCTGTAATGGTGTAACGTTACAGTGATATTTAAGGTAGAGTTAACACGAACAGAAGTGAGTATAGAGCATGCAACAAGATACGATTAACAACGTCCACATTAGTTCTGAAAAGGTGTTGGTTACGCCAGCTGAGTTAAAAAATGAGTTACCGTTATCTGATCATGCTTATCAATATATTTTAGATGCTCGCCAAACGGTGGCGGATATTGTTCATAAGCGCGACAATCGTGTGCTAATCGTGACAGGTCCTTGCTCTATTCATGACATCGATGCAGCAAAAGAATATGCATTAAAACTTAAAAAACTTCACGATGAGTTAAGTGGTGAATTTTACATCTTAATGCGAGTGTACTTCGAAAAACCTCGCACCACAGTAGGCTGGAAAGGGCTTATTAATGATCCTGATATGAATGAATCATTTGATGTAGAGAAAGGCTTAAGAATGGCGCGTGAGCTGATGATTTGGCTTGCAGAGCTTGAATTGCCTGTGGCAACAGAAGCACTTGATCCTATTAGTCCGCAATACATGTCAGAGTTAGTTACTTGGTCTGCTATTGGAGCAAGAACGACTGAGTCGCAAACCCACCGTGAAATGGCATCGGGCTTATCTATGCCGGTGGGATTCAAAAATGGTACTGATGGCAAACTAGATGTGGCTATTAACGCATTAAAGTCAGCTGCCAGTAGTCATCGCTTTATGGGAATCAACCAACAAGGGCAAGTATCATTATTGCAAACGGCAGGTAACCCAGACGGGCACGTTATCTTACGTGGTGGTAAAACCCCAAACTATGACGCAGAAAGTGTCGCCGTTTGTGAAGAGCAATTACATAAAGCCAAACTGAATGCACGATTAATCATTGACTGTAGTCATGGTAATTCATCTAAAGATTACACAAGACAAACCTTAGTCTGCGAAGATGTGTTTCAGCAAATCGCCGACGGAAACCGCTCTGTAATTGGTGTGATGTTAGAAAGCCATTTAAATGAAGGAAATCAAGCTTGCGATAAACCATTACCCGAGCTTGCTTATGGCGTATCTGTCACAGATTCATGTATCAATTGGGCGACGACTGAGTCATTATTGCGTCGTAATGCTGAATCATTAAAAGCAATTTTACCTACCCGCTTTGCGGCTAAGTAGTTGACCAATACTGCAGAGATTGAACTACCATGAACGAAAAAACGACATTAGATTTAGAAAATTTACGAGAGTTAATAGATGGCGTAGATAAGCAGTTATTGAACTTGCTACGAAAGCGCTTAGATCTTGTTGCGCAAGTCGGCACGGTTAAGCATGCTGCAGGTGTCCCAATTTATGCTCCGCAACGTGAAGCTTCAATGCTGGCTAAACGCCGTAAAGAGGCGAGTGAGATGGATATTTCTCCTCAACTTATTGAAGATATTTTGCGTCGTTTAATGCGTGAGTCTTATTTAAATGAGAAGGATGTTGGTTTCAAGCAAGTTAAAACGGATCTTGGTCATATTGTTATTGTGGGTGGCGAAGGTCAATTAGGTGGGCTTTTTAGTCAAATGCTGACGCTGTCTGGTTATCAAGTTAAAAGCTTAGATAAAGATGATTGGCATCGTGCTGATGAACTTTTTGATGGTGCTGGAATGGTGATTGTCACTGTGCCTATCAAGATTACATGCGATCTGATCAGAGACAAATTAAATAACTTACCTGAGCAGTGCATATTAGCTGACTTAACATCTATTAAGTCTGAACCGTTAAATGCAATGTTAGCAGCCCATAAGGGCCCTGTAGTTGGCTTACATCCAATGTTTGGCCCTGATGTTGGCAGTTTAGCGAAACAAGTTGTGGTTGTCTGTGATGGCCGTGGAGCGGAGTCTTATCAATGGCTACTTGAGCAAATAACCATTTGGGGGGCTCGAATTGTCAATGAAAATGCTGAAAAGCATGATAAAGCCATGCAGTTAGTCCAAGCAATGCGCCATTTTTCCAGTTTTGTTTATGGGGTGAATCTGTGTAAAGAAGAGGCTGATATTGAGAGCTTATTGCAGTTTAGTTCTCCGATTTACCGTCTTGAGTTAGCGATGGTTGGTCGCTTGTTTGCTCAAGATCCTGAGTTGTATGCCGATATAATATTTGCACAAGAAGGCAGCCAAGTTGCGATTAGTGATTATCTTGATAATTATCGTGATGCGCTGACATTACTTCAAACTGGTAATCGTGAGGCTTTTGTTGCCCAGTTTAAAGATGTGGCTAAATGGTTCGGTGATTTTGCTCCACAATTTCAACATGAAAGCCGTGCAATGTTGCAGTCAGTTAATGATATGAAAACGAATTAGTTTCAATTCGGTTGTAAAAGTCAGCTAAATATTGCGAAATGACGAAACTAGGATTATGGTTATAAGGGAGTTACGCTGAGTAACTCCCTTAAATTTAACGTGAATAGGAGTGAAGTCTAATGACAGAGACTGAGGTTTACACCGCAGAAGATTTATCACTCGGCCACTTTTTATACGCGCTCATGAGCGCATTTCCATTGTTCTTTTTGCCTGTTTTCTTTAGTTTATTGATTAACCTGTCACAAACTAATATAGCGACACATTCATTGCTGTCATCGCATTTACGTTGGCAACGTAACAGTATTACTGGGTTAGTCACTTTATTGTTGATTGGTTACTTTATTCCTTTGCTCTGGCTCAGCATCCCGATTTTTTTGGCTGCTTTAACTTGGTTTAGCTACCGTATTTTTAAAGGTTGGTTAGGGCTAAATGACAGTGTGAATATGTACTAAACAACGGCTAAAGCCTTGCACCTAAAGTAAGGTCAAATACAGTAAGACTAAAAATAAAAAACCGAACTCTTTAGTTCGGTTTTTTGTTGCTTGTTAATTTAGCTAGCTAAAGCTAACAGAAGCTAGATTTTAATAACAAGTTTGCTATTGATGCAATTGATGTAAAAGTTCAGTCTGTTGTGCTATGTCAGTTAGTTGCTTATTGCCTATAATCAGTCCACTTGCACTTAGCTGTTTAATCGCTTTAGCTTGTTGACTGACGAGATTATCTTCAACAGCAAAACTAGTGTTCCCTAGTATTGGTAAGTGACTTTGTGCGATAACTTCGATTAACCCTGCAAGGTCTAGAGATAATTGCTCCGGTGTTGTAAAGCTTCTTACACCAGCTTCAACGAGTATTAATTGCTGATTACCTTGCGTCAGGATTTTGTTTGCCGATGCAAGCCAGTCAGCGGTGCTTGCCATCGTATTTCGTTCTAACAATACTGGTGTTGTCACTGAGCCCGCAGAACATAACAATTCATCGTTATACATTTCTTTGCCTGAAATGTAGACCATATCAGCTACTTTCACCGTGTCGTTAATTTCGCTGACTGAATTTACTTCCACGACGCTAGTTAAGCCAGCTTGGTCTAGTAAGTGACAGTATTGCTTTATCTCAGATAAGGAAACACTTTCTGTTGCTGTATTAAGCATTAACACTGCTTGATATCCAGTTTCTTTGATTTGTTTCACTTGTGCTGCAAAGGCATCATTCGCCATTGGAATATCAAGTTGTTTAATGGCCGCAAACTCGCCTTTTCCGACGTTGAATTGTTTAACCTCTATGACCGTTTTTTGCTGGCGATATAAAGTTGAATGTTTTGGGGCATCATCGAGAGTGTTGCTTTTTTCACTGGTTTCTTTTGAGCTGACGGGCTCGATAAGTAATTGACTATTATTTAATTGAGTCGGTTTTACCGTTTCGCATGGGTAACAACCTAGCACTTTAATAAAGCGTGTTAAGCGTTCTAATTCTTTAAGCGCTTGTTGAAGCTCTGCAGTCGCTAAGTTTGCATCAACATCTAAATAAAACATCTCTTCCCAAGGGGTTCCAGGAATAGGGCGAGACTCTAATTTACTCATATTGATATTATGAGCTTTGAGTACGAGTAGCGTTTCAACTAGCGCACCAGGTTTTTGGCCTGTAGCCATAATCAAGGTTGTTTTAGCGGGTAACTGAGAAGGCACATCGACCGCTTTTCTTGCCACAACAATAAAACGGCTTTGATTTATTTTTTGATTTGCTAAACCATTTTCAGCCGCACTTAGCTGATAAAGCGCTCCGCCTTCTGCACTTCCAATAGCAGCAACGCTATTATCGTCAGCATCAATGACATTTTGCATCGCTTCAGCACTACTTGAGCAATATGCCAAGGTTAATTTAGGGTGTTGTGATAGCCAGTGACTGCATTGGCTAATGGGTTGCGGGTGAGCAAATACTGTTTTGATATCTTCTAGGCTTGCTCCGTCTTTGGTCAATAAGCAATGACCCACTTCAATGGTCGTTTCACCGACAATAGAAAGAGATGTGTGTTGTAAAACATCGTAAACTTCATTGATGGAACCTGATGAAGTATTTTCTATAGGCAGAAAACCTAAGTCAGCATGACCAAGCTCTACGGATTTTACGATTTCATCAAAGCTCTGACAGCCTAAATCAATCATTTCCACTTGTCTGCGCTGGCAAAAACGACTGGCAGCTAAATAAGAATAAGAACCGCGAGCACCTAGATACGCAATAGTCGATTGGGGTTGTTGAATTTCAGGGTTAGCCCGACCGTGAAGATATGCTTGCTGATTAAGTACAGAGTCTTCGATAATGCTTTGATATAAAGAGATAACAAAATGTGCGTCTAAACCGTGTTCTCGACCTTGTTGCACCAGTCTTGCAAGTAACTCTTTTTCACGTTTGGTATCTCGGATAGGTCTGACATCGACTTCCTTACTACGTGCAACATCCAAGCTTAAACTTCTTCGCTTTGAGAGAAGTGATAGTAACTCTTTGTCTAGGGCAGTGATTTGCTCTCGGGTTTGATTTAATTCTGGTGCTTTTTTCATTATTGCCTCTATAAAGACTGCTTAGAGATACTTACTGCCGTATGCATCAGGAATAAATTAATAAAAAGCCCCCCAAGTGGGAGGCTTCTAATTTCATTTTCGTTTTTACACAAAAAATCCGCCTCAATGTGGGGGCTGAATAAAAAAGAAAATAAAATTGCTTGGAATGAATTTGTTCATGTCATTAAAACTAAAGTGCAGAGCAGGTTGTGTCAATTAAATTATGCTCAAGATTATCGATAAACTGAGGTTATTAATGCTAAATACATAAAAAAGCGCATCCGAGGATGCGCTCTTGGTTGTTATGTAAATTGATCGTCAAGCTGCTGTTTCCTCCTTGTAGTCATACTCAAAATCATTATCGGTTTCAGCCATTGGCGAAACGTGACGTTGAGCTTGTGGTTTGTGGGTCAGGCGATTTAGCTGTTTTTCCAGCTTTTTACCCATTGCAGTAATTGCTGCGTAAAGGTTCTCGTTTTTCGCCTGGGCAAATAATTCTCCACTTGGCAAGCCTACAGAAGACTCAATTTTAAAGATCTGCTTTTCCTGAGTGATGATAACGTGCGGGTTAATTAATTGAATATCGTGTCGTGTGAGTTTTTCAAACTGTCCTTCAATACGTTCAAGAATTGGTGCAGTGACTTCAAGTTGCTTGCTAGTGATTTTCAGCATATTTCGAACCTTCTGTTGTTTGCTTAAGTTCAGATTACCAAGCTTATAAACAAAAAGCGTGATCTAAATCACGTTTTCAATCCAATAATAGACTGTTTGATTCATATTTGATCGCTTAGACGTTTTTGGTAAAAACTCAGTAAAATTGCTTGAATTCCTGTTTTAATCGGCTCATATTGGAATGGATAACATGACTTACGCCTCCAAGTGATGATTCATTTTTGACCCACTTTTTATAATAAAATGACCTCATAAATCCTCTCTTGCTCCATCACTTCTTTTTCTTTGCTTATGAGTGTCACTCTTTTTGCTGATAGTTGACCGATGTTACTGTAAAAATGAATGGGCAAGCATGGAACTCACCTAGTTTGTACAGCCTTGGCTAAATAAGTTGATAAGCGGTTAAATTGACATAAAAAATTACGCTTCTTTACGCAAGACCTCTATGAGAGCAGGTCTAGTGTCTTTATACTGCTAAACAATCTATGAACTTTGATGACTAATAATATGAGTATAGAACAAAAGAAAATTAAGGTATGGGACATACCAACTCGATTATTCCATTGGTTAACGGTTGGGTTATTATTTTCACTTTGGTGGACTGCTGATAGTGGAGAAATGGAGTGGCATCAAATATGTGCCTATAGCTTCATGGTTTTGATTATATTTAGGCTGTTATGGGGGGTTATAGGCAGTGAAACTGCCCGTTTTAGTGACTTTATTGCAGGCCCTAAAAAAGTCATGGCCTATGTTACTGGAAAAAAGACTTCACCAGTCGTTGGTCATAACCCATTAGGTGGTTACATGGTATTGTTTATGCTGGCCGTGTTAAGCCTTCAATTGGTCAGTGGTCTATTTTCTAGTGACGACATATTTACTGAAGGTCCCCTATATTCAATGGTTTCTTCAGATGTTAGTCGTTGGTTTACATGGTTGCATAAAGTCAATTTTAACGTCATTTTAGCTTGTATCATCCTCCATATCTCAGTCATATTGATTTATGCCATTAGAGGCAATAATTTAGTTTCTGCGATGATTTCTGGTAATAAAAAGCTGTCAGATGAAGAGTTAAGCATGTTACCAAATACGCCGAAAATGGCTTCATCTATCTTAGCGATGAGCTTAGTGCTTATATTAAGTGCTGTAATTGGGTATTGGCTGATTGCACCTATTGTTGCTTTCTTATAAATCGATACTTAATTATTCTGATATTGATTTGTTAAGATCAAAAAGCCCACTTTAGTAGTGGGCTTTTTATTTGTATTGATTAACTAAATTAATTAATCTTTTTTGTACATATCGTGGCAACCTTTACAGCTCTTGCCGGTATTACCAAAAGCCTGCTTGATTTGTTTTTTATCGCCACTTTGAGCTGCAACTGATAACTTAGCGGCATTCTCTTGGAAAGTCGTCATTTTGCCATCAAAGTCAGCTTTGTTTGACCAGATTTTGGCTAGCGCTTCAGTATCGCCCTTGTCAGAACCATCAATGAAGCCTTCATGTGGTATTTTTGCTAACGCTTCAAGGTTTGCTGCACGAGTTTGAAAAACATTAAGATCGAAATCTTTTTTACCTTTCAACATGGCACCCATGTCTGCAAATTGGTAACGGATTAAGCTAAATCCTGATTTACGATAATCAATCGCGTCATCTGCATCTTCAAAGTTGTGCGCATTGACACTTGGTATAAGTAGTGCACTCACTGCTATTGCTAATATCTGGCTTTTCATAAGCTTTCTCTTATTTTCTAGTTATATGGTTAAGAAATGTCATCTAGGTTCATGTCACATTTTACACATAATTTTGAACTGAGTGCGAGTGTTGTTTGTGTCTATTTGTAAGTAAAAAAGTAAAACTTAGCAATTATAAAAAAGATTCAAAATTTTTTATTTCTATCGAGAAAAACTTGGTACACTTTGTACTGTTGAAGCATTACTAAAAGAGAGCAATATGCGCGCAAATTGGGAATCCGTGATTGAGAAGGTGTTGAGTTATCCAGATTCAGACGAGTTGAATGTGTTATTTCAATTGCTATTAACTGAAGAAGAACGCAATGCCGTTGCAGGTCGTTTAAAAGTTTTCCAATTACTACTTCAAGGTGAACTCAGTCAGCGACAAATATCAGCAGATTATCAGGTCAGTATTGCTACAATTACACGATGTTCAAATTATCTAAAAAATATGAATAATGAACACCGCGAATTGATCCGTAATATGATTTTGTAAGGCTCGTTAAAGATAAATGGGTCTTTAGCTCTGGATGATTTTGATCTGATTTTGATTACCAACGCTGCATTTTAACGACTGGGACCTTATGGTGCCTGTAGCTAATTCGGCGCAGTAAAATGTATAAACCGTAGGTCAATAAACAGATAGAGATTACGACACCTGAATCTCGTGGTAGGAATCGAAATATAAGTCCCGCAGACATAATGTAAATGAAGGGTAAATAACCATAAATACTCTCAGGTAAAATCCCATCGATACGTTTTCGCTTCCTGTCGGTTCGGCGGTTACGCGAGCGTTGATTCCAAATGTGAGCGCCATAAAAATATACCAATAACGATGCTATGATGGCATAAGGTTCTTTTAATAGGGCAACACTTCCTGCCCCAATAACCAGATAAGTTAATGGTAGGATTTCATAGATTGGTTTAATTAACATAAGCACTCCGTCGCTTGTTATTAATCATCAGTTAGTATCAAAAATTAACGCTATAATCTTTGTCGATACTCACTGCTGTTTTTTTATACTCCTTAAATAATAACTTAAAAAAAATACGTTACCCATGAAATTGGCTAACGTATCTTTGATTTCAAACTTTTGGCGTAGTGCTGAGAGCCTAAGTCATTGAATTAAGCATTAAGCACTTTACACCCGCTGTTGAGTTAGTGACAACCACAGCCACCATTGCCATCACAGCCAGGCTTTTCTGTATCACATTGCTCGTGTTCATGATCATGGCCACAACCGCCTGCTGCATGAATATGTCCGTGAGCCACTTCTTCAGCTGTCGCTTCACGAACATCCATTACTTCGACACTGAAGTTTAGGGCTTGGCCTGCTAGAGGGTGGTTGCCGTCTACAACGACAACGGTATCTTTTACTTCTGTCACTTGAACAGGACGTTGACCCATTTCTGTTTCTGCAATGAAACGCATACCTGGAACGATATCTTCGATATCACCAAAAGCTTCTAAAGGTACTTCTTGTTTTAGGCCTTCGTGGTATTCCCCGTAAGCTTGTTCTGTTGGGATATTTGCATCGAATTTATCACCAGCAACTTTGCCTTCAAGTTCAACCTCAAGACCCGGAATTAATCCTTCTGTGCCATGAAGGTAAACCATTGGTTCTGCTTCAAATGAACTTTCAATCAGTTCGCCATTAGCGTCTGTTAAGCGGTAGTGAATAGTCACTGCTGAATGTTTTGTGATTTTCATATCGACTCCAATTCTTAATGTGGCGGCATGATAATACTTTTTAACTTTGTGTGCGATGATTTGTATCAGCTTTTGCTTATTCAATCACATGTTTCTGAATTTGTTTAAAATGAAACAATTTCAAGCAAGTTGATGATAGAGGAGATTAAAACATCTTATTTTGTTGAGTTGACGGACAATCAGTACTGGTAATCGTATTATTCATGCTTTTATCTTTACTTGTCCTTTTGGGTGTAGTTTAAGTAGCTGTTTTATAGGTTTTTTATGTTTTCGCATTCAAGAGGTTACGTTTACGTAAACAGGGTTTTGTGCGGAATTTTGTATGATTAGCGGATAAAAACTGTCATCAGCAGCTTATTTCTCAATGATTTTAGAACAATCTGGAATAAGCGGTTAAAAATAAAGCTTTATTAGGGGTTGACAACAGAGGGCAAAAAAAGCAATTCTGTTATTAATTCAAAACAAGTACATATTTGCTCGTGTTAATTGCATTGTTTTTTTTCAATTTATTAGCAAAAATAGTACAAAAGAAAACAAATTTTAAATAAGTAGAGTGTTCGAATGAATGTCCATCAATATGTTGTAGCTACTATTATTACTACAACCACCACAATTACTATTGTGGGGGCGGGCTAAGTACACCCTAAAGATTTTATCGAAAGCCCGCTTCCCACAAAGAAGCGGGCTTTTTTGTTTCTATGCATAAATTATGAATAAATTTAGCTAAAGCTAACGAGTTAATGGAGTAATAAAATGAAAGTAATGAAGTTTGGCGGCACCTCGTTAGCCAATTGGCAACGTTTCCTCATGGCGGCAGATATTATTGAGCAGTCATCGGCTCAAGAGTCTGTTGCAACAGTCTTGTCTGCGCCTGCAACCGTAACAAATGGACTATTAGAATTAGTGGATTTAGCGCAGCAAGGTAAGGACTACAGCGCGACGTTAACTCAAATTGAGCAGGTGTTTATAGGGTTATTTTCCAGTGCCGCGCAGACGCTTATTTCTGCTGAGCAGAAACAAGTTTTAGATGAAAAGTTGGTTATGCAACTGGCGGATTGGAAGGGTAAATTAACTGGAATCGCCTTGTTGAGAGAATGTCCTGACCATGTAAGGGCGCAAGTTGTTGTATCGGGTGAGCGTCTTTCTGCTGCGTTAATGGAGCAGGTTATGAAGGCTAAATCGTTGACTGCTGCACAGTTTGATCCTAGGCAGCTTTTTTTAGCTCATGGTAAGCCTTTAGAGTCAGTTGTTGATATTAAAGCAAGTAAACAACGTTTTGCTGCATTAAATTTAGAAGAGGCAAGAGTTTGGATTATGCCTGGGTTTACTGCGGCAAATGAGTCAGGTAAAACGGTCACTTTAGGTCGGAATGGCTCAGACTATTCAGCTGCAGTTTTGGCTGCATGTATAGATGCATCAAGTTGTGAAATTTGGACTGATGTCGATGGTGTTTATAATACTGATCCCCGCGTTGTTGCTGATGCTAAGTTACTTGAACAGTTAAGTTATCAAGAAGCCATGGAGCTGTCGTACTTTGGCGCTAAAGTATTGCACCCTAAAACCATTGCACCGATAGCTCAGTATCATATCCCTTGTTATATCAAAAACAGTTTTAATCCTTCTGCGCCTGGCACTTTAGTATCGAACGAGGCTGACAAGACCGGATTGCAAGTTAAGGCTATTTCAAACCTTGACGATCAAACAATGTTTAATATCTCTGGCCCGGGAATGAAAGGCATGGTTGGTATGGCCAGTCGGACATTAGATGCCATCTCTCGCAGTGGTATTTCTGTCTCTTTGATCACGCAAAGCTCATCTGAATACAGCATTAGTTTTTGTGTTAATACAGATGAAGCTGAAAAGGCCAAACAAGCGCTTGAGCTTGAGTTTGAATTAGAAATCCAGTCAGAGCTACTTGAACCAATCGAGCTAAGACAACATTTAGCGATTGTTTCATTAATTGGCGATGGCATGAAAACTCATAAAGGGGCGGCGGCGAAGTTCTTTAGTGCGTTAGCCAAAGCCAGTGTGAACATCGTAGCGATTGCACAAGGCTCATCTGAGCGTTCAATTTCGACTGTGATTGAACAACGTAAAACTAAGCATGCTATTGCAGCTTGTCATCAAGCTTTTTTCGATGTTCAACAATATCTTGATGTGTTCCTCGTCGGGGCGGGCAATGTAGGAGCGGGTTTATTAGCGCAAATTCACCAACAAGCTCAAATGCTGAAAGAGCAGCACATCACAATGCGAGTGTGTGGCATCGCTAATTCTCGTAAAATGTTGTTAAACAGTGATGGTGTTGATTTAACTCATTGGCAAGCTTTACTCGCTGATTGTCAAACAAGTTATGATCTACCCGCTTTGTTTGCTTGGGGTAAAGAGCAGCAATTACTTAATCCTGTGTTGGTGGATTGTACTTCAAGTGAGTTGGTTTCTGACAGATACGTCGATGCAATGAACGCTGGTTTTCATGTTGTTACTCCAAATAAAAAAGCCAACACTCGTGATTATCAATATTATCAACAATTGCGAAGCACAGCGTTGTTGCAACGTCGTCAGTTTTTATATGAGACAACAGTCGGTGCAGGGCTTCCTGTTATTGATAACTTGAAAAAGCTGTTATTTGCAGGTGATAAATTGCAACGATTTAATGGCATATTATCTGGTTCATTATCATATATCTTTGGCATGCTAGATGAAGGCATGAGTCTATCTGAAGCCACGTCGATTGCTCGTGAAAAGTGCTTTACTGAACCTGATCCTCGTGAAGATTTAAGTGGTATGGATGTCGCACGAAAAGTCTTAATTTTGGCGCGTGAAGTGGGCATGGAACTTGAGCTAGATGATGTCATCGTAGAGTCAGTATTACCTGCATCTTTCGATGCATCAGGGGATATCGACACCTTTATGGCAAACCTTCCTAAACTTGATGCTGAAGTGAGTGCGCGAGTTGGAACAGCAAAAGCCGCAGGTAAGTTACTGCGTTATGTTGGTCAAATTGAAGATGGAAAGTGCTATGTACGTATTGCTGAAGTGGATTCAAGTGATCCACTTTACAGTGTTAAAGGCGGCGAAAACGCCTTAGCATTTTACAGCCAATACTATCAGCCTATCCCATTTGTGCTAAGAGGCTATGGCGCTGGAACTGATGTAACAGCTGCAGGCGCATTTGCAGATGTATTAAGAACGCTTAATTGGACACGAGAGGTTGGGCTATGAGCATAACAGTTTATGCACCAGCATCTATGGGGAATGTCGGTGTCGGCTATGACTTACTTGGGGCTGCACTTGCTCCAATTGATGGAAGTTTACTTGGTGACCGGGTGATGATTGAGTCAGCAGAGTCTGGTGTACATTACTCTCAAACAGGCGCTTGGGCAGATAAGTTACCTGCAGATGGAAAAGACAATATAGTCTATCAGTGCGCTGAGTTTTTTCTTAAAAAGCTAGCTATTCAACAAGGTGTTGCTATTAGGCTTGAAAAAAACTTACCGGTCGGCAGTGGATTAGGCTCGAGTGCCAGCTCTGTGGTTGCCGCTTTGTATGCGCTTAATGAACACTTTGAACAACCGTTTGACCAGCAAGCCTTGTTATTATTAATGGGTGAGTTTGAAGGTATGATTTCTGGCAGTGTTCACTTTGATAATGTGGCACCGTGTTATTTAGGTGGAATGCAGCTCATGTTGAATACCCCACAACAGGTTTGCGCAACGATCCCTAGCTTTAAACAATGGTATTGGGTTGTTGCTTATCCAGGGATTTCGTTGTCGACGGCTAAGATGCGAGCGCTATTACCCGAGCAATATGACAAGTCCGTGGCGATTGACTTTGCAAGACACCTTAGTGCTTTTGTCCATGCAAGCTATCAGCAAGACGCCTCATTAGCCATCAGTGTGCTAAAAGATGTTATGGCTGAGCCGTATCGTGCCAGTGCTATTCCCGGCTATACAGCAGCAAGAGAGGCATTAGCCGAGCTGGGAATGCTAACAACAGGTATTTCAGGCAGTGGGCCGACTTTATTTTCTGTGACCGATAATTTAGCCGTTGCAGAGCAAGCTAAATCATGGCTTGAAAAACATTATTTATCACAGGCTGGTGGTTTTGCCCATGTCTGCCAACTCGACGATGCTGGCACCCGTCGTGTGTAACTCAATTATTATTGTATAGGCGTACCAAAATGGAATTATATAATTTAAAACATCCTTCTCAAGTGGTCAGTTTCAGTGAAGCGGTACAACTTGGACTTGGAAAGGATAGAGGGTTGTTTTTCCCTAAATCAATACCAACAATATCGAATATTGATGAGCTGCTACAGCTTCCTTTTGCTGAGCGAAGCAAGAAAGTGCTGGGCGCTTGGCTCGCTGATGAGATCGGTCAAGCAAGTGTTGATAAGTTAGTTGAGAATGCATTTACTTTTGAAGCGCCGTTAGTTGCTGCTGATGATAAGCGCGCATGTTTAGAATTGTTTCATGGGCCAACCTTAGCATTTAAGGATTTTGGTGCACGCTTTATGGCCCAGTGCGTTAATTTACTTGCTGGTGATAAAAAGTTAACGATTTTAACGGCGACTTCTGGAGATACCGGCGCGGCAGTGGCTGATGCTTTTTATGGCTTAGATGCCGTACAAGTTGTGGTGATGTATCCAAAAGGCAAAATCAGTGAGCTACAAGAAAAAATGTTCACTACATTGGGTCGCAATATTCATACTGTTGCGGTAACTGCTGATTTTGATGCCTGTCAAACCTTGGTAAAACAAGCATTTGATGATAGTGATGTTCGTGATGGGCTACATTTAAACTCGGCTAATTCAATTAACATCAGTCGGTTATTAGCACAGATTTGTTATTACTTTGAAGCGGTTGCACAAGCAAAGAAAAAAGGTAATGACGAGATTGTAGTGTCAGTACCTAGTGGTAATTTTGGTAATTTAACTGCTGGATTATTTGCAAAAGCGATGGGCCTACCTATCAAGCGTTTTATCGCTGCAACTAATTCAAATGATACCGTTCCTCGTTATTTATCAGCTGGTGATTGGGCGCCAAATGCGACTGTTGCGACGATGTCTAATGCTATGGATGTTTCTGAACCATCAAATTGGCCAAGAGTTGAAGCAATATGCGAAACAATGGGGTGGCCATTATCATCGATAACAGGCGTAGCGTTAACGGAATTGCAAACCACCAAAGCGTTAAGTGACTTATACCAATTAGGCTACCAATCAGAGCCACACGCTGCGATTGCGGCTCAAGCTTTGACAGATGAGCTTGAGGCTAACGAAACAGGCATATTTTTAGGCACAGCTCACCCTGCTAAGTTTAAGGATGTTGTGGATGAGCAATTACATATTAACCTTCCTTTACCTGTAGAACTTGAGGCGGTGGTTAATAAACCTATATTGTCAGTGGAATTAGCGCCTGACTTTGAGCAATTAAAAGCACACTTATTTAAAACCTTAAATTAACGAGTAGGGTTTAAAGCTATAAAGCACCGTAAAGGTGCTTTTTTATGGTAAAAATTGCTCTGGAATATGCTTTTTTATTGCTTTTAAAGGGGTTTATTACAATCATTTATTTTATGATCTTCGTCATAACAAGAATTCAACCACTAGTGTAGATTGTAAATACTCGAAGTGTGATTAATCTATATACATGAAGGAATTGTGGTTATGGATAAAATGATATTGAAAAGGCTAATGAATGATCATAAGCATATTGCAGTTTTACTTGATGTATTAGCTAAAAAAAATCACAAACTTTCCCAAGGTGAAGCGGTTAACTTTTCGTTGATTAGAGATGTTGTCGAATATATGCAAGTCTATGCTGAGCATAGTCATCACCCTTTAGAAGACATCACTTACAATTACTTTGTTAAACAATTTTCTAGCCCCTGTAATACTCAACTACACGAAGAACACACAAAGCTTGCTGAGTATTCTGGTGCATTAATGTATAGCTTGAATCTTATTCTATCTGATGTGGTTATTTCTCGTGAAAAGTTAGTGACAGATTTGCAAGCTTATGTCGATATTCAGCGCAGCCATATGCACTACGAAGAAAGTGAATTGTTTCCTTTATTTGCAAAACAACTCACCGCACAGGACTGGGATACGATTAAATCTCAATGTGAAAAGCAATTAGTGGATGATCCTTTATTTAGTGACAATGATGAAAGTATCTTTGAAGATTTAAAAGCGCACATAGGCTTAGTTTGAAATGTTAATTAAATGAAACAAAAAAGAGCGCTATATGCGCTCTTTTTATTTTTTGATTTATGAATAACTATTCAATTAGTTTTAATGCTTATAATGGCATTGTTTCAAAATCAAAATCAAAACTTGTATCAATGTCTTGAAGTTCTTTGAGTAGACGCTGTTTGTCCTTTAACGCTTCTATCTCCCGCCATTTACGTTTTTTGTTTGAGCTTTTTGAGCGAGTTGGTCTTTCAACAACTTGGTCTAGCGCACCACCATAGTCTAAACGATCCATGGTAAACCTCCCTTGTTATTATGATGTCTCTATGCAAATAAGTATCATATTTCATCGCTATTGTGCAATAGCTTTGTTTCATTTTTGTTAATGCGGGCTGACAATTTAATGAAGCTTTACTGGCTAATTTAGTGACTTGTGCTATGTGAAGAAATAAGAGGGAATAAAAAAGCCAGCTTATGCTGGCTTTTTTAGGTTTTATATCTGACCTTGTCGATATAAATTAATTAATGCATTACTCGAACAATCTAGCTCTGAAGCGTCTTTTTCAGCTCCAATCCTATCAAGAACGTCATTTCCAAGTACCTTACCAAGTTCAACTCCCCATTGATCAAAAGAGTTAATTTGCCAAATAGCACCTTGAACAAAGGTTCTATGCTCATAAAGTGCGATTAAAGCACCTAAAGTGGTAGGGGTTAGCTTATCCATTAATAATGTGTTGCTAGGCTTATTACCTGACATGACTTTGTGCTGTGAAATAAGGCTTTTTTCTGCTTCTGGCATATCTTTCTCTGCAAGTTCAGCGTATGCCTCATCATACGTGCGCCCTTGCATTAATGCTTGGGTTTGTCCAAAGCAGTTAGAAGCAAGTTGGTTATGATGTTCACCTAACGGATTATGGCTTTGAAGCGGCATAATAAAGTCAGCAGGAATGAGTGTAGTGCCTTGATGCAGTAATTGGTGATAAGCATGTTGACCATTGGTGCCTTCACCGCCCCAAATTACCGGACCAGTACTAAAGTCAACTTGAGTACCATCTAGCATGACTGATTTGCCATTACTTTCCATATCAAGTTGCTGGAAGTAAGCCGGTAAACCACGCAGGTAATGGTCATAGGTTAATACCACATGAGACTGCGCATCATGGAAGTTGCCATATAACACTGATAGCATGCCCATAATGACAGGCATATTTTGCTCAAGTGGTGTTTGAGCAAAATGTGTATCCATCTGATGAGCACCGTCTAGTAACTGTGTAAAGTTGTCGAAGCCGATTAGCAAGGCAATGGGTAAGCCAATTGCTGACCATAATGAATAACGACCGCCAACCCAGTCCCACATTGGGAAAATGTTTTCAGCGTCAATACCGAATTCTGTGGCTTTATCGACGTTTGAAGTCACTGCAACAAAGTGTTTTGCAACATCAGTCTGCGAGCCACCATTCGCCAAGAACCAATCTTTAGCGCTAAGCGTGTTGGTTAAGGTTTCTTGAGTGCCAAATGATTTAGATGACATAACAAACAGGGTTGTTTCTGCATCTAAACCTTTTAACTTTTCACAGATAGAGGTGGCATCAACATTGGCAACAAAATGACAATTAAGACCTTTAACCCAGTACGGGCGTAATGCTTGAGAGACAATTTTTGGACCTAAAAAGGAGCCGCCAATACCAATGCTGACAATATCAGTGATGGTTTTACCGGTATATCCCTTCCAGTGGCCATCTTGCACTGATTCAACAAACTGCTGCATTTTAGCCAGTGTTTGCTGTACTTCAGGTACGATATTCTTGCCTTCAGCCATTATTACCTGTTCAGGCTTACTGCGAAGTGCCGTATGAAGGACTGCACGGCCTTCTGTGTTATTAATAATGTCGCCATTAAACATGGCTGCAATCTTATCGCTTAGGTTAGCTTCTTTAGCTAACTTGAACAGCAAAGATAAGGTTTCATCATTAATGCGGTTTTTAGAATAATCTAGTAATAAACCACAGTCCTTAACGCTGAGTTGCTCAAACCTTTGTGGGTTTTGAGTAAAAAGTTCGCGCATATGAGGCAATACAGATGCATTTTGAATTAACTGCTGCCAGGTATTACTCTGAGTTAAATGGGTCATGCAAATCACTCCATTGATTAATTAATTAGCCTAGCTTCTCGTTTAACATGACTTCAAGTTTCCCTTGGTCAATGGCAAAGTTACGAATGCCTTCTGCTAATTTATCTACAGCCATTGGATCTTGATTATATTCCCAGCGGAATTGTTCTTCAGTAAGTGGGGTTGGGGCTGCTTCAACTGACGTAGCTGGTGCTAACTTTTGTGTGATGGCTGCATCGCTATTAGCAAGCTCTTCAAGTAATGCTGGCCCAATGGTTAAGCGGTCACAACCAGCAAGTTCGATGATCTCGCCAATGTTACGGAAGCTTGCGCCCATAACAACGGTGTTATACCCATGACGCTTGTAGTAATTGTAAATGTCGGTTACTGATACAACACCTGGATCGGTCTCAGCAGTGTAATCTTGACCCGTGTCTTTTTTATACCAATCTAAAATACGACCAACGAAAGGTGAGATTAAGTAAACACCGGCTTCAGCACATGCACGTGCTTGAGCGAAACTGAATAGTAAAGTTAAGTTACAGTTGATGCCTTCTTGTTCAAGTTGTTTTGCTGCGCAAATACCTTCCCACGTTGATGCAAGTTTAATAAGAATACGAGATTTATCGATACCAGCTTCTTTATAAAGCTTGATTAACTTATGTGCTTTTTCAATTGAACCATTTTTATCAAATGAAAGGCGAGCATCAACTTCTGTCGAAATACGGCCTGGGACAATTTTAAGAATTTCAACGCCGATATTAACTGCTAATTTATCGCCTGCGTCTTCTACTTGTTGCGCTACATCATTTGACTGAGCTTTAGCCCAATTAATTGCATCATCAATTAGTGGTGCGTACTCAGGGATCTGAGCTGCTTTTAAGATCAGAGAAGGGTTTGTTGTCGCATCTTCAGGTTGGTAACGTTTGATTGCTTCGATGTCGCCAGTGTCTGCAACAATAGTTGTCAGTGCTTTAAGTTGAGCTAACGTGTTCGCCATGGAAATTTCCCTCTCAAGTAACAAAGTTGTTTTGTTGAATGCGGTTATTAGAAGCGATTTTACTGTATTTTCCAACTGTATTTGTAAAAAAATTACATAAAAAAGTAATTTTTGAGCAACTAGACATGAAATCTTGTTATTTAATACCTGATTTATTAGCTATTTAGGTAATAAATAATGATTAAAAATAATTGTTACCGATAACATCCCTTTGCTGCTGTGGTTTTTAAATATGTCACTTTTCTTTCAAAATTAAAAAGTCGCTGCAAGCAGCGACTTTTATTTGGGCTAATTAAGCTTTGGTACTTATTTTAGTACAGGGCGTTTCTCAGCACCACTTACTACAGCATCAATACGACGGTTTTGTTTGTTAGCTTCAGGTGATGTGCCTTCCATAATTGGATTGTCTTCACCAAAACCAACGGCTTTTAATCGACTTGCGTCAATGCCGTATTTTTCAACTAAAGCGTCAACAACAGCTTGTGCACGGCGCTCAGATAAATCCATATTATAATCAGCATTACCAACTAACGATGCATGACCTTCAATCACAGCAGTTGTGTGCGGATTATCTTTTAAGTATTTAGCGCCTTTTTCTAGACGAGTGTATGATTCAGGTTTTAATACTGCAGAATCATTATCAAAATAAACACCTTCCATACGAGATGAAATAGGTGCATCTTCATAAATAGTACAACCTTGGGCATCTACTTTGTGAGTCGATGGGGTGTCTGGACATTTATCCATATCGTCTGTCACGCCATCGTTATCAGAATCAATTGGTGCTGCAACAACCGGTGCAACGACTGGCGCTGGAGCGGGTTTATCAACACCGAAACGATAGCTTAATTCAAGACCCCAGTAATTACTTTCCATATCAAGGGTATTGTATTTATCGTCATCTAAGTTTTCGTAGCGGCGATATTTAGCTTGTAACTTTAAGTTTTCAGTAAAGTTATATCCAATACCTGCACCTATGTATGGTGCTATACCACTGTCACTATAATATTCAGTATTATAGTTTTTCTTGTTTGAGATAAGGTAATTCATCGCACCAGCTTCAGCCGATAAACTCCACTTATCAGCAAATGGATAAAAACCGACTAAGCCTAACGCCATGCCTCTAGCGCCAACATCATTACGTTTGTTGCTGTAGTCAGTCCATTCTGCACGACCTAAATCGCGATAACCGAGTTCAACACCAAAGTAATCATTAAATAAGTAACCACCGAAAACATCCCATGCATAAGGGTCGTCTTCACCACATACTTTCATTGTTTTTTGATCGCAGTTTGGTTCGTAATTATTAACACCAAGACCACCACCAACATACCACGGTGTTAACTCTTGCTCTGCTGAAGCTGCAAAAGGTAACAATGAGGTGAGTAATACTACTTTTAATGTGTTCTTCATCATGTATAAGTCCATTGTTATTTTACTCCACCAAAACACATGTAAATGATTTGTTTGATACAAGTGTCGCTGACGCTTATGTGGTGTTCCTATTATGTTTTTGTCAGCGTGCTAATTATCGTCGTAATTTCAATGGTTTTCCATAGTAATAAAGAACAATGTTGGTATTAATTTAACAATCTTTGCTTTTTTGGCTGTTTTAAGGGGAGGGCGGTCGTAAGAATGTTGCAGGTGAGATGTGTTTTTTAACAATTGTGTGGTTTGCTCGAAGTGACGTATTTGAGGTGAGGTAAATAAAGTTTGAGGATATAAAGCGCCAAATGGCGCTTTATATTCTAGTCGAGTTATCGTTATCTACTAACCGTTATCGAGTCCACACCCAGTTTTCAATTTCTTGAGGGTCTACACCATTTGCTTTGATGTAGTTACGGTGCTCAACTAAACGTTGTAACATATCGGTTGTGATGGCGACATGCTGTGTTTCGTCAATTACACCTTGTTGGAATAGCTTGTAAGCCATATCTATCACTAAATGATAACGTGAGGTGCCATTACGGACACCCATGTCAAATGGTGTCGTAGTAGAACCTTCTTCTTCGTAGCCTTTGATTCTAAAGCGGCGACTACCTTTATAATCAAATACAAGTTTCTTGATGGTATTTGGGTAACCATGGTAGTTAAATACCACGCCTTTATCTTCAGTAAATATTTCATCCATCATCCAAGGTTTAGCTTGGAAGTCTCGACTACCTAAACCATTACTATTGAGTTCAGTTACACTGACAAAACGAATGCGAACTCGAGGTAATAGCTCACGGATAAGTACTAAAGATGCCATACATTCCTGAGTGACATAATCCCCGCAGCCAGCTAGAACCACATCTGGATTCTCATCCGATGCAAAATCCCAAACCATGACACCGTCTTGAGTTTGCTTACGTGCTTCATCTAACGATAGCCATTGTGGTAGTTCTTTTTTACCTGCAACTAAGATGTTTAACTTATCGCGATCTTCATAAGCGCGCTCTGTGTACGTCAGAGTCGAGTTACCATCTGCAGGTAAGTATGCTGAAATAATATCAGGGTGTTTCTCTAACATTGCCCCTAGGAAGGATGGGTTCTGATGAGAGTAGCCATTATGGTCTTGACGTTCTAATAAAGAAGACAACACAACGTTACAAGAAGGCACAGGTTTGCGGAAATGAACCCCTTGGCTTGCATATACATATTTACAGTATTGATCTGCCATTGAAGACACAACTTGTGAGAAGGCCTCATAGGTTGGGAACATTGCATGGCGACCTGTTACGGTATAACCGTGCATCATGCCGAATAACAAGTTTTCTGACAGTAATTCGATGACACGACCGTCTCTTGCCATATCTTGATCCCAGCTCTTAATTGGCCATTGCCAAGCACGGTCTGTTTCTTCAAATACAGCTTGAAGTTGGTTTGAGTAGGTTTCATCAGGGCTGAAGATACGTAAATTACGTTGATCACGGTTTAATTTGAACGCATCACGCATCCATTCACCCATTTTGTACATAGATACACCTCGAGTGCCTCGTGGTGTTTCTGGCCCATAGCTCAATTGTTTTAAGTCAGGTTGCGCTAGAGCACGTACAACTTCTCCGCCGTAACTTAGATGCTGTCTACCGCAACATAAGTGCTTAGGTGGTATAAGCGATTGAATATCTTTATCGAAGCTAATTTGTCCATCAGCATTGATGTCACATAACTCATCGAACTTATAACTCTCTAGCCAGTCATTCAATGCTTTAAGATGGCTTGGATCCGTTGCGCATTTATTAACGATGACTTGATGCGACTCACAGTTACCTTCAAGTTTTTTACCTCCGTGTTCTGCAGTGCCAGTCCAGCCTTTAGCTGTACGCATTAAAATAACAGGCCAACGTGGTTTGCAGACGTCTTCGCCATTTCTTGCGCGAGTTTGAATGTCATTGATCATTTCATAAGACAGATCCATTGCATTTGCCATTTGCACAAAAACATCTTCTTCAAGCTCATCATCGACAATAATTGGGTGATAACCTAAGCCACGAAACTCAAGATCAAGCTCTTCGTGATCCATACGTCCCATGCGAGTCGGACCAGAGATCTTGTAACCGTTGATATGAACAATAGGAAGTACTGCGCCATTGGTTGCAGGATCTACAAGTCGGTTAGCATACCAAGATGCAGCTAATGGACCTGTTTCTGATTCACCATCACCGACTAAGCATGCTGCGATAAGATTTGGATTATCAAGCACTGAGCCCCATGCGACAGAGAGCGAGTAACCTAATTCACCGCCTTCAAGGATTTGACCTGGTGCTTCTGGGTTAGCATGAGAAGGGTAGCCATAAGCTGCTGAGAATTTTTTACAGATATCTTCAATGCCAGATTCATTATAAGGAATGGTTTCTGGATAAAAATGGCTTAATGAGCCTTCTACAAAAAGGTTAGCTTGTACAGCTGGGAAGCCATGACCTGGGCCAACCAAGTATATAAAATCTCTTTGATGTTTAACAATGAGGCGATTGACGTTGGCGTATACGAAGTTAATACCTGGGCAAGTGCCCCAATGGCCGAGCAGTCTTGGCTTAATATCATCATGCTGTAATGCTCTTTTGAACAATACATTTTGTTTTAGGTAGATTTGAGATGTGGCAAGGAAGTTCGTTGCTCTAACAAATTTTTTCAGCGAAGTGATTTCATTTGCTTGTGTCATAGTGACCTCAGTATTTTTAAGATTTAAGTTGATTTGATTCTTAATGAGAACACTGTATTCTTATTTTGGTTGCAATAATGTGGTCTTTGTCTAACTTTTTATTAAATATTTTTATAATTAAAATGGGTTAAAGTTGGTTTTGTGTTAAAGCTTATGGGTGTGAAGGGCGTAGGATTGTTATTTGAGATGCAGCTAAAGGCTGCTAATTAGATAAGTGTGATCTTGATCACCTGCTGGTTCAGATCTTCTATGCTAATTTTTTGCACCGAAAAATCAGCGATAAGAATTGAGAAAGTTTGCTAGGCATTCGTGCCTAAAAAAAGTAAAGTTAACTCGATCAAATCCTAAATAATAAATAACTAATATTTCGCTCACTGAAATTCAATGTGATAAGCAAATGAAATACCTGCTGAATTGAACTTGAGTGCTCTTATTAAAATAATACGATAATTTTATTTTGTCCGAAGCGTTTGTTTTGATGCTTAATCACAAGCCAACTTTTTACAAAATAAAGTTATTCGAAGGAATAATTTAAGCAAATGGCAATGTTAGAAACGATTGTGAATTTCATGAACGATTTACTCTGGGGTAAATTGTTAGTTTATGGGCTAGTAGGCGCAGGTTTATTTTTTACTGTACGCTTAGGCTTCATCCAAATTACGCATTTTGCGCATGGTCTCAAAATTTTATCCATTAGCCGCCGTCCAGGTCGCAATGGTTTATCTTCTTTCCAAGTTTTCTGTACCAGTATGGCGGCCCGTGTCGGCGCCGGTAATATGGCAGGTGTTGCTGTCGCAATTGGTGCAGCTGGTCCCGGCGCAGTTTTTTGGATGTGGGCAATTGCGATGCTAGGTATGGCAACCGCAATGATTGAGTCAACGCTTGCGCAAGTTTATAAAGTAAAAGATGTCGACGGTCAGTACCGCGGTGGTCCTTCTTACTATATGGAGAAAGGGCTTGGCCAACGTTGGATGGGAATTCTATTCTCAATCCTACTGATAATCTGTTTTGGTTTAGTGTTTAATGCAGTTCAAGCTAATACAATTACTGGTGCAATGACTGCTGTATTTGATTTGAACCCGATTTATGTGGGTGTGGCAATTGCTGTATTAAGCGGTTTAGTGATTATGGGTGGCCTTAAAAAAGTCGCTAAAGTTTCTGAGATTGTTGTACCTGTTATGGCATTAGCTTACATCGCCATTGCATTAGTGGTTGTATTGATGAATGTCGAACAACTACCTGCAGTATTTATGTTGGTGATTAACAGTGCGTTTGGTTGGCAAGAAGCCGCTGCTGGTGGTGTTGCTTATAGTGTTGCACAAGCAATGCAAGCAGGTATTGCGCGCGGATTATTCTCGAATGAAGCTGGTATGGGTAGTGCTGCAAATATTGCGGCAAGCGCATCGCCAAACCCTAACCACCCTGCATCGCAAGGCTTTGTGCAAATGATGGGTGTATTCGTTGATACTATCGTTATTTGTACAGCTACTGCGGCAATTATTTTATTGTCAGGTGATGCAGCTGGGAGTGGCGACGGTATTGCTAAAACCATTAACGCTCTGTCATCGCATGTTGGTGACTGGGGTGGAGCATTTATTGCTTTTGCTATTTTACTGTTTTGCTTTACATCAATTATCGCTAACTATTCTTACGCTGAAACTAACGTCATGTTCTTATCTGGCAATAAGAAAGGTGCATTACCAATCTTCAGATTAGTTGTGCTTGGCATGGTAATGTTTGGCGCCGTTGCAAAAATCAATATTGTTTGGAACTTAGCGGACGTGTCGATGGGCTTAATGGCATTGGTGAATATGATTGCACTGCTATTATTATCAGGTTTAGCTGTTCGTGTGATTAATGACTATCGTCAACAGATTAAAGCTGGTGAAGAGCCGATGTTTGATACTGATAAGTTCCCTGAGCTTGCAGAGCAGTTAGAAGACGGCATTTGGAAGAATAAGCCTGCTGAGTCATCAAAATAGGCATCTTTGTTATTGGCTACGGAGTTGACCCTCGCTAGGGATTTTTAAACTCTATTAGCGCAATCTAAAAAACCATGCATTTATTGCATGGTTTTTTTTATTTAGCCCAGTATCATAGAGGCAAATTGAAAGAATGTACTTTACGGCTTAATAGGATAGTTAACGATGTTAGTATTAGTTTCTCCAGCAAAAACTCTCGACTTCGAAACCAAGGCTAACTCAGCGTCTTTTACACAACCGACGTTGTTAGATCATAGCCAACAATTAATTAATGTGTGTCGTGAGTTGACTCCTATAGATATTGCTTCGCTGATGAAAGTTAGCGATAAAATTGCAGGTTTAAACGCAGCTAGGTTCATCGAGTGGCAACCTAACTTCACCCTAGACAATGCCAAGCAAGCGATGTTTGCTTTTCGTGGCGACGTTTATACAGGGCTAGATGCTGACTCAATGTCTGAAAAAGAAGTGAGTAAAGCACAACAACATTTGCGGATTTTGTCAGGTTTGTATGGCTTACTTAAGCCACTTGATTTGATGCAAGCTTATCGCCTCGAAATGGGCACGAGTTTAGCTAACCCTAAAGGTAAAAACTTGTATGCTTTTTGGGGGGATGTGATCACCGATGAAATTAATCAGGCTGTTGCTGAGCAAGAAGACGATATCATTGTCAATTTGGCTTCGAACGAATACTTTAAAGCGGTAAAACCTAAAAAGCTGAATGCAACATTGATTACCCCAGCATTTAAAGACTGTAAAAATGGTCAATATAAAGTGATTAGTTTTTATGCCAAAAAAGCGCGCGGTTTGATGGCAAGGTATATTATTGAAAATGACATTAAATCGTTAGCAGGGTTACAACAATTTGATGTTGATGGTTATTATTACAGCGAAGAATTATCAACGCCTGCAGCGCCTGTATTCTTACGTGAAGAGCGTGTTTAGAGGTTTAGTATCAACCTTTTACTGTTGGATTAGCTAACCGTTTTTTTAAAACGAACAGACAATAAAAAAGCAGCGATTTCGCTGCTTTTTTATTGCCTAACAGTTTTACTAAAAGGCTATTTGGGTTCTTTTTTGGCTAAAGGGCGTAAATCAAGTTCCGATTGCGCCATGATATACGCAAATTGAGCATAAGCAGCGACATTTTGGGCAAGCGCTTTTGGATCGATTTTATCCAACGTGTCGTTAGGGGTGTGATGATAATCAAAGTAGTCAGTACCATCTTGCCTTAATGATGCCACTGGCACACCTAAACCTGGCATCATAGAGACATCCGGGCCGCCTGACGCTTTGTTATTACCAAGTTTTACACCATTGATAGTCATTGATTGATGTTCAAGTTGAACTTGCTCAAATACGTTTGGGTTAACGTTAAAATCGATTTGATAAATTCTACCTGCACCGAAGTCTGACTCTGCTGCAATATAGTGTTTTTCCAGCTCATCACTATGCTGTTTAACGTACGCTTTACCGCCGACAAGGCCAACTTCTTCAGCTGCATATAATACAACTCTTATCGTTCTTGCAGGTTTTTGTGGTAAATCCTGGATAAGTTTAGCTGCAGCAGTAACAATGGCGACACCAGCACCATCGTCAATGGCGCCAGTCCCCTCATCCCATGAATCAAGATGTGCCCCGATTAATACAATTTCTTCTGGCTTACTGCTGCCAGTGACTTCAGCAATGACATTGTAAGAGGTTGCTACACCCAAATTTTTCGACGTTAAGTTAAGTGAAAGGGTGATATTGTCATCACGCTTGAGCATTGAATTAATCATATCAGCATCTGGTGCTGACAACGCAGCGGCAGGAATTTTTTTCACCCCATCTTTATAACGCATCATACCTGTGTGCGCCATGCGGTCATGATCGGTACCAATTGAGCGAATAACGACAGCTACAGCGCCTTTTTCTGCTGCAGCAACAGCGCCTCTAGAACGACCTCCGACCGATTTTCCGTAGCCTTTACCGCTAATATGTCTCTCGGTTTTATGGTCGATAAATGCAATTTTACCTTTGACTAATTCAGGATCTGCCGCTTGTAAATCGGCAAGTGTGTCAAAGCGTACAATATTTGCTTGTATGCCTTCTTCTGGCGTTGAAACACTGCCTCCTAGTGCAGTGATAACAAGTGGTTGTTCATAGGGAGCTGTGATTGAAGCTTTCGCACTGCCTCTATACCACGCAGGGACTTGAACTGATTCTTTATAAACTTTATCGAATCCTAAACTTTTCAGTTTATCCATCGCCCATTCAACGGCAATAATATCTTTTTCAGAACCAGCTAATCGAGGGCCCACTTCGACTGTTAGTGATTCAACGATTTCATAACCTAAAGATGAATCTAAAGCTTTTAGGACTAGTTGTTGACTAACCGCATTATCTTTAGTGTTCTCGATTTTAGTTACTTGGGTATCATTAGTTTGATTCTGACATCCTGACAACGCAGTAAAAACCATTCCTGCAAAGAGTGCCTTATTGTAGTTTTTCATGAGTTTCCTTCATTTTTATTAGCTAAGTCTCATTTTTAAAAACAATCTACCAAAAAGTGTGCTTCATGTCGCTGCCCTATTTGTTAGGGAAGGCTATATTAGCGAGGGAGATGATTGAGGAGAACCAAGCGCGTGATGAATATAGAATTAATGCAACAGCGTGCAGATCATGCTGTAGTAATGCTTAAAGCACTAGCAAATGAACGCCGATTGTTTATTTTATGTCATTTGCTTAATGAAGGTGAAATGTGCGTTGGTGAGATGAACAAAAAACTGGGCCTAAGCCAATCTGCATTATCGCAGCATTTAGCTTGGCTAAGAAAAGATAATCTCGTTTGTACACGTAAAGAAGCTCAAACTGTTTTCTATTCACTTAAAAGTGATGAAGTTCGTGAGCTGATTAAAGTACTGGATAACTTATACTGCCACTAATGGCTTAGTATCTGCTCAGTGCTAAAAGCGTCTTAGTCAGTAACTTACTTAGGTAAGTGCTGTTGAGGCGTTTTTTTTTGCTTTCAAGAAGGCTCATAAAAGCTTTTTATTGCGGTAAATACTTTTGAAGGGAGTTTTGCTGGATATCGTTAGCAGCCAATGTGGGTTGCCATGATCTGAATGTTGTTTATTAGCTACAATAAGCCTAGTTGTATATGTTTACACTGAATGTAAGTATTAAAAATAGTGAAGGCTTGAGCTAAGAGTGATGTAATCGGGTGGGGATAGACTCAAATAGCGCCAAAGTTGAGTGAGTCATTTATTTTAGATATAAAAAAACCGACCTAAGTCGGTTTTTTAAAAACTAAATCACGAGATTAAGCAGCAAGTGCTTTGATTCTTGTGTTTAGACGTGCCTTTTGACGAGCGGCTTTATTCTTGTGAATAAGACCTTTAGTCGCCATACGGTCAACAATCGGTTGTGCTGCTGCGAATGCTTCTGTAGCCGCTTTGTGGTCACCGCTTTGGATAGCAGCGATAACTCTTTTAACGTATGTACGTAACATTGAACGACGACTAGCATTATGCTGACGACGTTTTTCAGATTGAAGCGCGCGCTTCTTTGCAGACTTGCTATTAGCCAAGGTGCAACTCCTAAAACTGGGATTAATACTTTGAGGGCGAGGAATATGCCTGCTTTTATTCATTTTGTCAATGAATATGGCAGAAATATCGTCAAATAAACAAATATAACTACCTTGCGCGGTGATCTTCAACCCAACTCGTGTAAGATGTGGCGCATTCTAACAGTTCTTCTACCGCATAGACAGTAGTAGAATGGAAAATTTGAGATATATCCACGTTTAAAATATCGATAGCAAGCTGCTTCGGAGGCTGTTTGAGTAAAAAGTTATTAAAATCGGGTGCAATAGTCAGTGTGATGACTTTGGTATCAAGAGTATTAGGCCTGATCCGTGATGTTGTTATTGCGAATTTAATGGGGGCTGGTAGTAGTGCTGATGTCTTTATTTTTGCTAATAAAATACCTAACTTTTTACGTAGACTGTTTGCTGAAGGTGCATTTGCTCAAGCTTTTGTTCCTGTATTAACTGAATATCAGCAAAAAAACACACCAGAAGAGACTCGTGAGTTATTAGCTAAAGTTGCTGGTACCTTAGGTGGCATTGTCAGTATTGTGACTTTAATCGGTGTTATTGCTTCGCCTTTATTAGCTGCATTGTTTGCTGGTGGTTGGTTTTATGACTGGTTAAATGATGGGCTTGATGCAGGCAAATTTGAACTCGCTTCATTAATGTTGAAAATTACCTTTCCTTATTTATGGTTTATTACGTTAACAGCTTTAGCGGGATCGATTTTAAATACCCGAGGCAAGTTTGCCGTTTCTGCTTTTACCCCGGTATTTTTAAACATCACCATTATTGTTGCTGCGTTATATTTTGCGCCAACAATGGAGCAACCTGAACTGGCTCTTGCATGGGGGGTATTTTTTGGTGGTTTAGTACAATTTTTGTTTCAGTTGCCATTTTTACTAAAAGAGAATGCTTTAGTAAAACCAAGTTGGGGTTGGCACCATCCTGGTGTTGTTAAAATTAGAACATTAATGATCCCTGCTTTGTTTGGGGTATCGGTGTCTCAAATCAACTTATTGTTTGATACCTTTATAGCGTCTTTTTTAATGACGGGTTCTATTAGTTGGCTTTATTACTCTGATAGGTTGTTGGAGTTTCCACTTGGTTTGTTTGGTATAGCCATTGCTACTGTGATTTTACCTGCGTTATCTAAAAAGCATGTTGATGATAAAGGCACTGGGTTTAGTGAGACCATGGATTGGGGCGTAAGAGCGATTTTGCTGTTGGGCGCACCCGCGATGCTTGGGCTTATCATATTGGCTCAGCCTATGTTAATGGTACTATTTATGCGCGGCGCTTTTTCAGTCAGTGATGTTGAGATGGCCTCATATAGTTTAGTAGCCTATGGCTGTGGTTTATTAAGCTTTATGATGATTAAGGTATTAGCACCAGGTTATTACTCTCGTCAAGATACAAAAACGCCGGTTAAATTCGGCATTATTGCCATGGTTAGCAATATGGTTTTCAATATTATTTTTGCCATTCCATTTGGATATGTTGGACTTGCAATTGCAACGTCATTATCGGCATTGTTAAATGCAGTATTGTTATACCGTGGGCTACACATTGCTGGTGTTTATAGAATAACGAAATCAACTGTCATATTTTTCATCAAAGTGATTATTGCGACAGGGCTTATGACAGTATTGTTGTTAAATACACTACCTGTTCAAAGTGAATGGCTTGCAATGGACATGATGATGAAGATATTGACTCTTATAAAACTGATTGTTTCTGGCGCAGTTGTGTATTTATTGAGCCTAGTCATAATGGGGCTAAGACCTTGGAAGATGAAACGTCAATCATGAGTGCTGATAATCAAATCTATCTAGTATATAATCAGCCGATTTACAGTTGCAGTTAATTGGCGTAATGGAATTAATCCGCGGTATACACAATATTTTACCTTCGCATCATGGGTGCGTGCTCACTATTGGTAACTTTGATGGTGTGCATCGAGGCCATGCGCAAGTTCTTAATAACTTAGTTAATAAAGCTAAGCACTTTCAATTGCCCGCAGTTGTTATGACGTTTGAGCCACAACCTCAAGAGTTATTTCGTCAGCAAGATGCTCCAGCAAGAATCAGTTTGCTTCGTGATAAGATTAGCCTGCTTGATGAATTAAGTATTGACCGTTTATTGTGCGTCAATTTTAATAGTCGTTTTGCTAATCAGCCTGCTGAGCAATTTATTGAAGATTTGCTAGTAAAAAAACTAGGGGTTAAATACCTTGTTGTCGGTGATGATTTTTGTTTTGGTAAGAATCGTGCTGGCACCTTTGATATGCTACTTGAAGCTGGCAAAAAGTTTGGGTTCACTGTTGTGAGTACCCAAAGCTTCATTTTAGGTTCGATACGCGTGAGTTCCACAGCAGTTAGAGAACAACTTGCTCTTGGTAATTTAGAGCAAGCAAGAAGATTATTAGGTCATCCCTTTGTGCTAACGGGTAGAGTGGCACATGGGCAAAAGTTGGGTAGGACCATAGGTTTTCCAACTGCCAATATTGCATTAAAGAGAAAGGTGTCACCCGTAAGAGGGGTGTTTGCCGTAAAAATGTATTGGGATGATAGCGATATCTATGAAGGCGTTGCCAATGTTGGTTTTAGACCGACGGTTGACGGCCAAATTTGCCAATTAGAAGTCCATTTATTTGACTTCGATGGTGATTTATACAGTAAAAGAGTAGAAGTTGAATTAGTTGCTAAAATCCGTGATGAACATCCTTTTGAGTCACTTGAGGCACTAAAGAAACAAATTTTGAATGATGCAAATGAAGCAAAAGCTTTGTTTGGCAATGATGCAGGTTGAAATAAATCAGCCCAATTAATGGTATAGGATCAATGACCGACTATAAATCTACGTTGAATTTGCCGGAAACAGATTTTCCGATGCGCGGTAACTTGGCTAATCGTGAGCCAGAAATGTTAAACCGTTGGACTCAAAACGAACTTTATCAAAAAATTCGTGACAGTCGAATTGGACGCAAACCATTTATTTTGCATGATGGCCCTCCATATGCGAATGGCAATATTCATATCGGTCACTCAGTCAATAAAATTTTAAAAGACATCATTATCAAGTCAAAAACAATGGCTGGTTTTGATGCGCCATACGTTCCTGGTTGGGATTGTCATGGTCTACCTATCGAACTTATGGTAGAGAAAAAGGTTGGTAAGCCTGGCCAAAAGATTTCTGCTGCTGAGTTTCGTGCAGAATGTCGTAAATATGCAGCGAAACAAGTAGATGGTCAGCGTGATGACTTTATTCGTTTAGGTGTTTTAGGTGATTGGCATAACCCATATCTAACAATGGATTACAGCACCGAGGCTAACATTGTACGCTCTTTGTCAAAAGTGATTGAAAGTGGCCATTTACATAAAGGTGTTAAACCTGTTCACTGGTGTACAGATTGTGGTTCTGCGTTAGCCGAAGCTGAAGTTGAATATGAAGACAAAACTTCACCAGCAATTGATGTTGCTTTCAATGCTGTTGATACAGCTGCAGTAGCCGCTAAATTTGGCGTTGAAGGCTATAAGAATCCAGTTGCCGCAGTTATCTGGACAACAACACCTTGGACGCTACCTGCAAACCGTGCATTATCATTAAGCCCTGATCTTGATTACAGCTTGGTTGAGTTTACTAAAAATGGCGCAACTAAAACTCTAATCTTGGCTGAAGTACTTGTTGAGTCTTGCTTAACGCGTTTCGAAGCTGAAAGCCATAAGGTTATTGGTACTGCAAAAGGTGCTGATCTTGAGTTGATGCGTTTTCAGCATCCTTTTTCGTCTTTCGATGTGCCTGCTATTTTGGGCGATCATGTTACGACTGATGCTGGTACGGGTATTGTTCATACTGCACCTGGTCATGGTCAAGACGATTTCGTGGTTGGACAAAAATACGGTTTAGAAGTTGCAAATCCAGTTGGTGATAACGGGGTTTATAAAGCGGATACTGAGTTCTTTGCTGGCCAGCACGTGTTTAAAGCAAACAAAGGTGTGGTTGAATTACTGGAAGAGAAAGGCCAGTTATTATGCCATGTTGCTTACCGTCATAGTTACCCACATTGCTGGCGTCATAAAACACCTATTATTTTCCGCGCTACGCCACAGTGGTTTATTTCGATGGATAACCATGGCTTGCGTCCTCAGGCGTTAGCTGAAATTGAGAAAACACAATGGATCCCTGATTGGGGCCAAAGTCGTATCGAAAAAATGGTTGAAAACCGCCCTGACTGGTGTATTTCACGTCAACGTACTTGGGGTGTGCCAATCACTTTACTGGTTAACCGTGAAACTGAAGAGTTACACCCAGATAGTGTTTCTATCATGGAGCGCGTTGCTCATCGTATCGAGCAAGAAGGTATTCAAGCATGGTGGGATCTTGAGCTAAGTGAATTAATCGGTGATGAGGCTGATCAATACCGTAAAGTGACTGATACTCTAGATGTTTGGTACGACTCTGGCTCAACATTCTCGTCAGTGGTTGCATCTCGTCCAGAATTTAATGGTCACGACATTGATTTATATCTAGAAGGCAGTGATCAACACCGTGGTTGGTTTATGTCATCATTGATGATTTCAACTGCAATGAATGGCAAAGCGCCATATAAGCAAGTATTAACCCATGGCTTTACCGTTGATGGTAAAGGTCGCAAGATGTCAAAATCAGTGGGTAATGTGATTGCTCCTTTACAAGTTATCAATAAACTGGGTGCCGACATCCTTCGTTTATGGGTTGCTGCAACCGATTATAGTGGTGAAATGACGGTTTCTGATGAAATCTTAAATCGCAGTGCCGATTCATACCGTCGTATTCGTAATACTGCTCGCTTCTTGTTGGCTAACTTGAATGGTTTTAACCCTGAAACAGACATGATTGCTACAGAAGATATGGTGTCACTAGATCGTTGGGTTGTACGCCGCGCAGCTGCACTTCAAAATGAAATTATTGAAGCTTACGATCAATATAATTTCCACTCTGTTACACAAAAGCTAATGCAGTTCTGTTCTGTAGAGCTAGGTAGTTTCTATTTAGACATTATTAAAGATCGTCAATACACAGCTAAGCAAGATGGCCATGCTCGTCGTAGTTGTCAATCTGCGCTATACCATATTGCCGAAGCGATGGTACGCTGGATTGCGCCTGTACTAAGTTTCACTGCTGATGAAATTTGGAAATTATTACCAGGTGAGCGCACAGAATTTGTCTTTACTGAAGAATGGTACCAAGGGCTTGAGTCAGTGACTTTAGCTGATGACTTGAGTGATGAATACTGGCAGCAGTTACTAACTGTGCGTAATGAAGTCAATAAAGTATTAGAACAAGCTCGTCGTGATAAACGAATTGGTGGCTCTTTAGAAGCTGAAGTGACTCTGTTTGCTGATGCTGATTTAGCTGCTCAACTTGGTAAGTTATCAGACGAACTTCGCTTTGTTTTACTCACTTCAAAAGCGAAAGTTGAGTTATTAGACAATGCTTCTGCTGATGCAATTGAAACTGAGCTTAGCTCGCTTAAATTAATGGTTTCAAAAAGTGAAGCTGAAAAGTGTGCACGTTGCTGGCACTACAGTGACGATGTTGGTTCTAACGAGTCACATTCAACACTATGTGGTCGTTGTGTTACTAACATCGAAGGCGATGGCGAACATCGTGATTTTGCTTAAGGGTTTATAATGCCATCGACTTGGAAAGAAAGTGGCATTCGTTGGTATTGGGTAGCTGTATTGGTTTTTTTTGCCGATCAGCTATCTAAGCAATGGGTGTTAGCGAATTTTGAGCTGTATGATTCAATACAGCTTTTACCTTTTTTTAATTTTACTTATGTGCGTAACTACGGAGCAGCATTTAGCTTTTTAAGTGAAGCAGGTGGTTGGCAACGTTGGTTATTTACCATTATTGCCGTTGGCTTTAGTTTGCTGCTAACTGTTTGGTTAAGAAGACAGTCTTCATCACTTTGGCGTTCAAATTTAGCTTATACGCTGATTATTGGTGGGGCGATAGGCAATTTAGTTGATCGTTTAATGCATGGCTATGTAGTAGATTTTATCGATTTCTACTGGAATACAAGTCATTACCCTGCATTTAACATCGCTGACGCTGGTATATTTATCGGTGCGGTATTGATCATTTGGGAATCATTTAAGCCTGAAGTACCACCGACAGGAAGTTAGGGAGAGCTACATTGTCTGAGCAACACACTTTAACCCGTTCTATTTTATGTCATATGAATATCCTTCTAGAGGATGGTTCTACAGCAGATAGTACAAAAGCGTCTGGTAAGCCTGCTCGTTTTAATACTGGTGATGGCAGTTTAAGCCCTGCATTTGAGGCGCAAATTAGCCAATTGCAGCAAGGTGATAATCACACTTTTACTTTAGAACCAGTTGATGCGTTTGGTGAAGCAAACCCTGATGCTATCCATCATATGGATAGAAGCCGCTTTCCAGCTGATATGGAATTAGAAGTGGGCGTGATAGTCAGTTTTGGTGGTCCTGGTGGTAGCGAAATACCAGGTATGGTGCGTGAAATCGCTGGTGACTCCATCACTGTTGATCTAAACCATCCTTTAGCGGGCCAAAAAGTCACTTTTGAACTTGAAGTTGTAGAGGTACTTTAACATGCTAAAAGTTGACCCAACTTCTCCTGAATTGAATATATTGTTAGCTAACCCACGTGGTTTTTGTGCTGGTGTAGATAGAGCGATTAGTATCGTTGAAAGAGCACTAGAGTTGTTTGAACCACCGATTTATGTCCGTCATGAAGTCGTACATAATCGATATGTGGTTCAAAACTTAAAAGACCGTGGTGCAATCTTTGTTGATGAATTAGATGAAGTACCTGACAATTGCATCGTGATCTTTAGTGCTCATGGCGTATCCCAAGCGGTAAGAAAAGAAGCTAAGCATAGAGGACTGAAAGTCTTCGATGCAACATGCCCACTTGTGACTAAAGTGCATCTTCAAGTAACCCGTGCCAGCCGTAAAGCAATAGAGTGTATTTTAATCGGCCATGAAGGACATCCTGAAGTTGAAGGTACTATGGGTCAATATGATAATCCGCAAGGTGGCGTTTATCTTGTTGAGTCACCGGAAAGCGTAGCGGCATTAGAGGTTAAAGATCCTGACAACCTGTGCTTTGTCACTCAAACAACCTTATCAGTGGACGATACATTAGACATTATTGAAGCGTTAAAACAGAAGTTTCCTTCTATTGAAGGGCCGAGAAAAGACGACATTTGTTATGCGACTCAAAATCGTCAAGATGCCGTTCGAAACATGTCTTCTGATGCTGACTTGATGATTGTCGTCGGGTCTAAAAACAGCTCTAATTCCAATAGACTGCGTGAGCTTGCAGAGAAAACAGGCACTCAAGCCTATTTAGTTGATACCGCAGCCGATGTTGATCAAGCTTGGTTTGATGGTGTATCTAAAGTTGCAGTTACAGCTGGGGCTTCTGCGCCAGAAGTACTTGTTCAACAAGTGGTTGATGCTATCGCTAAATTTGAGCCTTCGGTCATCACCGAAGTGGAAGGGCGAAAAGAAGATACTGTTTTTGCCGTACCCGCCGAGCTTAGATAATAATGACAGCTTAAAGGCCTGATACGAAAACAAAATAGGCTATTTATAAAACCGTGAGCTATTCTGGCTTGCGGTTTTTTTGTGCCTGTAACTAAAGCATGAGTAATTAGTCTATACTCTATAGATCGTTAAATTTAATCTTTAACTAATATTTGGTATACAATACTTGTTAGTTTTGATTACATCTTGCTCGACTCTTATTTTACATTGTAGTATTTTGTATCTAAGTTTTAGATTTTAAACAAATAATTATAATCATTTTGTCAATATACTGGCAGAAAATGGAGGTTTGACACTCATGTCAGCGAAAAGGAATGGATTTTCCTTAATTGAAGTTTTAGTTTCCTTGGTTATTTTGACCGTAGGCTTAATTGGAATTTTTAATCTGCATATCGTCTCAAAACGCGGTAGCTTCGAATCATTTCAGCAAACTCAAGCTTCTTACTATGCCAACGACATTATCAATCGAATGCGAATGAATCGTTCTGAATTACTAAATTATGCTGGAACATATTCCGGCACCGCCTCTGCACCTGCAAAACAATGTGATGTCAGTGTGGGAGCAAATAGCATTTGCACGAGTATTGAAACTAGAGTGTGGGATTTATATCAATGGGAAAGAATGCTGCAAGGAGATACTGAAAAGTCATCAGGCTCTAACGTGGGGGGACTTGATACTTCAGTTGCTTGTATAGCTGTTAGTGGACGCGATGTCACTGTTGTTGTTACTTGGAGAGGAATTAGAGCATCTTCTGATGGGTTATCTGAAGGTAGCTCATTTGCTCAAAGTTGTGGTAGTTCAAGTGATAGGCGTCGTGCATTAGTGATTGAAACAGCGATTATATAAGGCTCTAATAATGTTCAAGAAATATACATATCAAGCAGGGCTATCGCTTGTTGAGTTAATGGTAACAATGGTGATCAGTTTATTTTTAACGATTGGTATTTTTACAATGTTTAGTATGTCTTCTAGCAATGTTTCTACAACCAGTCAGTTTAATCAACTGCAAGAGAATGGACGCATCGCGCTTACAATTATTGAAAGAGACTTAAGTCAACTCGGTTTCTTTGGAGATATCACAGGGACTGATTTAAACCTTGGGATGAATACAAGGGTTACAGCTACTGCAGTTGCAAATGATTGTGTTGGTGCTGGAGCTAACAATTCAAGCTTCCCGAATATTCAACCTTCTCATTTTAGACGATTATGGGGCTATGAAGCTGGTGTGAGTTCAGAAAGCCTAGCGTGTATAACACCTAAGTCTAATACTGATGTTATTCAACTAAAGCGTTTAGTCGGACCATCTGTAGCTGCAGCGGCTATGAATACATCACGTTATTATGCTGCTTCAACTTCCAATGAGATAGAGTTTTTCAATGGTAATGTTGCGCCTCCTACGTTACTCAATAGTCGTATTTGGGAGTTTCAACATCATGTTTATTACATCGAAGAAGACGGTGATATTCCAATTTTAAAAAGACGAACTTTGTCTATTGGTAATGGCATGAATAACGAAGAACAGTTAGTTGAAGGAATTGAAAACATGCGAATTTTGTATGGTTTTGATAGTAATGGTGATGATACTGCCGATAGTTATATGCCAGCCCAAAATGTAACAACATTGATGTGGGATAATGCTTTTTTCCAACGCTTAGTATCACTAAGGGTCTTTCTACTCGTCAGAACGTCAAGTAATGATAAAGACTATACCAACGACGTGACCTATAAATTGGGTGATAAATCTATTGGTCCATTGAATGACAATTATAGAAGAAAAGTGGTTTCAACGACTGTAGTACTTGAAAACCCTGTATTAATAAGAAATTAAGTTTTATGAACATTTAATTTAGGTGAAAACATGCAGATTTCATTAAAAAAACAACAAGGAATAGTGCTATTTTTTTCCTTAATCGTGCTTGTTATTATGACCGTGATAGGTGTGGCTTTAGCTGTTAATTCGACCCAGTCACTTAGAATGGCGGGAGCAGGTTCTGAAAGAATTGAAGCTATGATATCAGTGCAAGGTGGTCAAGAAAAAATGCTTGCCGATAATAGCGGAGCAACAATGGCTAATATGGTTGCCGAAACTGTCATGAATGATGCAGCTTTAGGTGTCCAGAACACCATTACACCGATGACAATGGGCGTCGGAGATGATGTTTGCCAGCGTTCAGCTAAAGCTAATTCAGTTGAAATATTTTGTAAACGCCTTGAAGTTTCCAGTTCTGCAAACTTTGGACGAAGCAATTTAGGACAAGTAACTATAGTCTTGGGCTTTGAACAAGAAGTTTTGTCAGGGAGTTAATGATGAAAAATTTACTAATAAGTACACTTACTTTCGCGGTTATTGGTACTTGTGCTGATAGCTTTGCTGATGACACCGAATTATATGTTTTTGAGTCAACAGCCCGTTCAGGCTCTCGACCTCAGGTATTAATTATATTTGATACTTCAGGAAGTATGGGGACAAATTTCACCACAGATGTCCCATATGTTCGTGGTGACGAAAATGTAAATAGTGATGGTTCGCTGTTACAAAATACCAAACTGTTTTTTACTCGTAGTAGTAGTGATATTCCTCTTGCATCTAGTAATCAATACTTTTTACATGGAGTAAATGGCTGTGACGTCGGAGAGCAATATCTTGAAGACTACGGTATGTTTACTGGCTATATTCGTGAACATAAATACATCGGCGAAAATGGTACATGGTCTGAATTGCCTTTAACAGATGGTTCTGGAATTCAGCAGGTCGATTGTTATGAAGATATCGCTGAAGAAGTGTATTACAACAATAATACTAACTTTTGGGGTTTTCCTGTAGACGGTCTAGGTACGAGTGCAGATCCTATTAGATATACTGCAGCAGATAATACTTCAACTGCTGATGAACTAGCTGCCGCAATAGAAAAAGCGAAGTTAACAAATTTCGGTACTGGTCAGCCAATAACGTTATATACAGAGAAGTATGTTAACTGGTACCACAGTACAAAATCTCAAAAGAGCTATTCTCGGATGGATGTTGCTCAACGTGTAATTGAGGATACAATCGTTACGACTCCTGGTGTGGATTTTGGTTTGTCAGTATTTAACCGAAATGATAAAGATGGCTCGAGAAGTGGTGGTCGTATTGTCTATGGTATATCACCAACAACTGAAGCAACAAAGGGTAAACTTCTTACGACTATTGGTGACTTGAACGCTGATGGATATACTCCTCTTTGTGAAAACTTATATGAAGCATACCGCTATTTTGCGGGCAAAAGTGTTTGGTTTGGTAATGATGACCCATATAGAACGCCTTTACGTGATACGAGTATTGAAACTGGGGGCAGTTATGACTCGCCTTTTGTTGGAAAACAATGCCAAGACAAAGCCTATGTCATTTACGTAACTGATGGTGAACCAACAAGAGATAATAATGCAGATAGTCAAGTTCTTGCTTTAGATGGGGTAACAACTGCAGATAAATACGATGGGAACTACCTACCAGCTCTTGCAGGATGGATAAGTAATAACGATGTTAATACCAGTCTAGACGGCACGCAAACAGTTAATACTTATACTATTGGTTTTAGTTCTGGCGCAGCTAGCGCAGCACCCATACTTAAAGAAACTGCGTTACGTGGTAATGGTGCATATTATTCAGCTGCGGATGCTCAAAAACTACAAGAAGCATTACAAGCAATTTTTTCAAATATATTGGAAACGAATTCTAGTTTCACATCACCTTCTATTTCGAGTAATAACTTCGATAGAACACAAACCCTTGATTCTGTTTATTACGCAATGTTCTTACCTAATAAAGGACCTCGATGGTTTGGCAATCTTAAGAAGTTTAAAGTAACTGGATCTGGTGATGTAGTAGATCAAGATGGTAATAATGCAATCGGTGATGATGGAAATCTTAAATCATCAGCTTGTTCTTTTTGGACTGCAAAATCAGTTTGTCAAGCTACAAGTGGGGGAGGAGATGGTAATGATGTCGCTATTGGTGGTGCAGCATTAATATTACAAGGGACCTCTAACAGAACCTTATATGGTAATTTTGGTTCAGGAGGAGAACTACAAGCATTTACTAAAACAAATGCAAGCAATAGCACTGGAATTTCTGGTGATGATGAGTTGGCATTATTTATGGGAGTTGATAAGTCTGAATTGGACAAACTGTTTGATTGGGCGACTGGTGTCGATGTAGATGATGATAATGGCAATAATTCAACAACTGAAAACCGTCAAGACATTATGGGTGACCCACTACATTCGAAACCCCTAGCAATTAACTACGGTACTGAAGGTTCACCGGATGTGAGAGTAATACTTGGCACTAACCATGGCTTTCTTCATATGTTCAAAGACAAAGGTGATGAAGTTGAAGAGAGTTGGGCGTTTATGCCTCAAGAGTTATTACCAAACCTTAGAGAGTTAAGGGCAAATGTCCCTACTGGCGTTCATTCTGTTTATGGTATTGATAGCTCTCCTGTTGCACATGTAGAAAGAACTGCTAGTGGTGTAATCGAAAAAGCTTGGTTGTATGTTGGGATGCGCCGTGGTGGTAAGTCTTATTATGCTCTAGATATTACTAACCCTGATGCTCCTAAATATTTGTGGAAAGTGGATCCTGACTCCCAAGGAATGTCAGAAATGGGTCAATCTTGGTCAGAGCCTGTAATTACTTATGTTCCTGGTTTCCCATCAGGAAGCACGTCAGTCGATACTGCTTTACCGGTTGTTGTTATAGGTGGAGGTTATAACCCTTCGACTAAGGATGGTGATGGTGTTGGCTCTGATGATACAAATGGTCGTAGTGTATACATTTTAAATGCTGAAACTGGGGCTCTCGTTCATCATTTTGGAACTGAATCAGGAACGAATAAAACTAAACTAGATGGAATTGCTGATAGCATTCCAAATAGAGTGGCTATTCTTGATAGTAATAACGATCGTTTAACAGATCGTATATATGCAACAGATACAGGTGCAAACGTGTGGCGAATGGATTTGCCAGGTGGTTCACCTGATGATTCAACTTCCCCTTGGACTGCACATAAATTTGCTAGTTTAGGTGGAGCATCACAGACTAACGATAGGCGATTTTTTGCTGAACCAGCCGTAGCTCAGACTATTTTCACAAATATATCTGATGTGACAGTAACGACTCCGGATGGCACTAGTACTATTCGATCGTATCAAAATGTCCCTTATGATGCTGTAACTGTTGGTACAGGGCACAGGCCACATCCTCTCGACACTTCGCGTGCTGATAAGTTCTTTGTTTTACAAGATAGGAATGTTGTTACTAAATCCTTCACTGGAGTTACGGGTAGTGAGATTCCTGAAGCATTAGATTTGTCGAACTTATATGATGTTTCTAGTGCTGCTCCATCAACTGAAGATGAAAATATCGAGTTTGGTAAAAAACGTGGATGGTATTATAGCTTTGGAGGAGTAGGCGAGAAAAGCTTATCAGCATCTACTATTGTACAAGGTCGAGTTTTCTTTACTTCATATGTACCAGGGGTCGCTGAATCAGCAAATCAATGTTTAGTATCAGGTAAAGGACGTTTATATGGCTTTGATCTTCATAAAGGCACTCGCTCTTATACTCAAGAATATCTAGAAATGGGTGACCGAGTTCCTGATACTCCGCAGCTAGTGGTACCTCCAAACGGCGAAGATGAAAGCTACATGTATTTGATAGGAATTGGTGCTGCAGGAGAAGATATGAAGAAAGCTGATGAGCCCAATGATGATGGTTGTCCACCGGGTGATGATAAATGTATTGGTGGTGGTTTAGGCGTTAATAAAATTTATTATCATATAGAAGAGTAAGTTAGATGAAAATTAGAAATGGTTTTACATTAATCGAGGTAATGATTGCTGTTGTGATAATTGGTATTTTATCCTCAATTGCTTACCCTTCTTATATTCAGTTTGTTGCTAAAGGAGCCAGAGCAGATGGCCTAGCTGGCTTGATGGATGTTGCAAATAGGCAAGAACAGTTTTATTTAGATAATCGTAAGTATACCGCTGATATGACTAAATTGGGTTTAAATGCCGACCCTTGGGTAGTTGATAATAATTATTATCAAATAGACTCGGTAGTTGTTAATAATACAAGCTTTACTTTGACTGCATCTGCTAAAGGAAGTCAAATTACACGAGACCCAAATTGTGTTTCTATTACGTTGACAGATACAGGAATTCGGTTGCCAAAGGAGTGTTGGAAATGATTAAAGCAATGGCTTTATTTTTAATGATCACTAGTTTTTCGACTTTCGCTGAAGAAGACGAAAAAAATAATACATATAAATGTTTTATTGAGACAAATTATGGCAACGATATTGCGACTTTCTTCTGGTTACCGAGTCAAGCAGTGCAAGAACAGGCTGCTATTTTGGCTCAAGAAGTGAGTACAATTTCAGGTAAGAGAGCTGTCGTTAGAGGGATAGAGCAATGTGTTCTAACTGAGGAGCCATTTAAATCAAAAAATGCACAAAAAATGGATGAGGAAATAAGTACATATTAATTAAGCTGTGGTTTGATTGTTTTATGAACTTGTTTGACAAGTTCATTTTAGGTTTGGACATTAAAAGAGTCTGTCTGCAGCTTAATTGAACTTTTAAAAGTCACATTTAATATTGATTGTGAGAAAAATTAATAGTTTTGGTGATTGCCAATGTACTTTATTGGCAATCAACAGATGATTCTATATCAGATATTCGTCCAGATATACCAATGGATATGCCTTTAGAGTCTGGATTTGTGGTAGAACCAGGACAATAAACAATACTACCAGATAGTCCTAAATTCATTAGTCCATCGGTATTAAATGTATATCGAGAGGCAGAGGATTTAATAAAGTCGTCACTGTTAAAACTATCAACGGTTCTTAAAATTGTATCTTGAATACCGTTCGTACTATCTAAAGAACCTAAAGTTCCATTATCAATAAAAATGCTAAACCCTTGAGTCCAATCTGAGCCACAACTTGTGCCATTAAAAGGGCATATCGATACTCTGCTCCCGTAGCTTACCGCTTGACTCCTAGCAAACTGCAGGCTTGATTTAATCGTGCTCATATTACTACTTGCCCGCTGACCTTCGTATAACGAAGAAAAAGATGGAATCGCAATAGTGATTAAAATAGCGGAAACTACGACAGTAACCATAAGCTCAACTAACGTAAATCCTTTCGTTTTAAGTATCATTTGTTAATATCCTTTGTTATATAATTGTAAGTATAACCAACAGGATAAATAAATTCATTGATTTGTTTAGGTTAAAATTACAAGACCATTAATTCTTACAAATGATTGTTTTCTTTGTTGAGAACCGGACTTTACCCGCTTGGTTTATAACGAGAGCTTTGGAGTTAGGGCTATTATGAGACTCTGGACAATAAGTGAGAGTCCCATTGGTACCTGATGCAAGGCCGTCAGGCTGATAGCGAACTGCTAGTCTATTATATTGGACGATATCTTCCTGATTGAACTGATTTACCTCTAATAGGATGACATCACTACTATTAAATTCATTAGTTTTTCCTGAATCAGTAAAAATAACATAACCATTTTGCCAATCTCTGGAGCACTTACCTTCAGATAAAGGGCATACAGTGACTCTTGTCCCGTAGTTAATGGCCATGTTGCGCGCAAATTGCATAGACTGTTGTATGGTTCTTAAGTTACTGTCAACTCTGAGTTGTTGCTGTAAATTTTTGAATGAAGGAAGAGCAATAATAGATAGTAAACTAAAGATACTCATGGTTGTTATTAATTCGATTAGATTAAAGCCATTACTATAGCGAGAGAATTTCATTGATTTCCGTCCTTGGTTGTCAATTATAATTACTGAGTCCTTTCAATAATTGTTTTAACTATAGTGTGATTTTTGAAGTTTGCCGCTTCAAAGTAAAAAATAAATATGTAATTCAGATGAATCTCCAAATTGTTTCAAGTAACATAAACAACGAAAAATCATTATTAAGTTCAAATGCATAATTACCTAAAGAGTTCGCATCTCTTATAAACAGGAGTGATTGATGAAAAAAGTAGAAGCCATTATTAAACCGTTTAAACTTGATGATGTGCGAGAGTCACTTGCGGAAATAGGTATTACTGGGATGACAGTTCTAGAGGTTAAGGGCTTTGGTCGTCAAAAAGGCCACACAGAGCTTTATCGTGGTGCTGAATACATGGTGGATTTTTTACCTAAAGTTAAAATCGAATTGGTCATCCAAGATGAACAGTTAGATCAAGCAATTGAAGTGATTGTTGATACGGCAAGAACTGGTAAAATTGGTGACGGTAAGATTTTTGTTACTGATATTGAACGTGTTATTCGTATAAGAACGGGCGAAGAAAACGAAGAAGCTGTTTAATCTTTGACATTTTGAACAACAAAAAAGCCTCTAAATTTTAGAGGCTTTTTAGTCACTAACAACTATGATTAGCGAGTCGATGAAGAGTCTCTAATGACGGGCTCTGGAGTAAATACCATTGAGCGTTTTTCTACGGTCTCTTTACTGTTAGCAATTAGTAATTCAGTTGCGACTTTTGCAATTTTGACGTTAGGTTGATGCACCGTTGTCAGTTTAGGCCAAGTTTGGCGTGAGAATGGACTATCCTCAAAGCCTACGATGGAAAGATCTTTTGGGATATCTAATCCAGCTAATCTTGCGGCAAATAAAGCACCTGCGGCTATTTCATCGTTACATGCGACAATTGCAGTAGGACGCTGAGATAAATTTATTAACTTATTGGCATTTTCAACACCAGATTCAAAAGAGTACTGACCATCTAGTACCCAGTCAGTGTTTACGCTCAGTTGGTTTTGTTTTAATGCGCTTTTAAAGCCACTTAATCGTTCTTTGGTTGATTCATGGTGCTGATCACCACTTAAAAATCCAATCTCTGTATGACCGATATCAATAAGGTGCTGTGTTATTTCTAAAGCGCCGTGCTTATCGTTTACTAGAACAGCTAATCCATTGTCTGCACAGGCTTTTTCTCCTGCAATAATGCGGACGTAGTTGGCATCTATTTCATCAAGTGCAGCTAAAATAGTAGGGTCCTCAGACATGGGAGGCGTTAATACTAGACCAGATAAACGTGAATGCTTAACCATCTTAGTTAGTTCATCACAAATATCCGCTGATTTTGCATCACACGGGTGAATAAGTAATTCGTAACCTTTGTCTTGGCAAGCAGACAAAATACCATTTTGCATATCAATAATGTAATAAGCGTTGGGATTATCGTAGATAAAGCCGATGACGTAAGATTTAGTACTGGCAAGATTACGGGCAGCTAAATTGGGTTGGTAATTTAACTCATTGATTGCGGCATTGACTTTATCAATGGTGGCTTGTCTTACAGAGCTTTCTTTATTGGTGACTCTTGACACTGTTTTGATTGATACGCCAGCATGTTTGGCAACATCATTGATGGTTACTTTCATTTGTTTATAGCTCTTTTATTCAGGCGAGTAGCTTAACAGTTATTTATCTCAATTTGATGACATTTATCCCCTAATAACGTGTCTTCAAACCGTGTACTTGACGAAATAACGGTAGCTCATATAACTCTAATAGTGCTTATTTTTACTTAATTAGGCAATCTCCAATTATCTATCTGGTTTGAACAGTGGCTTTTATAAAGAGCTTGTATCAAAAATGCTACAAATTATTATTTTTCTCAAGACTTTGTTTTTTAATGGTTTAAGTGGGTATTTCTATCTTTCTTTGATTGTTTTTATAACAAAAAATGCTCAGTAAAGTTATTTTGTTGTGGCAAGACTGTTAATAATTGTGTAATGTTTGCTCTAGACATGACAGCGTTGTCATTCCGGTTGGAATGGTTATGTATCCAAAAACGATAATAAAGTTATGGAAGGGAAATGAAGATGCGACCTATTAATTTTAAGAAAAATGTTTTAGCAACTAACATTGCTATTTTGCTTGGCAGTATGGTTTCAGTTGGAGCAGTGGCTGCTGATGCTGAGACTGCTGAAGAAAACATTGAAAAAATCGAAGTAAAAGGCATGCGTGCCTCGATGAAGGCTTCGGTTAATGAAAAACGTTTTTCAAACTCAGTTGTTGATGCGGTAACCGCAGAAGATATTGGTAAATTTCCTGATGGTGACGTGGGTGAGTCATTAGGCCGTATACCAGGTGTTGCTGTAAACCGTCAGTTTGGTCAAGGCCAGCAAGTGTCAATTCGTGGTGCTTCAAGCAGCTTAACACGTACACTACTTAACGGACATTCAGTAGCTTCTACTGGTTGGTATGATCAACAGTCTATTGACCGTAGCTTTAACTACAGCTTACTACCGCCTGAAATGGTCGGTGGGATTGAAGTATATAAGTCATCTCAGGCTGATTTACCTGAAGGTGGCGTGGGCGGTACGGTAATTGTTAAAACACGTAAACCATTAGATTTAGATGCCAACACTGTATTCCTTAGCGCTAAAGGTGATTACGGCACAATCTCTGAAGAAACTGATCCTGAATTATCTGGCTTATACAGCTGGAAAAATGAAAACGAAAACTTTGGTTTCTTAATTTCTGCAGCGGGTTCTGAAACAACTTACCAACGTAATGGTATTGAATCATTGCTAGGTTGGGGTGATATCGTCCCTACGACATTCCAACAAGATCGTGAACGTACAGCGATTAATGGTGTATTCCAATATAACCCAACTGATAATTTAGAGTTTGGTTTGAACTTAATGAGCTTAGACATGAAAGCAAACAATGCTAACACGTCTTTATTCGTAATGTTCCCAGATGATAAAGATGCTGCTTGTGAGCAAAAAAATAGCAATGGTACTTGTACCTTCTATCGCCGTGGTGCAGATGATGCAAACCCAGGTTGGGCACAAACTTGGGCTCGCCAAGCAAGCATGGATTCAAATACCGTAGATTTCGATTTCAAATATGAAGCCGATAGTTTCACTATGGAAGGCCGTGTTGGTAATACTAAATCTGAAGGTGGTACCGATTTAACTGCTAACTATGGTTTTTGGTTAGGTACACCAGCTGATTACGCTGGTACTTATGATGCGACTGGTGAAGTCATTAAAATTGATGTAGCAAATAAATCATTTGGTGCAGAAGATTTTGGTGGTCAGTTAGCGCCAGCAGGTTGGTCTTTAAAGAAACAACCTAACTCAGATGAAGAAACTTATGCACAATTTGATTTCACGATTCCTGTTGATTTAGGTGCAATTACCTCATTTAAAACTGGTGTGCGCTGGGCTGATCATGATGTTAAGCAAGAGACTTATCCTGCAATAGTCAATGCTGATGTCACTTCAAAAGATGCAACAGCTTACTATGGCGGCTCAATGTCTTCTGGTGCAGGTTACACGTTACCTGAGCCGAACCTTGATGCAATGCTAAAAGATGCAAAAGCAGCAATCAGTGGTTTCAGTAAAGACGGAACCGTTTATAAGTCAGGTTACGGTACAATTAACGAAGAAAACTTAGCATTATACTTAATGGCTGATTTTGAAGCCGACGGTATCCGCGGTAACTTTGGCCTACGTTATATTTCTACCGATGCGTCATCAGATTATTATGCACTCCAAGCTGACGGTTCTTATGCAGATAACTTAAGCACACTTGATGCAAGTTACAGTGATGTTTTACCTAGCATGAACATTGCTTTTGATGTTGCTAGTGATGTGATAATTCGTGCCTCTGCAGGACAAGTTATCTCACGTCCGAATTACGGTGACATGTTTGCATCTTCTGCGTTAGCGGGTTATGCAGACGGAACAGCGGGTAACGAAGTCGTCAACACAGGTAATATTGCCCTTGAGCCATTTAAAGCGACTCAAGCTGACTTAGGCGTTGAATGGTACTTCAGCCCTGATGGATTAATGAGTGCGGCATACTTTATTAAGGATATCAGTTCGTTTGTTACTTCTGATCAAATTCTTGACCAAAGTATCGGTATTATTGACCCTGATTCAGGTGAAGATAACTGGACTAAGTCAACTAAGAAAAACGGTACAGGCGGTCAAATTCAAGGTGTCGAACTACAAATCCAAGATGGTTTCGATAACGGATTTGGTTACTCTGCAAACTATACTTTTGCTGATTCAGACGCATCACCTGAAAATTACCCAGACGAAGTTAGCGTGTTCTCTGATTCTTCTAAACACACAGTTAACTTAGTGGGTTATTACGAGATGGAAGACTTCTCGGCTCGTGTTGCTTATAACTGGCGTAGTGAATACATGATCCGCGAATTACCAGGTTTCTATGGTAACCGTGAGCACCAAGACTATGGCACATTGGATTTAAGTGCTAACTACAACATTACTGAATATTTAGGTGTTTCATTTGAAGTAGTTAACTTACTTGAAGAGGACAGTGTTCAGTTAGGTGTTGCACCAGATGGTGCGGATGTGAAACCAGAGCTAAAAGGTGGTTACCCAGCTTGGAGCTTTGAAGGTGAAGCTCGTTATAAGGTGGGCTTAAACCTACGCTTCTAATCGGTTAATTAATTCATAGCCGAGTCAAAAAAGCCTAGCAAATTGCTAGGCTTTTTTATTAAATTAAGTCATTAACTGCAAAGCTGGTGGTTTGAATGAAAGTACAAAGAATAGTGATTGTAGGTGGTGGTACTGCAGGATGGTTAGCAGCAAACCATATTGGAAAAGCTGCGCAGCATTTAGCTGATGTTTCTGTCACGCTGATTGAATCACCAGATATCCCGACAATTGGTGTTGGTGAAGGTACGGTACCAGCGATTAAACAATCGTTACAAAGCTTCGGTATAAGTGAAACCGAGTTTATTCGTGAATGTGATGTAAGCTTTAAGCAATCAATTAAGTTTTGCAATTGGCTTGATAAAGATATTCATGGTGCCAAAAACAGTTACCATCACTTGTTTGACGTACCAAGCCCGCTAGGGGAGAACCTTACCGATTATTGGTTACAGCAAGCCAAGCAACAGGCAACTAATCAGCAGAGTTTCTCTGCTACCGTTTCTCCTCAGCATTTTATTTGTGATGCCTTCAAAGCTCCCAAACTGATTACAACACCAGAATATGGCGGCAAGGTTAGTTATGCTTACCACTTAAATGCAGCAAAATTTGCACAATTGTTAGCTAAAAATGCGACAACAAAATTTAATGTCACTCACCTAAAAGCCAATGTGCTTGATGCCAATATCGATGAGCAGGGCAATTTAACTTGTTTGAAAACGGATTCATTAGGCGAGTTAGCTTTTGATTTTTATGTTGATGCAAGTGGCTTTGAGTCGATATTGCTTTCTAAAAAGCTAAAGGTTGGCTTTATTGATAAATCTAAGCAATTGTTTGTGAATAAAGCAATCGTTGCGCAAGTCCCTACCACTGAAGAACAAGTTATCCCGCCCTATACGATTGCTACTGCTCACCAAGCTGGTTGGGTTTGGGATATCGCCCTGCCGCAAAGGCGAGGCACAGGTTTTGTTTACTCAGATAATCATATGACATCTGCACAAGCTGAAGAAACGTTTGATCGATATTTAGGGGGGAAGCTAGCTTCACTTTCTTCAAGAGAAATTCCGATGAAAGTTGGCTATAGAGAAAAGTTCTGGGCTAAAAACTGCGTGTCATTGGGGCTTGCACAAGGTTTTTTAGAGCCTATTGAGGCTACCTCTATATTGTTAACCGACTTTGCCGCTGCCTATCTATCAAAACGATTACCACAAGCATTATCGCAAATGCCTGCACTTGCCAAGCGATTTAACCACACAATGGGCTACGCTTGGGAGCGAGTGGTTGAGTTTGCTAAATTGCATTACTGTATTTCAGACAGACAAGACAGTGACTTCTGGCGAGATAACCGTTGTCCTGATTCAATCCCTAATCCTTTAAAGCAAAAGATGGCGTTATGGCAAAACTTTAGCCCGCTGACTGACGACTTGTTTTCTCGTTATGAAGTGTTCAACGTGGATAACTATTTATATGTGTTATACGGAATGAAATACGCAACACAAGTAAATCAATGTGATAAACAGTATTTGTTAGCAGCGCAGCAGCAAACAGAACAGATCCGACGGATTGGTCATGGGTTAGCCGCAGAATTACCTGAGCATCGTGTTTTATTAAATAAAATAAAGCAATATGGCTTGAAAACCATCTAATAGCCCCCAAATAAATAACATAGCCAGTGGTACTTTATTTCTTGATACGGTAACGTTAGCTGCAGATTAAATGATAATGGGCTTTTTGAGTCACTCTAAGTTGTAATATCAAGCTAGATAGTGAGTCATTTAAACAAAGCATCATTTAAAAATTTTGGGATTTGAATTTAATCTTCAAAAGAAATTTTTATTAAAAGGGACTTGAATCCCGAATTTTTATGTAAATCATTATTGATTAGAAGCGCCTGAAGGAGCCAAGATGTCTAACCAAATTACGTTACTTGAACATGCAAAACACGGTGATTTAAAAATCACTCCATCGAGCTTTAACCATGTAGCTGACCAGCACATTGTTCCAGTAACTTTGCACGAAATTGGTCGTGCAGCAACTGAATACCCAATTGTATTTGTTAAAAACAGTGATAGTGGTGAGTTCCAAGCCGTTGCGATGCTGGGCTTAAAGCCAGGCCAAAATTTAAGTATTAAAGATGGCAAATGGCAAGGTCTGTATATCCCTGCTGTTGTACGTGATTACCCACTCGGACTAGTATTAAACCCAGACGTTAAAGATAAAGTTTGGATTGGTATTCGTGAAGGTGCTGCTGAAGTTAGTAAAACAGAAGGCCAAGCATTATTCGAAGGCGAAAAAGAAACTGAATACTTAGAAAACCGTAAAAAAGCGCTTATTGCTCACTTTGAACAAGATCAAGCAAGCCGTAACATTCTAGGTTTCCTTGCAGAAAAAGAGTTACTCACTACGCAAACGCTAACGGTAGATGTTGCTGGTGAAAAACGCAATATCAATGGTCTATACTTAATTGATGAAGCAAAACTTAATGAGCTTTCAGATGAAGATTATTTAGAACTTAGAAAGCGTGGTCTTCTAGGTCCTATCTACGGTCATCTTGCATCACTAAATCAAGTGAACCGTTTAGCACGCACTGAGATTATGTCTAAAGCATAATTTATAATGACGTAATTGTTGTCATTTACTCTAGTGAGTTTTGTAAAGTAAGTACGGCTTACCTTGCGACAACAGACCTCATACAGGGCAAACATCTAGGCATTGTGAGTCAATTACGATTCACAGTGCCTTTTTTATGTTTGGTATATCAATGAAAACACTAAGTTGACTCATGAGTTTACTGTTTAATTCCACTTCATTAATCCCAGTTAAGCTTTTTTTAAGGTAGAGGCTTTAGGTAAGTGGCTGTTTTAAAGGACTAAAACTGAACAATGTTAATTAACTGTGTAATTTGGTCAAATAAATGTAGAAATTTGATGGCTAATTCTGTAGATTACTAATGACAGCGTTGTCATTGCTTGTTTGATTCGTTGTTTTAAGGTCCACATGAGTAAGGTAGAGGTCTTCTACTCATGTTTTGATTGTATTCCGGTCGGGCGGAATACAATTAATTTTTATACTTTTAGTCTCTCCCCAGAAACGAGTATAAGCTGGGTAACATATTTTGTTCCCAGCTATTTTTTTGCCTTTTTTATGATACATAGTCATTAGTTAGTTCGGTTTCAGTCGTTGAGACCCACTATACAAATCTGGGAAGGAATAAGATAAGTTGACCTATAAGGCATTGACTAAACAGCATAAAACTTTCTTGCTCCTGTTTGGCAAGTTTATGACAAATAAAGGCTGTTAAAGATTAAGAAATAGCGTAAACCATATTGCGTTACATCATTAGCTTAGGGATAAACTGAGGAAACTATGAAAAAGACCATCATCGCAACGGCTTTATTATTGTCACTTGGGGTAGTAGGTTGTCAGGGCGGGTCATCTGAGCGTCAAACCAACATTGAACAATCCTCTTGGACACAAGCCTCACTCAATCAATTCGCTAATGAACTAAAAGTCACTTATCGAGTGGTCACCAATATCCCTGAGCAAGCATGTTCAGCGGATCAAAAAGACCAACGTTGCTTTATCGCAGAAATCGATTTTTCAACTCCTGCTAATTATCCTAATGGCAACTGGTCAATTTTTTATAGCCAAATGAGACCCGTTCAAGCTGTGTTAAATCCTGAATTTGACATTAGTCGTGTTCAAGGCGATTTACATCAAATTACACCCACAAAAGCGTTTACTGGATTTAAAGCTGGCGAAATAAAGACTCTAGGGTTTCGTGGCGAGTTATGGCAGTTGTCTGAAACTGATCCAATGCCAAACTACTATATTACCGTCGACGGGTTAACGCCTGTTGTGATCAGCAGTACAAAGCTCACAATTGACCCTGAAACAGGCATGGAGCAACGTCCTTATGTGGAATCGTTTACCGATGCTGATAAGCAATATCGCCGCACAGAAAAAGATGCACTCGTTTGGGCGAAAGCAAATGTACTTTATCAAACCAATGAAAATGTAACCCTTGATAGCAGTTATGTCACTGACCGTATCATTCCGACCCCAGCTAACATTGTTGTTACCTCCACCAATAAGCCTGTGGATTTATCTTTGGGTATTAATGTTATTTACAATGAAGTAAACCCAAAAGCTGTAAAAGCATCACTTGTGCGCCTATCAAGGCTTGGTGTGAATGAGCTTGCTGGTGGCATCCCGCTTAAGTTGGAGACATCTTCAACAATAGGGCAAGAAGGCTACAAGCTTGAAATTACAGAATCTGAATTAACGATTCAAGCGGCTGATGAAGCTGGTTTTTCATATGGTATTGCATCAATTACCGGATTATTATCTGCCGATGACTTATCTATAAATACCTTAACGGTAACTGATGCGCCACGTTATCAATTTCGAGGTATGCATGTTGATGTCGCAAGAAACTTTCATAGTAAGCAAATGATTTTAGACCTGATTGATCAAATGGCGGCTTACAAGTTAAATAAGCTTCATTTGCATATGGCTGACGATGAAGGTTGGCGTTTAGAAATCGATGGTTTACCTGAGTTAACCAATGTGGGTAGCAAGCGTTGCCATGATTTAACGGAAACACAATGTCTTATACCTCAATTAGGCAGTGGCCCATTTGCTGATAGCGATGTAAATGGTTACTACAGTAAAGCCGATTATATCGAAATATTAAATTATGCCACCGCTCGTCAAGTGGAAGTTATTCCATCAATGGATATGCCTGGTCACTCAAGAGCTGCAATCAAATCAATGGATGCACGCTATCGTCATTATATGGAAGCTGGGAATAGCGAAGCCGCTAAAGAGTATTTATTGTCAGATGCTGCAGATAAGACAGTGTACTCGTCAGTGCAATATTATAATGACAATACCTTAAATGTTTGTATGGAATCGACGTTTCATTTTGTTGATAAAGTCATCAGCGAAATAGCCAAGCTTCACCAAGCTGCGGATCACCCGTTAAATCGATACCATATTGGTGCTGATGAAACTGCAGGTGCGTGGAAGCAATCTCCTCAGTGTCTTGATTTTGTTGCTAATAACGATAAAGGCGTGACATCAGTTGATGATTTAGGTGCCTACTTTATTGAACGCTTATCAAATTCGTTAGCTGACAAAGGTATTCAACCTGCAGGTTGGAGTGATGGTATGAGCCACACTAACCCCGCAAATATGCCTCAAAATGCACAGTCTAATATTTGGGATGTCATATCACATCAAGGTTATAAGCGAGCTCATAAACAAGCAAATCTAGGTTGGGATACCGTATTGTCAAATCCTGAGGTGCTGTATTTCGACTTCCCCTATGAAGCAGATCCTAAGGAGCACGGGTATTACTGGGCTGGACGTGCGCAAAATAGTCAAAAAATATTTTCATTTATGCCAGATAACCTTCCTGCCAATGCTGAACAATGGACTGACATCGAAGGCCTAGTCTTTACCGCTGATGATACCGTTCAACAAGATGAGCAGGGGAATGACATATCAGGCCCGTTACAACAAGGAAAAGGCTTTACTGGTATTCAAGGTCAACTGTGGAGCGAAACAGTGCGCAGTGATGATGTCGCTGAATACATGATTTATCCACGATTATTAATATTGGCAGAAAAAGCATGGCATAAAGGAAGCTGGGAAGTGCCATATCGATATGAAGGCGCTATTTATAGTCAAGATTCTGGTTACTTCACTGCGGCAATGCGACTCAAACAACAGCAGCAATGGAATGAACTTGCTAATGCACTTGGACAAAAAGAGCTTCACAAGCTTGATTTAGCAAACATTGCTTATCGATTACCAACGGTTGGGGCTAAAGTTATTAATGGTAAATTACATGCCAATATCGCTTTTCCAGGACTGAGAATTGAGTATCGTGTCAATAATAAACAGTGGCTTCCTTATACCGAGCCCGTTGCTGTGAATGGCAAAGTTGAAGTGAGAAGTATCTCTCCTGATGGTAAACGAAAAGGCAGAAGTTTATTGCTGTAGATAGTTAATATTGCACTTCACTAAGAGGCGTTAAACACTTTGTTAACGCCTTTTTGCTTTGTTTTATACCATTAAGTCTGATTCCCTTTAATTAATCACTAAACGATTACTATTTTATTTTCTTTATAAACAGAGTGTTAGGCTTATTGCTTGATGCTTATTTATCTTAGTTCTAAAAAATAAATGACAACGCTGTCATTTGTGGTGTAACATAAAGTTAACTTATTCAAAGGGCCACCTATAACGTTAGTTTGTGCATCTTTATAACGTTGTTTTTTAGTCATCTTCTTGGGCTCAAATAGAAGAGATAAGAGGGATATCATGGGCGTTAACCTGCAAAATGAATCACAGCTTTTTATTGGTATTGATGGCGGAGGCAGTAAATGTCGCGCCACGATTTATTCTCCTAAGATGGGTGTGATTGGAACTGGTGTTGCTGGGCGTGCTAACCCCCTTCACGGCTTAGAACAAACTTTCGAATCAATCCGCCAATCAACCGACTTAGCGATAGCAGACGCAAAGCTAACTCAAGATGGTATCAAGACGTTAGTCGCAGGCCTTGGCCTTGCAGGGGTCAATGTACCTCGCTTATATCAATTGATAAATGAATGGCAGCATCCATTTGCTCATATGTATCTCACTACCGATTTACATACTGCCTGTATTGGTGCGCACAACGGTGAGGATGGCGCGGTCATTATTACTGGCACAGGGTCTTGCGGTTACGCACATGTCGGAGAGCAAAGCTTACTGGTTGGTGGGCATGGGTTTGCTTTAGGCGATAAAGGTAGCGGTGCATGGCTAGGTCAACAAGCTGCAGAGCATGCTTTATTAAACCTTGATGGGTTTGCGCAAGACAGTCAGTTAACGCAATTAATCTTAGCGCATTTTGACGTCTCAGACGCTATCGGAATTGTTGAAAACCTAGCAGGTCAATCATCGAGTACGTATGCCAAATTAGCTAGGCTGGTAATTCAAAGTGCCGAACAAGGTGATGTTGTTGCGATAGAGATTGTTAAACAAGGTGCAAAATATATCAGTGATATGGCACGTAAGCTTTTTACACTCGAACCGCGTCGTTTTTCAATGATAGGCGGTTTAGCTGAGCCCTTACAAAAATGGCTTGATAGTGATGTCGGGCAGCAGGTTCAGCCAGCGCTCGCTCAACCTGAAATCGGCGCCATCTTATTTGCTCAACAACAATACAGCAAACATCAAGGCTAATAGGTTAACAATTCAACCAGCTAGTCATTTTTCCAATTTATTCGACAATATTGAAAAAGGTTATACCGATGACAAATACCATTATGGAGCTAGAAGCTCGCTCTGCACCGCAAAAAATTGCTGAACAATTAGCTGCTAATGCGGGGCTAACTAAGGAACTTGGTGAGAAGCTGCGTAATTTTAAACCTAAGTTTGTAATGATTGTTGGCCGAGGCTCTTCAGATCATGCGGGTGTGTTTGCAAAATATTTATTTGAAATTGAAGTAGGTATTCCAACATTTGCTGCTGCACCATCGGTAGCCAGCGTATACGGTAAAAGCTTGCAACTTGAAGGCGGGTTAGTCATCGTTATTTCACAATCAGGTCGAAGCCCTGATATTTTAGCGCAAGCAAGAATGGCAAAAATCGCCGGCGCTTTTTGTGTGGCATTAGTGAATGATGAAACCGCGCCGATAAAAGATATCGTTGATGTTGTTTTACCTCTAAGAGCGGGTGAAGAAAAAGCAGTAGCAGCCACTAAAAGCTATCTAGCGACACTTTCAGCAATTGTTCAATTAACAGCAGAGTGGACTCAAAGTGAATCATTGGCAGCAGCTGTAGATTCAATGCCTAAAGCACTTCAAACAGCTGTAGATGCAGAACCTCAATTGACTGCAGAGTCTTTAGAGGGAGTTAAGAATCTTGTGGTTTTAGGCCGCGGTCTTGGATATGCCGTTACGAAAGAGCTAGCGCTTAAAATGAAAGAAGTGTGTTCTATTCATGCCGAATCCTTTAGTAGTGCAGAGTTTTTACATGGTCCGGTGACATTAGTTGAGAAAAAGCTGACCATTGTTGACGCTTGTATCAATGATGAGTCTTTAGAAAGCCATGTTGAGCAAGTAAATAACGTCACTGAGCGTGGTGCTGATGTGGTTCATTTGAATCAAACTTCAAATGATATTCACCCGCGTATTGCGCCACTGGCGCTGTTGCAGCGTTTTTATATTGATGTAGCCGCCGTAGCGGTTGCGCGTGGCATTGATCCAGATCAGCCAGAAGGCCTCAAGAAAGTAACACAAACCTTGTAATGTAAGTTGATGATATTTAATCACCTTATTGGTGTTAATTAAGCCTAGATGTAAAGAGACTCAAGATGAAACAAACCCTAATTGTAGATAAGTATTTTGATGGCGAGCTATTTCAGCCGCGAGCTGCGATTACCATAGATAATGGGATGATCACTGCTATCAACGCTATAGCTGAAAAGGGACTGGATCTGCAATTGGTGAATGAAGATGCATTAGAAAATGTGACTCATTTACAAGGAACGCTAGTTCCTGGGTTTGTTGATGTTCAGGTTAATGGTGGCGGTGGGGCGTTATTTAATGCTGAACCTACACCTGAGTGTATCAGCATCATAGGCAATGCTCATGCGAAGTTTGGAACCACTGGCTTTTTACCAACCTTAATAACTGATCAAGTTGAGGTAATGGAAAAAGCGGCCGATGCCGTTGCAGAAGCCATTAAGCTTAAAACACCAGGAGTATTGGGTATTCATTTTGAAGGGCCGCATTTGAGTGTCCCTAAAAAAGGGGTACATCCTCAATCCTTTATTCGTGAAATTTCTGCGGCTGAGATGGCTATTTTTGCTCGCCAAGATTTAGGTATCAAACTTGTCACCTTAGCACCTGAAAACGTTTCAGTTGAGGTGATAAAAACATTAGTCGAACATGATGTAAAAGTCTGCCTAGGGCATTCAAATGCTGATTACGAGACGGTTAATGCTGCGTTGGATGCTGGTGCAGATGGATTCACACACTTATTCAATGCAATGTCAGGTTTTGGTTCCCGTGAACCTGGCATGGTAGGTGCTGCGCTAGAAAGCGAAAAGGCTTGGTGCGGATTAATTGTTGATGGACACCATGTGCATAGTGCAACAGCTAAAGTGGCTATTAAGGCTAAACCGCAAGGTAAAGTGATGTTGGTGACTGATGCGATGCCGCCAGTGGGTATGGATGATAATGCTAGCTTTGAATTATTTGGCACTAAAGTTATAAGGCAAGGCGACAGACTTAATGCAACAACAGGTGAACTTGCAGGTTGTGTATTAGATATGGTTGGTGCAGTGAATAACACTGTGCGCATGCTAGGTTTACGCCATGAAGAAGCATTAAGAATGGCATCACTATATCCGTCTCAATATTTACAAAAACCTCAGCTAGGCCGAATTGCAGTCGGTCAGCAAGCTGACTTAGTGTTATTGAATACGCAAAATAATGTCAGTGCAACTTATATAGCTGGTGAGTTAGTGTATTCTTCTGACTGCCCACAGCGGGCTAGGTAGCCGCCAATGAATGCTCCAGTTAGTCATTCGACTGTAAGTGACACGTCAAGAAGTGATGTTCAACATTCTGAAACTAGAATAAATAGTGATAAACCTAAAACGAAAACACGTTTAACGTCTCTTGATGCATTGCGTGGTTTTGACATGTTTTGGATTTTGGGGGGAGAAGGGCTATTTGCAGGATTATTGCTATTAACTGGCTGGTCAGGTTGGCAATGGTTTGATGGCCAAATGCATCACAGTCAATGGCATGGCTTTACCTTTTATGATGTGATTTTCCCGCTATTTATATTCTTATCCGGTGTAGCGCTAGGCTTGTCTCCAAAAAGGTTGGATAAACTGCCAATGAGCGAACGCCTACCTTTTTATCGTCATGCTATAAAGCGACTTGGATTACTCATCCTACTAGGTGTGCTTTATAACCATGGTTGGGGTACTGGTGTCCCTGCGGATCCTGAACAAATTAGATATGCCAGTGTATTGGCCCGAATCGGTTTTGCTTGGTTTATTGGGGCAATGCTGGTTTGGCATACAAGCCTGCGGGTACAGGCTGCGATAGCGGTTATCATTTTATTGGCTTATGGCTTATTGCAATTATATGTCCCGTATCCTAATGGGCTACCAGGACAATTCACTCAAGATAATTCGATTAACGCCTATGTGGACAGTTTATTATTGCCAGGTATTTCTTATCAAGACCGTCCTTTAGATCCTGAAGGGGTGCTGTCAACGCTTCCTTCGGTTGTAAATGGCTTAGTCGGTGTATTTGTCGGTCAGCTGTTGGTTAATACCAATATATCTGCATGTAAGCTCTCTTCTGACTGGTTAAAAGTGTTGTTACTAATGATTGCGGGTTGCTTGTTGATTTCACTAGCTTGGTTAGTTGATTTTGTCATACCGATTAATAAAGACCTTTGGACAAGCAGTTTTGTATTGGTGACGTCTGGTTGGAGTATCGTATTTTTAGCCATTTTTTATGCGCTTATTGATGTGCTCAAATGGCAGAAGTGGTCGTTGTTTTTTGTGGTGATTGGCACGAACGCTATCATCATTTATTTAGCTTCAAGCTTAATGAACTGGCAGTATTTTTCTCAAAGTTTATTGGGTGGAGTCATCACAGCATTACCTCAAAACTGGCAGCAATTAATGTCAGTGGTCAGTTTGTTGCTGGTGCAATGGTTAGTATTGTTATGGTTATATCGACGGAAAATTTTCATCCGAATCTAACTTAAACAGATAAGTGCTTGGCTAGTAGGATAAATTCCTGAGCTTGATTTTCACTTGTTATGGTTCTACCAGTTAAAGGAATGACAGCGTTGTCTTTGTGGTGTGGATGTTTTAACATGAAATGCGCAATGACTATGAAATGAATTAACAATTCGTCATCATAGTGGTGCTAAAACCTCAATAACAATAAGACTCATATGTGGCAGTGATGGATATTGCTGCTGAAAATTAATGACAATAAGAAGCAGGTTTATGGAAACTACAATGAATAACAGTCAGCAAAAAAGCAGTGTGCTGCCGATGGCTATCGTTGCAATTCTCTTTTTCGTATTGGGATTTGCCACTTGGCTAAATGGCTCTTTGATGCCTTATCTGAAGCAAATCCTTCAACTTAGCCCATTTCAAGCATCTCTAATCTTATTCTCTTTTTATATCGCTGTGACATTTACTGCCCTGCCTTCTGCTTGGGTTATTCGTAAAGTCGGCTATAAAAGTGGTATGGCATTAGGGATGGGGATAATGATGATCGCGGGTTTATTGTTTATACCTGCGGCTAAAACCCAAATATTTCCTTTATTCTTATTAGCGCAATTAGTGATGGGTACTGGCCAAACGTTACTACAAACCGCTGTGAATCCTTATGTTGTTCGTTTAGGCCCTGAAGAATCAGCTGCTGCCCGTGTAAGTGTAATGGGCATTCTCAATAAAGGGGCGGGTGTGATTGCGCCTATGGTATTTACAGCACTGATTTTAGATAGTTTTAAAGACCGTGTTGGAACAACATTAACCCAAATTCAAATCGATGAAATGGCGAATAGTCTAATACTTCCTTACTTAGGTATGGCGGTGTTTATTGGTATTTTAGCGTTTGCTGTTAAAAAATCTCCTTTACCAGAACTCGAGCAAGAAGACGAGTCTTCTGAAAAAGGACAGATTAAAGAAGCCCTGGCTAAACCAAACCTTGCACTGGGTGTTGTCGCATTATTTGTTTATGTGGCCGTTGAAGTCATAGCAGGGGATACCATTGGTACTTACGCATTAACCTTGGGTGTCGAAAACTATGGCGTGATGACATCCTATACAATGGTTTGTATGGTTATCGGTTATAGCTTGGGTATTATTTGTATTCCTCGCTTTATTTCGCAACCTAATGCGTTATTAATCAGTGCTATTTTAGGCGTAGTATTATCTTTTGGTATCGTATTTGGTGATAGTGAGTCGTACACCATTGCTAATATGATATTGGTACCATTTGGCGGAGCTGAGCTGCCAGATACCTTATTACTCATTGCATTTCTAGGGTTAGCTAATGCGATTGTTTGGCCTGCAGTATGGCCGTTAGCATTATCAGGAATGGGTCGATTAACCAGTACTGGTTCTGCTTTGTTAATCATGGGGATTGCTGGTGGCGCGTTTGGGCCGGTATTTTGGGGGCTAACAAGCTCTGCGACGTCTTTAGGTATGCAAGGCGGTTATATGGTGATGATCCCTTGTTATCTGTTCATTTTATTTTATGCGGTTAAAGGCTATAAAATGACAAGCTGGAAATAGTTGAGATAAGCGTTTTCAATGCAGTGTATGGCGTTACCGGCAGCCTTATAATACTGTCATGAAACGACTTTAAGCTGTAGTCCCTTCACAAAAAAGCCACTCTATTGAGTGGCTTTTTTATTACACTAATAAGCTTTGGCTCTTACTACATTTGGCTCTTACTACAATTTGCCAATAAACTGATTAATGGTTAGTTGGCTTTTCTAGTTTCTCCATGACTTGCTTCAAACTAAAGCTCGCTGCTTTTTGTCTTGGAGGATATTCTTTAAATGTTTCTAAAAATTGAGCCACATAAGCTTGCGCAGGCACTAATAAAAATGCTCTGTCTATTAACCAGTCATAATAGGTATTAGACGTGCGGTCAGCAGTCTCGTATGGATCCATACGTAGGTTAAATATCTTAGGTAAGCGCAGTTCAACAAAAGGCTCTGCCCATATTTGTAATGTACCTGTCACACGCTGCTCTAAAAATACTGCTTTCCAGTTTTTATAACGCAGAGCGGCTAAATCACCATCATCAGTGAAGTAAAAGATTTCTTCACGAGGGCCGGTATCTGCCTTGCCTGTTAGGTAAGGTAAGAAGTTGTAGCCATCTAGATGGTTTTTAAACTTTTTGCCATTTGCGCTATAGCCTTTAAGTAGCTTCTCTTTTACTTTGCTATCGCCAGCCGCTGCAGCGAAGGTAGGTAGCCAATCCATATGGTGCATAATCTCATTGGAAACGCTACCAGCTTCAATCTTACCTGGCCATCTCACCATCGCAGGAACACGGAATGCGCCTTCCCAGCTGGTATTTTTCTCACTTCTAAACGGAGTTAAACCCGCATCTGGCCATGTGTTCATGTGTGGGCCATTATCGGTTGAGTAAAATACGATCGTGTTATCTTTGATACCTAGCTTATCGACAGTTTTAAGCAGTTGACCAACATGGTTATCATGCTCAATCATACCGTCAGCATAATTACTGACGCCGCTTGCTCCACGAAGTTCAGGCTTAATATGGGTACGGAAATGCATACGTGTTCCGTTCCACCATACAAAGAATGGTTTTTTCGATTTTACACTTTTTTCCATGAAGTCAATTGCCGCCGAAACGGTTTCATCATCAATGGTTTCCATTCTTTTTTTCGTTAATGGACCAGTATCTTCAATCTTGCCATCAGCTGATGATTTGATAACGCCTCGAGGTCCAAATTTCTTTAAGAATTCAGGATCTTTTGGGTAATCAACGTTTTCAGGTTCTTCTTCAGCATTAAGGTGATAAAGGTTTCCTAAAAATTCATCAAAACCATGGGCAGTAGGTAAGAACTCATCTTTGTCACCTAAATGGTTTTTACCAAATTGACCCGTGGCATAACCCATAGGCTTTAAGATTTCCGCTATGGTGGCATCTTCTGCTTGTAAGCCAATATCAGCGCCAGGTAAACCAACTTTACTTAATCCAGTACGGAACACGCTTTGACCTGTAATAAAGGTAGAACGGCCCGCAGTACAAGACTGTTCGCCATAATAATCAGTGAACATTAACCCTTCTTTGGCGATACTATCAATATTTGGCGTTTGATAACCCATCAAACCAAATGTATAAGCACTGACATTTGCTTGCCCAATGTCATCGCCCCATATGACGAGAATATTAGGTTTACTAGCAGCGGTAGCACTGGTTGATAGCATTCCTAATGTTATCGCAGCAGTGACTCCGAGGAGTTTTTTCATTCTTACCATTTTTATTTCCCTATATGATTGAAGAACAGTGTAGATTTTTTGAACACTAGTTATAAGTTAACAGCTAAATTAGCGATTAAACAAGTAACTACGAGATTGTTTACATAAAGATGAGGAAATATCAGTATATGCACTGATAGAAATTTTGCTTAATAATCCGGCAAATTAGTCAGGCAAATAAATGATGAGGTGAATGGTTACTTTATTAAATCATAAAAGGGCAGTTCGGGATGGGTTAAATAGTAAAAATTAGATACAAAAAAGCCACTCATTTGAGTGGCTATTCTGTATATGGTGCCGGCACCAAGAGTCGAACTCGGGACCTACTGATTACAAGTCAGTTGCTCTACCAACTGAGCTATGCCGGCTAAATTGTGGTGCCCGAACCCGGAATCGAACCAGGGACACGAGGATTTTCAATCCTCTGCTCTACCGACTGAGCTATTCGGGCAACTAAACTAAGCGTTAGTTAACTACTTCAAACAAGAAACTAACTTGGTCATTAGTGTCTGTGCCGTTTGGAGTGCGCACATATTATAGGGATGGTTTTATTGACGCAAGTGCTTTTTACAAGTTTTTTATTGTTCGGCTAGTAAATGTTCAAAATGCATGTTTTTTGTCAATATAAAACTCGGCATTGTTAGAAATAACCAACTTACTTGGTATTTGGTATTTTATAAACGTTCTAAAAAATCGAATGATTGTAGCGAAATTTAGCCATTTTATTTTATATTTTTATCTATAAACTCATTTCTATCAAATATGAGGGATGACGAAACATGTTGGTCAATACACGAGATGGATATGGCTTATTCACAATATTACTTCACTGGATTAGTGCATTAACCATTTTAGGTTTGTTTGGTTTAGGTTTTTGGATGGTGGATTTAACGTATTACAGCAGCTGGTATCAAACTGCGCCTAATATCCATAAAAGTGTCGGAGTACTGCTACTTGGTTTAACACTAATACGCATCCTATGGCGCTTTATCTCTGTCACAACACAGGCTAACTCATCACACAAACATTGGGAAAAACAGGCCGCCAAATGGACTCATAGGGTATTTTATCTATTGATGCTACTGATAATGATAAGTGGCATTTTGATTTCCACAGCCGACGGCAGGGGAATAATGGTATTTGATTGGTTTGAATTACCTGGTTTGGGTAGCTTTATCACTAATCAAGAAGATATTGCAGGTGTTATTCACCAATATCTTGCATACGGGTTAATTGCTTTGGTTGTGATTCATGCCGCTGGAGCGATTAAACATCAACTTATTGATAAAGATAGCACCCTGACAAGAATGATAAAACCCGTAAAACCGAAGTAGCCTATCGAGTACTTATTTCACTCAAGCGTTGGAAAATTATACTTCATCACTTTTAATCACATGATTAATTTATATAAAGGAATACATAATGAAAAAGCAACTGATTAGCACGGTATTTGGCGCCATCTTGTTGGTACCTGCAATGGCCAATGCTGCTGACTACAAAATTGATACCCAAGGAGCGCATGCGTCAATCCAATTTAAGGTCAATCATTTAGGGTATAGCTTTGTGACAGGCCGCTTTAACGATTTTAGTGGTGACTTTAGCTACGATGCTAATACGGTCAACGATACTAAGGTTAAAGTAACCATTAATACAACCAGTGTTGATTCAAATCATGCAGAGCGTGATAAGCATTTACGTGGAAGTGATTTTTTAAATACGGGTGAATTTCCTAAGGCCGAGTTTGTATCAACGACAGTTGAAGATAAAGGCAATGGGAAAGTGGTCGTAAATGGTAACTTGACGCTAAACGGCGTGACCAAACCTGTGGCAATCGATGCGACAGTCATTGGTGAAGGTAAAGATCCATGGGGTGGTTATCGAGCAGGTTTTGTAGGTACGACAGAATTTGCAATGAAAGATTTTGGGATAAAAATGGACCTAGGCCCAGCTTCAGCGAATGTGAGCTTAGATCTCGTTATTGAAGGGATTAAACAATAACGTAAATTGCGCAATCGAATACTTAATCGACTGAAAAAAGATTAGTCGGGCTATTCACAAAAACGCCACTCAGTTATTGAGCGGCGTTTTTTGTATGTCAGTGTAGGTGGATTGGCTAATTTTGCTTGTTAGTTAATATAATATGGCCAAATACATTGGCATCTTTATACCCTCGATTCATATCGCCATTCACGGCTTTGATGGGGTGAGAGCCAATAAAGTTTTCCCTCGTTTTACTGCCGTCGTTATCACAATAAGCCAGCATAAAACCGAGTTTTTTATTACCGCTGAGGGTGACTGGCGATATTTGATGGTCATCAAATGCTGTTAATGAATCATTATAATTGTCAGGGAATACCTTAATTGCCATTTCCCAATACACTTTTTGTGGGTTGGCCTCATCGCGAGACCAAATAGTTGTAATATGTTCATTGAATGTCATTGCTTGTTTTTGAGTTGAAAAGTCGGCAACTTGTCTGTCTAAAGCAACATGATAAGCAAAGGCGTTGTGGCTAAATTGATGTTCACCACCCGAGGCATCTTCATCTAAAAACACTTCAACGGTATCGTCATCCCAATACAGCACAGTTGGATCCGCGGTTTGATCAAATAACACATCATCAATGACTTCAGTGAGTAGATAGAGCGTGTCTTCGCGCCAAAGCAACTTGTAGCGACCACTAAAATCATTTTTATCTATTGCAGCACCAATGATCATGGTATCGATTGGGTGCCAGTTTGCATGTTGCCAATCCGCGTCATTCGGGACTCCATCAATGTTAATTTTTTCATTGGCATAATTGACCATAATAGGTTGATGGACATACTCAGTGAACCTGTCTTCAGTAGTGGCTTGCACACTGTACGATGAAAAAAACGCTGGGAGTACGAGCAGTGATATCGCTGCTTGTGTAATATGCTTTTGGGTGAATGTCAGTCTTGTTATGAAGGAGACATGTTTGTTGAACCATTCCATAGTGTTAATCCGTGTTAGTTTAACCGCAGACGAGAATTGATATGTTACCGCGGTTGATGTCGATGTTATCAACCAGTAGCTTACCTAGATTGAATAGCGTAAAGCTATCAATTCAATCATCTAATTTTTCATATTGGCGAGTCATTCTTGAATCTAGCTTATAGGCAGTAATACTTTTAACCGGTATGTTTGCTTAGGTAAAACATCAAAATTAAACTCGCCATTGGCATCGCTTTCTAGTGGCACATCATCAACCCAAACTTGTTGTGTAGTAACAGTGGTTGTGTGACTTACCTGCATCGTTATTTGGGCTTGTCTGAATCGTCGACTGACATGTAGCTCTGGCCATGATTTAGGTAACTGAGGCTTTATCTTTATCCCCTTTGATGTGCCTTTAAGGCCAACGAGTTGCTCAATAACAATGCGATAGATCCATGCAACGGTACCAGTATTAAATAATTGACTCGATTTACCAGCATCTTCAGGGAACTGAAAATACGCTCCACGAAAGTAATTAGGGATAAAGACGGGTAGTTGCCCACGAGAGAGGGCATTTGCTTCTGATTCTGCACAAATCATTGTATGCAGTAATTCAAATGCAGCTTCGGTTTCACCTCGCTCAAATAGGGCGAAAATATAGAAAGCACCAGCATGGTTGTACACTGAACCGTTTTCACCAGTACCAGGAAATTTCTGGGTTAAGCGACCAACTTCCTCATTCATATGGGTGTAGCTAGGCGCAAGCATCATCATGCCAAACGGCGTTTGAAGTTGTTGTTTTATCTGCAACTTCATTTTCTGCCATTGGTTGTTATCGATAGCACCAGATAGCATTGCAAAACTTTGCGGGTTGAGATAAATCCTGCCTTCTTGATTTTGACTCACACCGAAGCAGTTTCCAGCATCGGTAATGCCTCTAGCAAACCATTCACCGTCCCAGCAATGCTGATTCACATCTTGGTTTATTGTACTCGCTTGCTGTAATAATGATTCGGCAAGGCTGGCATTACCTGTTGATTTAGCAACGTTAGACCATAACCTCATGGCGTAAGCACTGGCTAAGCTTAACCAGCTCGATACGCCTTTACCTTGATATCCCACCATATTCATCGGATCGCACCAATCACCTTGATTGATGTAATTCAGACCACGTTGATCTCGTTGAGACCATAAAAATGTCAATGCCAATTCAATATGCTCGAAAACTGTTTTAGGCGCTATGTCATCTGCAAACGGAATAGGCTGGTGTAAGAATTCATAATCTGCTGTTTCGTCAAGATAGGCGGTAATACAAATAACTAACCAGACACAATGATCCGTATGTGGGATTTGGTTGATATATTTAAGTTCAGATTCTGGGTTTAATAAAATACCATCAGGCATTTTACCGCTACTATTTTGCTGCGATAACGCCTTAACGAATGCGGCTTTTGTTTCATCAGGCTTGAGGTAAACCATTCCCATTGCATCTTGAAGGTAGTTTCTTGTTTGTGGATCTGTACTTAACCGATTGACATCACCATGGTAAAAAACTTGCCTTGGTAACCAGTGATTAATAAAGTTATCAAATTCCTTATTAGGGCTACTTATACTCAGTTGTTGGTCAGCTTGAGCGATGTACTCTTGGTATTGTTTGTTAATTTTTTCTCGTTTCTCAGGAGATCCCAAATAGTGTTGCTGTAATTGCTTGGCTTCAAGCTTATCTTTTACAGGGGCAAAAACAAAGTTGGCTTGAAAGTGCTGCTCCGTTTGCAAAGGTAAATCAAAATGCATCACAGCAACCGGTGTTTGGTAATGAGCAGGTTTAGATGCTAATGCTCGATTGGTGATAGCATCAGGATTATTGAGCCCTCCTTCACCTTCAAATGCTGCTTGGCTAGTTTCGTAACTTGTCGGGGCAATATCACTCATTAATACCGTTGTGTCTTTAAAATCTTGATGCGCAAAGTATTGTTCTATTTTTTGATACGGTGTTACTGACTCACACAAAATGGCATTTAACTCTGTATCAAAATGTGCAGATTGGTTCATCCATGACATATAACCCACTGGGAAGTAACTGTAGATACTCAAGTCACGTGAGCGACCACTATTGTTTGTGATATTAAGTTGCCAAAGTTCAGCGCAATCAGTAGTAGTTAATGTAAGTGATAACTCACAAACGATATCAAGGTGAGTGATGTGCCAGCTGATTTTTTCTTTTTCGACAATAAACTCAAAAGAGTCAGTAGCTTGCTTGACGGGGGCATAAGGAATAGAAAACAACTCACCAGATTGATTATCTTTTATATAAAAGAATCTTCCTGGGTGATGGCTAAAATATGGATGCTCAGGCTGCATAAAAGTTTTAGCTTCAAGAGCAGGGCCGTGAGCATATTTTGCAGGCTCGGGTTGCATAAATTGGGCAATGGCATAACCACGACAATTCATTTGAATCATCATTTTTTTATTCCATAAAAAGCCACAAGCATTTGGCATACTTGTTGGGCTGTTTAGGCTGACTGCACCGTTTGCCTGATGGTAAGTGATCACTATTTATCCCTGAGCTGTTGTTTGAGTATGAAGGTTTGGTTGGCTTGTTTTTGCCTTAGGCTTATTTTGGTTACTGGCGTTTTCATTTGCATATAATTGCTGAGAAATCTCAGCCATTTTGGCTTCGTTTAAGCTGTAATGTTTAACAACCCAAACCGCTAATAATGCAAATATGGCTGGAATTAATGTGTTCAGTAGTAAAATTCCCATCAGAGAGTCTGGTGATTGCTGCTGATTGGCCACATAGCCCATTGAAGATAAGAGCCAACCAATCATGGCGCCTGCAAATGCTCCCCCCAATTTTTGCGAAAAAGCAGCGGCAGAGAAAATCATTGCTGTTGCTCGGCGTCCATTTTTATATTGAGAGTAATCTGCAGTATCTGCATACATGGAAAACACCAGTGGTGATTTGGGGCCAAGACAGAAACCAATTAAGGCTTGCATGATAAACATTAGAGTAATGTTGTTGGGTGGAATCAGGTAAAAACCAGCTGAAAAGACCGCAACTAAACTCATCAAACCAATCAATAAACTGCGTTTATCAAAATAGCGGCTAAGTATTGGTGTAGATGCTGCCCCAATCGCTAATGAAATCATATATACAGCCGTGAATGTTCCAATTAAGTCTTCTCGACCGACGTAATATTTAAAATAAAATGTCCCGGTGCTGGCGCGCAAAGTGATGGTGAACATAATAATCAGTGCTAGTGAGAATAATATTAACCAAGGTTTATTATTCGATAGATCAATCAGGTCTTGTTTGATACTGGTTTGCTGATTAACGGGTGGTGAAATTCGTTCTTTGGTCGCGAAAAAAGTGAGCGTAAACAAAACAGCAGAGATTAAGCCATAACACCCCATTGTCAGCTGCCAGCCTAGGGCTTGGTCTCCGTTACCTAGCAAGGTCACAAGCTCAGGAGTCAGGTAAGCGACGAGTGTGCCACCAGAAAAAGCACCGATGAATCGAAAACTGGTCAAGGTAGTACGTTCTTGACTGTCTGCAGTGACTACACCTAAAAGGGCGCCATAAGGCACATTAATAAACGTGTATGCCAACATCATGAAAATATATGTGCCATACGCCCATATAATCTTGCCATCATCGCCTAGATCTGGAACGGTAAAAGTGAGTATACCTGCCGCGGCGATAGGGATAATGCCCAGTAATAAATAAGGCCTAAACTTACCAAAGCGAGTGGAAGTTCTATCGGCTAATGCTCCCATCAACGGATCTGAGAAAGCATCAATAAGGCGAGTAACCAACATCATAGTGCCGACTGCAGCAGCTGAAATACCAAATACATCGGTATAAAAAATAAAGAGGAACACATCAAATACACGCCAATAAAAGTTAGATGCCACATCCCCAAGGGCGTATCCAATTTTTTCTTTTAGCGATAATTTTTCAGAGACGGTATTAGTCTGTTCGATATTTTGAGCCATTGTTATGGTTACCTTGGTTGATTCCATCCAATTTGCTTTTAAAGCCCACTTTCAGCTAACTGATTTTTATTGATATTTATTTTTAACAATCAGTGTAAGCGCTTACATTGTTATTAGAATGTAAATGATTAATCAAATTTTGACCAGTGTTAATTTGGGCTAAACTGAGTTTTTTATGGCTGTGGCATCAAAATTGTGCGGTTTTTTTAAGTATAAATACTGAAGGTTAGCGATGAGTTTTAATCGCGGTTGCTAAAGGTTTACGGATTACTTTAGAGGATTTACAACATCACGATAGAGGGCAGGGAAATTTGGGTTTCTTGTTATCAAAGTCTAACCATTACCAAGTTAAAGCATGATTTAGTAGGGCATTGTTTGGTAAGGCATTGTTTAGTAAAAATAACACTTTTAGGGAAAAGTAAAACGCCCTTCTAGATTTGAGAAAGGCGTTTAAGAAATAATGATTATTAATAGAGATGATTAAATCGAGCTGCTTATTTAATCAAGCATCTTATTTAAGCATGTCTTGTACTTTAATGACTTGTGCGCGATAGCCCGTAGCAAATAAATCATGACTGCCAATATTGATTCTAACGGCAGGTTTCGTCTCGCCGTAACGATGCTCTACTAATATCGACTGAACTTTACCTGTGGTGTCATCCATTTTAAGGTTGCCATAACCGCCACCTAGACCAAATAACCCTGCAGATGCAAAGTAGCTCATCATGCTGTCTTTATCTTGTTGGTATTTTACGATTGAGGTCACTGGTGAGTAGCCATCGTAGCCTAACTCATCTTTACCGTATTCCCATACTTGTTGAACGGTGAGATTCTGTTCATCAATTTTGTATTCAACTGAGCGAGAGTATTTTTCAGTGGCAAACATAGGCTGGCCAAGATGACGTCCATCACCATTATCAAATACCGTTAGTGTGCCTTTTTCTGGTACTAAATAAGCAGTATGTGAGGTGTAAGAGAAGTCAAAATTAGTGCCGCGACATAAACCTTTTTCGTTACAGTTAAGCTTATTACCTTGTTCATCCACCGGAGTAAGCAGTTTACTGGCAAACTTTTCAGACCAGCCTTTAGCTGGACTTAATATCCATTTAACTTGCTTATCTCTGCCTATCTTTATGACAGCGGATTGATGACGAGAACTGATAATAATGCTGTCGTCACTGCTATCGTAGTCGATAGAATTGACATGAATCCAATTTCGACCCGTTTCAACGCCGTGGATATCACCGTAGGGGGCATTTTTTAAATCTTCTAGTGTAGTTTGGTGTCCCGCTTGACTTGCATTGATGTTTAAACACACTGCGCCAGCATCTAATGATAATAAAGCATCATCTCGCATAGGATCTAAAATACTGTTTAGATCCCAGTAATCAATTAGTTTTCCGGTATTATCGACCTCGATGATTTGATCTCTAATCGTGTTAACTAGCATGCCATCAGGGCGACGATAATCTTTGGCGGCGGCTCTGATAAAGATATTGCCGTTGCTAGCTTCAATACCTTCATGGGATGCATCAATAAAGTTACCTGGTAGGCTATGCTCAGATATCATTCTGCCCATTAAGGACATTTTCTTCCAGCCTTGACCTTGTACCCAAACCATATTGCCATCGGCGGTTATGTTCATTCCCATGGCGTAACCTGCATTTTCAAAACTCTTTGAGTCATGAGTGGTATACGGGTTTAAATACCAGCGAATATCTCCCGCGGTATCAATAATAAAAAAGCCTGGTTTACCGTCCCAAGAAAAAGCACCTGGTGCGTCGGGATTATTGTGCGCTAATTGACCTGTTTTACCGTCAGGGTTGGTCCAATTTACAAAATATAAGCGGTCTTTAAAATCTGCATCGACATGTTCAACTTCAACGATAGGGGCTTTGGCCCATTGGCTCTCGGAAAAGCCCATATCAATATCAGGGGTAAGCATTTGGTAATCATGACTATGTTGTTGGCCATTTTCGGTCCATTTCACGGTAAAGTGATTCATTAGCGCAGGGTATAAACCAAAAATTGGCACACCGCCTTCATTCATGACGCGCATGTCATCGACTTGATAGTTAATCGCAACTCCCGTGTCATCCTTAGCATGAACTGTCACTTCCACATTGGAGATCTTATGACCGTTAAGCGTCACTAATGCTGTTAACGGTGCATTTTCATATGGGTTATGAACGAGATAACCTAAAGGCGCATCCGGTAGCGGAATGGGTTTCATACCTAGTGGAACAGCGGCTAAGTTAGGAGCTGATAAGCAAAGGCTTAGTGCTAAAATTGAATGAACGAGAGGCTTAAACATACAAAATCTCTTTAAGGTAATATGCTGCATATTATAGAGAGAAATAGCCATTTTTAATGTTGCCTACCTGACATATTGTTGAGTTTATTTAATTATTAATAGCGGGGTCACGGTTTTAACATTTGATGAAGAACAATTGAAAATAAAGGGAACTTTTAGCAATCAGAGAAATAGTGAGATGGTAATAGTGAGATAGTAATAGCAACCAAATGAGAAAATTGACCGAATAGGAGGTTAGCGCTTATGACTATTAAAACAGTTATATTAAGAAAACTTGTATCAGCGCAGGTTGAACTGATACAAGCAATAAACCAGCGTTAACAATTACTCATCTTCAGCTGGTGGTACATAACCTTCAATTTCAACGTCTTTACCTTCAAATAAAAAGTTAACCATTTGCTCTTCAAGGAACTTGCGGTCATCAACATTCATCATGTTCAATTTATTTTCGTTAATTAGCATCGTTTGCTTTTTTTGCCACAAACCCCAAGCTTCTTTACTAATTGAATCAAAAATACGTTTGCCGACTTCACCTGGATAAAGTTGAAAATCGAGTCCTGCTGCTTCTTTGTTTAAATATGCGCAATTAACATTACGAGCCATGATGTTTCCTTAACGGGATCCTGATGTTGGATCTGCTGCTGAAAGTGCGACTAAGTGAGATAAAATCCGCTCTGTTGCTGCGGCTAATCCGACTTTAGCTGGATGATATATGTTATACCAGAGTGTCTGGTTTTGTTCCATTGCCGTGTTTTCAAATGGGCGATTATTTTGCTCTGTTTCAATCTTTACTAAAACGGGTTGAATATCTAAATGAAAATGACTAAATGTGTGTCTAAACCCAGCAAGCCACTCAGGTTCGCAATGGTCAATGTTTTTATCGCTAAATTCCTTAGAAACATAATCTTGCAAAGCTTGTTGTGACTCAAACTGAGGGAAACACCATAACCCTCCCCAAATACCCGCTGGTGGCCTTTTAAAAAGTATAACTTCGCCTTGATGCTGTTGCACCAGCATAAATGCTGACTTGGTCGGTATCGTCTTTTTAGGTTTTTTCCCTGGGAATTCGGTTTGTCTGCCAGATAGCTGCGCTTGGCAATCAATAGCGACAGGGCAGCGTTCACATTGAGGTTTACTGCGAGTACAAACCGCAGAACCTATATCCATCATTGCCTGATTAAATTTTCGTATCTCTTTTTTGGGTGTCAGTTTATCGGTAAGCGTCCAAAGCTGTTGTTCAACAGACTTTTTACCAGGCCATCCTTCTATGGCTCCATGTCTTGCTAGAACGCGCTTTACGTTACCGTCTAAAATGGAATGATGTTGCCCAAGGGAAAGTGACAAAATTGCTCCAGCGGTAGAGCGACCAATACCGGGAAGTGCGATGACATCGTCTATGTTTTCGGGAAACTTCCCTTGGAACTGTTCACAGACTGTTTTAGCCGCTTTGTGAAGGTTTCTTGCTCGTGCGTAATAGCCAAGGCCTGTCCAATGGTGAAGCACATCATCTTCACTTGCTGCAGCCAAGTCAGCGATAGTTGGGAAACTAGACATGAACTTTTCGTAATACGGGATCACGGTAGCAACTTGAGTTTGCTGTAACATGATCTCTGAAATCCATACTCTATATGGGGTTTTATTCAATTGCCATGGCAAGGATTTACGGCCATTGATATCGTACCAAGCGATGATACGCTCGGAAAAAGAGTTAACATTTTTCATCGAGGCAGTGTATATGGCAAGGTTAGCTTAAACAAGTCAGCATGTAATTTGCTGAAACAAAATACTCGTTAAAATGGAGGATTGAAGCATTAAAGTGATTTTTAGTGGTTCAATATATGTAAATTGCCAAAATAACGATAAGAATCTTGCTATCAAAGTGGCTTAAGTAGTTTAGTCATACTCATTTTACGATATACTTACTGACTATTTTATGATTTGAAGTGACACATTGGGCCACTTTATATAGCACCCAATTGATGAGGCAATAATGAGCGACGTTACTACCGCTGAATATAACGAAGATGGTAAATATCTTCGTAAGATTAGAAGTTTTGTATTAAGAGAAGGGCGCCTGACTAAAGGTCAAGCACAAGCCATTGAGTCATATTGGCCAACGATGGGCTTAGATTATACCCCTGAACCTATCAATCTTACTGAGATTTTTAATCGTGACGCGGATACAGTGTTAGAAATTGGTTTTGGCATGGGGGCATCACTTGTTGAGATGGCCAACGCTGCGCCAGAACTAAACTATATTGGTATCGAAGTGCATAAACCGGGTGTTGGTGCTTGTTTAGTCGATGCTGGTAAAGCTGGGGTAACTAACTTACGTGTTTATCATCATGATGCGATGGAAGTATTAGAAAATAGTATTGCTGATGGTTCGTTAGCGAGAGTCCAACTATTTTTCCCTGATCCATGGCACAAAAAACGTCACCATAAGCGCCGTATCGTACAAGCTGAGTTCGCTCAACTAATCCGTCGTAAGCTTAAAATTGGTGGTGTCTTCCACATGGCGACAGATTGGGAAAATTACAGTGAACATATGCTAGAAGTGATGTCTGCTGCTGATGGTTATAAAAACCAGTCAGCAACAAATACTGTCGTTGAGCGTCCTGAACATCGCCCATTAACTAAATTTGAAGCTCGAGGCCATCGCTTAGGTCATGGTGTTTGGGACTTGATGTTTGAGCGAGTAAGCTAAGCTTATTCCTCAACTTGTTATAACAATATCTTTATTTAATACTAACTAGGATAAAAACATGGCTAAGAATCGTACTCGCCGTTTACGTAAAAAGTTACGCGTTGATGAGTTCCAAGAACTTGGTTTTGATGTCAACTGGACGTTCGAAGAATCAATTTCTGAAGAGAATATTGATAAAGCTGTTGACGAGTTTATCGATCAAGTTATCGAGCCTCGTAAATTAGGCTTCCATGGCGGCGGTCATAAAATGTGGGAAGGTATTATTGCAACGCAGCAAATCGGTAAATGTACTGAAGAAGACGTTGCTGCTGTGAAAGCATTTTGGGAATCGAAAAAAGTGCCTCAACTTGAAGTTAGTGCACTTTATGATATCTGGTGGGGCTAATATAGCCGATGCCTGAGCAAATATTGCTAGAACAAGTGGTCGACAAAGTTCGGCCACTTATTGGTTCTGGGAAGGTCGCAAACTACATACCAGCATTGGGTAATGTCGATCCGAATAAAATTGCCATAGCAGTCACCACAGCTGATGGTCAAACTGTGGGCGCAGGCGACTATCTAGAGCCATTTTCAATTCAAAGTATCTCCAAAGTATTTAGTTTAACTCTGGCGTTGAGTTTGTATTCTGAAGATGAAATTTGGTGTCGAGTAGGTAAAGAACCTTCGGGGCAGTCCTTTAATTCGCTTGTACAAGTTGAATTAGAACGCGGGATCCCGCGAAATCCCTTTATTAATGCCGGTGCTTTAGTGATTGCCGATTTGATTCAAGCAAGACAAAGCGCCCCTAAGCATCGTATGTTGGAAGAAGTACGAAAGCTTAGTGGTAACTCACATATTTGTTTTGACAAGAATGTGGCTAACTCTGAGTTCAAATTCAGCGCTAGAAATGCCTCTATTGCTTACTTAATGAAGTCTTTTGGAAATTTCGAAGGTAATGTTGATACGGTATTAAAAAGTTACTTTCATTACTGTTCATTAAAAATGAACTGCGCGGATTTATCAAAAGCGATGTTCTATTTAGCTAATCGAGGGAAAACCTTACAAGGTCATCAGTTGATTACACCTGTACAAACTCGTCAGCTGAATGCTTTGCTTGCAACATCAGGTTTATATGATGGTGCAGGGGAGTTTGCCTATCGAGTTGGTATGCCGGGTAAAAGTGGCGTAGGCGGTGGCATCATTGCTGTAATTCCTGGAGACATGTCCATTTGTGTTTGGTCACCTGAACTTGATCAAAATGGCAACTCACTCGCTGGCACACACATGCTAGAACACCTTTCGCAATCTCTAGGCCGCTCGATATTTTAAAAGCGGCTTAATGCTTTTTACTTCAATACGTCGTATTTCAAGTATTTCCTCTTCAATACTTTCAGTCTCAATACTTTCAGTCTCAAAACTTTAGGTTTCAAAACTTTAGGTTTCAAAATCTTCAGCCCCAAGAAGGCTGAATTATAACCTGCTCTAATTAGGCTATCTATATTCTGCTATCGGCGCAGAAAAGCGCTGATGAACTTATATTATTAATGTGTGAAATAAACCACTTTATGGTTAATTTCACGCAAATTGAGTAAACTTTTTTAGCAATCCCCCCTAATTCATTGCTATAACATTTTATTAACCACTTGAAATATAATGATTTATATATTTTGGCACGCTGTATGCTTTATATGGATTAAGTAAAGCGTTCTTTAACTGGCGCTAAGTCACTTAATAGAGTTTGGGTTCACTTATTATTAAAAATGCAGTCTAGTCGTGAAAGATTGTATTTGTTTAACAGCAAGGAAATGGCTAATGAAAACGTTAAATTATACCAACACAGGGTTACTTAAAGGCATTGCATTATCAGGATTAATTTTTACAGCTGGCGCCTTCAACCCTGCAATGGCTAAACTGTCAATTGAAGATCAGCAATGCAATGTAACCTTAAATTATGATGTGACGGTAGAACCGCAAAAACTACTCGTTAGTGAAAAAGGCCAAGAGTTATATCGTGTCGAAATGGGCGAATTATTTGTTGAAGGTAATAAAATTAAACTTAACGCTCAGCAACAAAACTTAGTGTCAGATTATTCTGAAGGCTTATCTAAGCAAGTTCCAGAAATTATCGATCTCGTTAATGAAGTCGTCGTACTTGCCACCGATGCTGTGAGTTTAGCGCTTACGCCAATTTTTGGTGATGCGACAGGGGCTAAGCTTGATGAAATGTTAGCAAGCATTCAAAGCCGCTTGGATGAAGCTGCTTATCAGCAAGGTGATAAATTCTATCTAGGAGCGACTGAATCATCAATTGAGCAAGCATTTAATGAAGACTTCGAGAAAGAAATGGAAGCGATGATAGAAAATTCTATGGGCAGCTTTATGATGGCCCTTGGTGCTGAAATGATGTCTTCAGAAGGCGGTAGTTTCGAAGAGAAAATGGACTCGTTCGGAAAGAAAATGGAAAAAATGGGCGAGGATATTGAGTTACAAGTTGCTGAGCAATCAGAGGCTATCGAAGCGAAAGCTGAAAAGATTTGTGAAGACTTTGAAGAACTTATGATTATAGAAGGTGAGATGCGCCAGTCTATCCCTCAGTTGTCTGATTACCAATTAGCAACATTAGATCACGAGTTATATGAGTAATTTACCTTGAGTGACTCTTTAAGCTTGAGTGAAGCTTAAGGTAATAACAATTACCTATTCTTTAGCGGTAATTATTCATTATCTTGATTGTTCAATTTATAGCATTGTTAAAATGTACCTGACCTTCCCCTGCAACCTTTTGCAGGGGCTTTTTCGTTATTAATCCGCTTAATCCCCTTATTCAACGACATTTCTAAGAAACTAATTATTTGTTCTGATAAAAAAATTGTATATTATAAATATAGAGCCATTTATAGTTTTTTTGGTATACTCCTAAAATTATAAAACTGAATTGCTAACCTATTAACTTATTGTTTTAGTTTTGGTTGGTTATTCAAGATAACGGATTATCTGTATTTAATTTCTTTTTTGGTGTTCTGTGTATTATTTTTACACTGCATTCCTGACTGATTTTTGCTCAGTTTTGTTTCGGGCAAGTTACAGTTATTTGCATACCAAAAACTATTTTTAATGTCGTAAACAGCGTAAGGCGACTCCAATGTTAGAACTGTTAGAACCTATTGCTATTTTTACTCATGTTGCCCGTGCTGGTAGTTTCAGCGCTGCAGCGAGAAGACTGAGTATATCTAAATCCAAAGTAAGTACTCAGGTTGCTGATCTTGAACATAAACTTGGGGTTCAACTTATTCAACGTACTACACGTAGTTTGAGTCTTACTGAGGCCGGGAACTTACTTTATATCCAAGGTGAAGAGCTGCTAAGAGATGCAGAGCAAGCCGTGGCGAGTGTGCACAATCTTAATGATGCTACTCGTGGTGTATTGAAAGTAGGTATTTCGCAGTCGTTCGGTACTATGCATATTATCCCTGCATTACCTGAGTTTATGGCTAAACACCCTGAGTTAGAGCTACAGGTTAGCTTATTGGATCATAAGGTTGACGTGGTCAGCGAAGGGTTAGATTTACTATTAACTATGTCTGAGCAATTACCTTTGGGCATGGTGGCACGTCCTTTAATGAAGTGTCAGTTCCTTTTAGCTGCATCACCTGAGTATATTGCTCAACATGGCACAATTTCTCGCCCAGAACAGTTAGTTGATCATAACTGTCTTGTATATCAAGGTGAGTGGCATGAACACAGTATGTGGCAGTTCAAGAAAGGTGAAGATTACTGTGAGATCGGTGTTTCTGGTAACTTCCGTGTTGATAATGCACCTGCACTTAAATCCGCCGCTGTCAGCGGCTTAGGCATTGCGTATCTTGCAAGTTACCTCATGGAAGATGAAATTGAGCAAGGGACTTTAGTTCCTTTACTACCTGATTGGCAGTTAACCAATAACTTACCACTTCAAGCGGTTTACCCTCGTCGTAAACATCTTGCACCAAAAGTCAGCGCATTCATTGACTTTATTAAGGGGCACATTGGTAGCACGCCATACTGGGATGCTAAATTTGATCACTTATACAAATTACGTAAATAAATACGCATATAAGGGTTAAATTACGTAAGAATATATGGAAACATTGTTCGAAATTTAAAATAAAGCCGCTCATTATTGTGCGGCTTTTTTATTTTTCATTAAAAAACAGGTGGTTAATTGTTTGTGTTTGAAAAATGTACAGTGTGTTTTTTGTTTTGTAGCTAAAACAATTTAAACGGTACGACTTGAACTATGTTCTTAAATCAATACAATAGATTTCAGTTGATTCGGAATGGTTTGAGTCACGCATCTTGTTGAGAAATGACCCCTTTTCATCAAAATGTGCAAACCAGCAACTTCGCAAGTTTTGAATCACTGCTGGCAACGGTTTTAAAATTAGAACAATGCCGGCTTTGAAACCATCATCCTAGTTTATATTGGTTTACCCCAGACTTTGTGCTGGGGTTATTTTTATCTAAAATAACCTAGCTACAGTGTTAGGGTGTTGATTTCAAATAGTCTTACTTTGTTACATTAGCTGCTAATGTGAGATTGAGTGACTAGATTCTTCCTATATTCCTAACCCAGAATATAAAGCTATCTATTTATTCAGCCAACGGCTTGAATGTGAATTAGATAATATAAAAAAGCCACTGATATCAGTGGCTTTTTTGTCTTGGAAGAAAAGCAGTCAGCGAGTTGTTACTTACTGGCATTTACCCAGTCAGTTACTTTCGCTTCTAATACATCCAGCGGTACAGGGCCATTTTCTAGGATCAGTGTGTGGAATTGGCGAATATCAAATTTATCACCCAATTGCTTTTTAGCATCTTCACGTAGTTCTAGAATTTTTATCATACCAACTTTGTATGCCGTTGCTTGTCCTGGCATTACAATATGGCGTTCTACCATTTTGATAGCGTCAGATTCCGCATTAGGTGTATTGTCCACATAGTATTGAATACCTTGTTCACGCGTCCACTTTTTAGAGTGAATACCCGTATCAACTACTAAACGACAAGCTCGCCATAATTCCATTGCTAAGCGACCAAAGTCAGAGTAAGGATCGGCATACAAGCCCATTTCTTTAGGGAAGTACTCAGTATATAAGCCCCAACCTTCGATATATGCAGTATAGCCACCGTATTTTCTGAATTTCGGAATGCCTTCTAGTTCTTGAGCAATAGCGATTTGCATATGGTGACCAGGAATACCTTCATGGTAAGCCAATGCTTCCATTTGATAAGTTGGCATGGCCTTCATATCGTATAAGTTTGCGTAGTAGGTACCAGGGCGAGAGCCATCAGGTGCAGGTGCATCATAAAACGCTTTACCTGCTGACTTCTCACGGAAGGCTTCGACTTGTTTTACGATTAGTTTAGCTTTTGGTTTGATGTTAAAGACTTCATCAAGGCGTGACTCCATGTTGTCGATAAGTTCTTTAGCTTCAGTCATGTAGCGAGTTTTACCTTCTGCAGTATCAGGGTAGTAAAACTGCTCATCATCACGCATGAAGGCCATAAACTCTTGCAAGTCACCGTCAAATTTCACCTTTTTCATAATTGCACGCATTTCGTCATGAATACGAGCGACTTCCGCTAAGCCTAACTTGTGGATAGTTTCTGAGGTCATGTCAGTGGTAGTCACACGACTTAAGCGCATATTAAAAAAGTCATCACCTTCAGGTAGCTTCCAGACACCATCACGTGTATCAGCTTTTTTCTCAAGTTCATTAAGATAGGCGATAAGGTTGGTATATGCTGGTTGAACACTGGTCAGTAATGCTTGTTTAGCATCTGCAAGTAGCTCATCTTTTTTCGCTTGTGGTGCATCTAATGCAGCAACCTTTTTATTGATATCAGCCCATAGCGTGCTTTTTTCCTCAGTATCGCTAAAAGGAGCACCAGTAATGATATTTTGGCTGTCTGATATGACATAAGGGAATACAAACTTAGGTGCGATAATCCCTTTATCAGCACGAAGTTTTAAACCTTCGACGAGTTGCTCACTGGCAAGCTTAACGCCGTTTAAACGACTGATGTAGGCTTCTGCATCGCTTACACTGGCAACTTGATGTTGATTGATTAAGAAGGTCGCTATGAAGGTATGGCTACCGTACATTTGATTGACTGGGTAAGTATGGTGGCGCCATTTATCATCAGCGATATCTTGCTCTAAACCTTGCTTCATTAGCTTGTAGCTTAGTGCAGTTTGTTCATCGAGTTTGCTAACATCTATGCTATCTAGCTGTGCTAAGTGCTTTTTGGCTCGAGCTAAGTCTTCGTCTTGCGCCTTTTCACTAAAATCACCCCATTTGTCGTAATCTTTTTTAATACGCATATAGGTTTGAGAGATAGGGCTAGACATGACATTTTCCATGAAAATGTTTTCAAATAGCTCATTGGCTTTTTCTGATTCAGTGGTCGCTTTTTTAGTTGATTCAGTTGGGCTCATTACCGTTTGTCCGTGAGTTCCATGAGCGATAACTGAAGTCGATAAAAGGCTTGATAGGGCTACGGCTATAAGTGTCGTTTTTGTTTTTAGTCGCATAAAATGTCCGTTAACTTAGTGAAATAGAGTCAATATTAGTAATATTGATAGTTATCCTAATAGAGCAGGATAAAAAAAGGTAAAGTGAAATGTTAGCAATTGTGTATTAATTGTTGCTGAATGAGGTCGAGGGAGATTTAGTGTGCTTTCGTCATGATCTATAAAACTAATAATGGAATAAAAAAGCCACTAATTGTAGTTGTAGTGGCTTTAATATGTGCAGCTTTGAGAACAGGTGTGCTCTTACAGGAATAGGTAAGTGAAGTTAGTCGATAAATTGCGACAAAAGATCATTCACGAACATATGTCCTTTGGTGGTTAATTGCCAATGCGTACTAGAGTCAATTAATAAATCACGTTCGATAGACTTTTTCATTCCATCATTAAGCACTGTATGAGATAACCCCGTTCGCTGTTCAAACTCTGCTTTTGGAATAGGGGTCATTAAACGGAGCCTATTCATTAAGTATTCCAGAGCCCTATCTTCATGCTCGACAACGCTCGTCTCAAAGGTAAAGTTATCAGTAGCTAAATACCCTTTAGGGTGTTTAATCTTTACGGTGCGGATAATCGTATCTTGTTGGACTTGGGTTATTTTACCGTGTGCACCACAACCGATACCGAGATAGTCCCCAAATTGCCAATAGTTAAGATTATGCCTGCACTGAAAACCTGGTTTGGCGTAAGCTGAAATCTCATATTGCTCGTAACCTAACTGTGCTAGTTTCTTTTGCCCTTGCTCATAGATATGCCAAAGGTTTTCGTCATCAGGAAGTTGTGGTGGCTTCGAGTGAAATAGCGTATTGGGCTCAATAGTTAATTGATACCAAGAAAGATGAGGCGGCATTAAGTTGGCCGCCGTATCAATGTCTGCCATAGCTTCATCAAAACTTTGATTGGGTAAGCCGTGCATAAGATCTAAATTAAAGCTTTGATAACCTGCATTTGACGCCGTATTTGCAGCAGTAACGGCTTCATTTTCATCATGAATTCGGCCAAGCAAGTTGAGTTTATCTTTTGAAAAGCTTTGAACACCTATGGATAAACGAGTCACTCCAGCTGCTTGATAGGCGGCAAAGTCATCATGTTCTAAGGTGCCAGGATTCGCTTCCATTGTGATTTCAATATCGTCTTCAAACCCTATTTGAGATTTAGCGGCCTCAAGAATACGTTTGATTTGCGAAGCCTCAAATAATGATGGCGTGCCACCGCCAATAAAAATGCTATGAAGCTTACGGCCTTGTACGTAATGTAAGTCTAAAGATAAATCGGCTAATAGCGCATCGACATATTGCTGCTGCGGTAACTCACCATGTTGCCCATGGGAATTAAAATCACAATAAGGACATTTTTGTACACACCAAGGGATGTGAATATAAAGACTTAACGGAGGAAGCGTCAGCATACTAATTAAATAATTCCTTTCGCTTTTAATGCATCTACTAGCAAATCCAAGGCTAAACCACGATGGCTTAATTGATTTTTTTGCTCGCTAGTCAGTTCTGCTGCTGAACAGTCAAAACCATGTGGAATAAATACAGGATCGTAGCCATGACCTTGTTCGCCTTGTGGCGCAATACTAATTTGTCCTTCCCATGCAGCTTGACAAACGATAGGGGTTGGATCTTTTGCATGACGCATATAAACCAGTACACATTGAAAACGTGCATTGCGGTTTGATTGACCCTCAAGAGCATTGAGTAATTTTAAGTATCTGTCTTTTTCTGTAGCGTTTTCACCGCCATATCTTGCTGAGTATATTCCAGGTGCACCTTGCAATGCATCCACCTCAAGACCAGAGTCATCAGCAATGGCTGGCTTGCCAGTCACTTCGGCGGCATGCCTTGCTTTGATAATGGCGTTTTCGATGAAAGTTGTTCCTGTTTCTGCCACTTCTGGTACGTTAAATTGGTTCTGCGGTAAAACTTGAATGTTGAATTTAGCCAACATTTGATCGAACTCTTTAAGCTTACCTTTGTTGCCACTGGCTAAGACAATCTGTTGCATGAAAAGACCTTGATAAGAAAAATTTTGCTAATGATACCTAAGGGCACAAATGATAGATAGTTTGAATCAAGAGAGTAACGCTTTGGGAAAATTATTTATCCATTGACCAAATGAATTAAAGCCAATACTGAAGGGTATTGGCTTTATGTCATATCAGACTGTTATTGGGGCTCCGCCTAACTATTCAACATAGAATTTTTGTTTGAACTTGACTGAAGTATTGAGTTTATTGCCATATTTTATGGCTATGTTGAAATTAATTTCTTGATCGTCGCGGTAAGGAACTTGCGCAATGTAATAAATGGCTTTGCCTTCTTTTATTTCTTTAAAATCAAGCGTGATTCTTGCATCAAGTAAATTGTTAGCTATCCCTGATATCTCAACTGCAACAGGTGGGTTGCCTTCTTGGCTGGTATCTAACACTGCAATATTAACAATGCCATTGTAATTGCTTCGTTCAATACCATAGGTTTTGGCAATACTAGGCGTGATAAAGGTGCTGCTTAACGCCATGTAGTGAATATCAAAATTTCCGACTTGCTGTTTTTGCTCAGCGAAAGCATGACTTATTACGGTAAGGCTGAGTAATAAGCTCAATAAAATTGTTCGCAACATAACTGACGTCCTCAATTAACTTATGTGTTTACTGACTGAACAGCTTGCAAGCACATAAGCTTAACAATAATCTTTATTATATAAGTATAGAGAATTTTCCCTTCGCCGACCTTATTTTAATCGTTTCGAAATGTAAGATGCTGATTATATTGTGCATGTTGTAGATACAAAATGATAAGTACAAAAGCTGAAATGAGCTTAACTCAAAAGGGCGGATATTGCCTCTGGTAGCTGTTTTGGTTGGATTATTTTGACTTGTTTGTGGCGCCCTTGAAGTCCTTTTAGCAGCATTACATCCGATTTACTGACTTTAAAGGATTTAGCGAGATACTTGATTAAATGTTGATTGGCTTTACCGTCAACAGGTGGCGCCGTAATTGCGATTTTTAACTCATGGCCATGCAAGCCAACGATAGTATCCCTGCTAGCTTTTGGTTGAACATAAAGGTTCAGCAGCAAATCATCTTGCTGCTGAGTAATGGCCTTATTAATGCTATAGCCCTTTAATTATTAACTGATAAGTTGTTACAAATATTGCTTAAGTATTGCTGACTATATTAAGCAAAGGTGCCAAGTACATATAAGCATGAGTGCCTTTACACTATGTTCCAATATGGAATGTATTGCGCAAATAATATATTGATAAAGTTCATTGCAATCAGAACAATCATGACTGATAAATCAAGACCACCCATTGGAGGCAATATTTTACGTACCGGGCGTAAAAATGGCTCTGTAAGTTGATCCATAACCATCACAATAGGGTTATGCCCTTGATTGAACCAGCTTAACAATGCACGAATAATCAATACCCAGAAAAGCAGCATTCCAGCTTCTTTTATTACCGATACTGCTGACAAGATGATGAGTGAAACGGCATCGATTTTAAAATCGACCAATAGACCTAGTGTGACAAATTTGAGCACAACCACTAAAAATGCCAGTGCAATTGAAGCAGTATCAATACTACCAATTGAAGGTAAAACGCGGCGCATTGGAGCAATAATAGGTTGTGTCGCTTTAACTACAAACTGGCTAAAAGGATTGTAGAAGTCGGCTCTGGCGAGTTGTAACCAAAAGCGTAAAATGACCACCATTAAATAGAGGTCAAAGATGGTGGTGACCAGAAATTGCATTGCATTCATTTTGTTGAGCCCTGTTGTTACAATTTTTAAATAGCTGATATAACTCGTTTAGCAGTAAATCACGTTAATAAGTCATCAATTAATAAAGCTTATTATCGGGTTTCTTACTGAATATTGCCTTAATACGTTACCAAACGTAATGGAATATCATCAGTTTGGCTGAAACAGCATTAATTTAAAACGTTTTTGCCATTTCTTCTGCGCGTTTTTTGCAGTTTGTCATAGCTTGGTCAACTAAACCTCGTAAGTTTCCTTGCTCAAAAGTGTCAACTGCTTGAGCGGTTGTCCCACCTTTTGAGGTGACATTAGTGCGTAATTCTTCAAGTGATAGCTGTGGGTTTTGAACCACCATTTGAGCAGCCCCTAAAGCAGCTTGCTGGGCAAGCTCGCGCGCAGTGACTTCATCTAGACCGGTTTTAACGCCGTGCTGAATCATAGATTCAATAAATAAGAAGAAGTAAGCAGGTGAGCTACCAGCAAGTGCGATGACCTGATTTAACTCATCTTCTTGTTTTACCCAAACTGTTTTACCACCGCTTTGCATTAAGGTTTCACATATTTGTTTGTCAGCAGCTGAAATCGATTCATCTGCAAAGAGTCCTGTCATGCCAGCACCAATTTGAGTTGGGGTATTTGGCATGGTACGGACGAGTTTAATGGGTTGTTTAAAGTAATCTTGGTAGCGAGATGCTGGAATACCTGCCGCGATAGTAATCATTAACTTACTTGATAAATCTAGGTGGCTCATTTGCTCACAAACCATTTGCATTAATTGCGGTTTCACACTGAGCACAATCACATCAGCTGCTTGAGCTGCAGCAATATTGTCATGAGATACTTGGATGCCAAAGTCAGCTTTTAACGCATCGAGCTTTCCGGCACTTGGGTTAGTTGCATGCACAAGCTCTGCAGGATATCCATTTGAAATCAGTCCGCTAATAATTGAACGAGGCATATTTCCTGCGCCAATAAAACAGATTTTTGCTTGAGTCATAAATTAAGATCGCTTTTATTGTAGGGTGAGTCGTAGTTAATGTGTTTACAGATAATGCGTTATTGGTATTCATACGACATTTCTAAATACGGTTAAATAATATATTTGGGTGCTAGTGACTTTTTACAAGTCACTAGAGGTTAAAAAATATTCATAACTTATACGCATTTAATCGTACTAAAGGAGCCTAGGATGAAACGGCAACCTTATTTATTTTCTAGAGCCAAAAATGGCGGTTCCAATTCTTACCATGGTAGAACCATGAGCGATGGCTACGGCTAAGTCATTGCTCATTCCCATCGACAGTGTATCGACCGTTGGATAATCATTTTGCAGTTGATGGTAAAGCGCTTGAAGCTTGGTAAATTCTGCTTTTTGCACATTAATGTCATCAGTAGCCGTTGGAATTGCCATCAAGCCACGCAAAGTTAGGTTTGGAAGTTGACTGATGGCATTTGCTAATGCGTTTATTTCACTGGCTTGCAGTCCAGACTTAGTGTCTTCATTACTGATATTGACTTGAATACATATTTGCAAAGGTGCTTTGGTTGCTGGCCGCTGATCATTTAATCGTTTAGCGATTTTTTCTCGACTCACTGTGTGCATCCAGTCAAAGTGTTCAGCAACAATTCGTGATTTATTTGATTGAAGCGGGCCAATAAAATGCCACTCTATATCAGCGTAGTCTTGCTTAAGTGCAATGACTTTTTCTTCACCTTCTTGGACGTAGTTTTCACCAAAACAACGCTGGCCAGCTTCATACGCGGCAATAATATCTGAAATAGGTTTTGTCTTACTTACTGCAAGCAAAGTGACTTCTTCACTGTTACGTGAACAATTTTGCGCCGCTTGAGCAATTTGGCTCTGGGCGATTGATATTCGGTCTGCTATTGTTGTCATATTGTTTTTATTTGTTTAAATGGATGTCATTGACCATGGAAATAACTGAGTTACTTGCCTTTAGTGTAAAACACAATGCCTCGGATCTACACCTTTCAGCAGGTGTTTCGCCGATGATTCGAGTTGATGGTGAAGTCAGAAAGATTAATCTACCTGCCTTAGACCACCAAGCAGTTCATGGTCTGGTGTATGACATCATGAATGATAAGCAACGTAAGGACTATGAAGAACATCTAGAAATCGATTTCTCATTTGAAGTGCCTAACTTAGCTCGTTTTCGTGTGAATGCTTATAACCAATCTCGTGGTGCTGGTGCGGTATTTCGTACCATTCCAAGTGATATTTTATCATTAGAGCAATTAGGCGCACCTGAAATCTTTAAGAAGATTTCGAGTTTTCCTCGTGGGCTTGTATTGGTTACAGGGCCTACTGGTTCGGGTAAATCAACCACATTGGCTGCGATGGTCGATTATATTAATAATGAACGTCATGATCACATATTAACTATTGAAGACCCAATAGAATTCGTTCACCAAAACAAACAATGTTTGGTCAACCAACGTGAAGTACACAAGCATACCCATAGTTTTGAAGCGGCGCTTCGAAGTGCACTTCGTGAAGATCCTGATGTCATTCTTGTTGGTGAGATGCGTGACCTTGAAACCATTCGCTTAGCAATGACAGCAGCAGAAACCGGTCATTTAGTATTTGGTACCTTGCATACAACTTCAGCGGCTAAAACCGTTGACCGTATTGTGGATGTATTCCCTGCGGGTGAGAAAGACATGGTACGTACTATGTTATCTGAATCATTACAGGCGGTAATTTCGCAAACCTTGATTAAGAAAGTCGGTGGTGGCCGAGTTGCTGCCCATGAAATTATGATGGGCACACCCGCGATTAGAAACCTAATTCGTGAAGATAAAGTCGCGCAAATGTACTCTGCTATTCAAACCGGTATGGCGCACGGAATGCAAACACTTGAGCAATGCTTACAAAACTTAGTTAACCGTGGCTTAATTAGCCGTGATGATGCGATGTCTAAAAGCTCAAATAAACAAGCTAACTTTTAAGGGATAAAGCAGATGGATGTTCGTCCTTTTTTAAAGGTCATGGTAGACCGTAAAGCATCAGATTTATTTGTTACCGCGGGATTTCCGCCGAGTGCAAAAATTGATGGTGAATTAAGACCGTTATCAGAAAGCAGTTTTACGCCTGAGCAGTCGTTAGATTTTGTAGAGTCTTTAATGACTGATGTGCAAAAACAAGAGTTTCATGAATCTCGTGAATGTAACTTTGCTTTTGCGGCTAAAGAATTAGGCCGTTTTCGTGTTAGTGCTTTTTGGCAACGTGAATCACCTGGTTGTGTGATGCGCCGTATTGAAACAAAAATCCCAGAAGTTGAAGATTTAAAGCTACCGCCTATTTTAAAAGATTTGGTCATGAGTAAACGTGGTCTGATTATTATGGTCGGTGGTACCGGTACGGGTAAATCAACCTCGTTGGCTTCGCTTGTTGGTTATCGTAATTCACATGCTCGAGGTCATATTTTAACGATTGAAGACCCAGTGGAATTTGTGCATGACCATCGCAAAAGCATTATTACTCAGCGAGAAGTCGGTATAGACACTGACTCTTTTGATGCCGCGCTTAAAAGCTCACTTCGTCAGGCGCCAGATGTTATTTTGATTGGTGAAATTCGAACTCAAGAAACCATGGAGTTTGCGCTGTCATTTGCTGAAACGGGTCACTTATGTATGGCAACACTCCATGCTAACAATGCTAACCAAGCGTTAGACCGTATTATGCATTTAGTGCCTGAAAACAAGCATAACCAACTCTTGTTCGATTTGTCGTTAAACTTACGTGGCATTGTCGCTCAGCAGCTTGTGCCTAAATCAGATGGCTCTGGGCGTCGCGCTGCTATTGAAGTGTTAATCAACACTCCTCGTGTGGCGAGTTTGATTGCAAAAAATGAGCTGCATTTACTCAAAGAAACCATGAGTAAGTCACGAGAGCAGGGCATGCAGACTTTTGACCAAGCGTTATTGGATTTATATTTGGAAAAAGAAATCAGCTATGCAGATGCGCTGCATCATGCTGATTCTCCAAACGATTTACGCCTAATGATAAAACTGCAAAATAATGAGAGTAGCAGTTCTGGCATTATGGATGGTGTCACGTTAGACATGGATTAGTTGAATGCTGAATGCCTGTCAGTGATTCATAATATGAAACCAAGGTAAACTATCGTTTACTTTGGTTTTTTTGTTTTTAATTTAGCTAAAATGTTTTCAACAAATGTTGAACCTTCAGCAGATTTATACCGTATTGGTATAACAAGATCCATGCTAACTTTCTTACCATCAAGGTATTGTAAAAAATTAAAGAATTTCAAAAGGGAATATTATGAAAAACAAATTATTAATAACAAGCCTGCTAGCCTCTACTACATTACTTAGCGGCGTTACTTTTGCTAATTCTTGCCCAGACTATTTAAATGTAGAAGCGCGCAAGTTGCACTCAGAAGAGACGGTTGATTTATGTGAATTAACTCAAGGAAAGCCGGTGCTTATTGTTAACACGGCCAGTAATTGTGGTTTTACCCCTCAATTTGAAGCATTAGAGGCGGTTCACAAACAATATCAGGATGATCTCGTTGTGATTGGCTTTCCATCAGATGACTTTTTTCAAGAAGAAGATGATGAAGCAAAAACTGCAGATGTGTGCTTTTTAAACTATGGCGTGACTTTTACTATGGTATCGACATCGGCAGTTAGAGGTAATGATGTTAATTCTGTGTTTGCCTATTTAGGTGACAAAACCGCAGCACCTAAATGGAATTTTTACAAATACTTAGTCAGTGCAGATGGCGAAAGTGTGCAGCAATTCAACTCTAGAGTAAAACCGGATAGCGAAGAGATGAAAAAAGCGATAGAGTCTGTTTTATAAATTTTCATTGCTATTGAAACTATTTATTTACAGTTTGATTACGCTGCTAAGGAATCAATAACTGTGTTAGTTAATAGCCTCTAAAATTCACCATATTGTTGTTAGAACCTCAGCAACAAAGTGGTGAATGACTTTTTTCGGAGATAGTTTTGTATAAATTTTCTGGTTTAAGTAAAGAAGACGGTCACAAGTCTCGTGGTAAGACTGGCGTATTATTAATGAACTTAGGGACGCCAGATGAACCAACCCCTTCAGCAGTTAGACGCTACCTTGCTGAGTTTTTATCAGATCCACGTGTTGTCGAAATACCGAAATTAGTATGGATGATCATCTTACACGGGATTATTTTACGTGTTCGTCCTGCTAAGTCAGCGGCGCTTTACAAAGAAGTTTGGACAGACGAAGGCTCACCTTTAATGGATATCAGTTTGCGTCAACAGCAAAAGTTAGCCAAAGTTTTTGAAGATAACGATGTTGATGCCTCAGTTCATTTAGCGATGCGATATGGTAACCCCTCAACGCCATCAGTACTGCAAAAAATGCACAAGGATGGAATTGATAGAGTGATTGTATTGCCGCTATATCCTCAATATGCAGCACCAACAACCGCTTCAGCATTTGATGCTATTGCAAAAGAGTTATGCAAATGGCGCTACATTCCTGCACTGCATTTCATTAATACATACCATGACGATCCGACTTTTATTGATGCATTAGCTGAATCGATTCAAGCTGATTTCGATGCTAACGGTAAGCCTGAAAAATTAGTATTGTCATATCATGGAATGCCAGAGCGTAATTTACATTTAGGCGATCCATATTATTGCTTTTGTGTAAAAACAACGCGATTAGTGGTAGAAAAGCTAGGCTTAGACGAGCAAGAATACGTCATGACTTTCCAGTCTCGTTTTGGTAAAGCGAAATGGCTACAGCCTTATACTGACGCAACAATGGAAGCATTACCTAAAGAAGGTGTTAATGATATCGCCGTCGTGTGCCCTGCGTTTAGTGCCGATTGCTTAGAAACCTTAGAAGAAATTAAAGGCGAAAATCGTGAAGTCTTCGAAGAGGCGGGAGGTAAGAAGTTCCGCTATATCGAGTGTTTGAATGACAATGATGCCCATATTAATATGATGGCGAACTTGGTTAAGCCATACCTATAATTGGCTGTTATAAGTAAATTAAAGGAGCCGTGTGGCTCCTTTATTGTTTCTCTTGCTACTGCGTTGTTTTGCTACTTTGACGGTCTTTTAAAGCAGAGAGTATTAATCAGGGTCTTGATTTTCAAATTATTAGTTTTCAAGATAGTGGTTTTCAAAATAGCTTTCGATGATTAACACGGCCGATACCGCATCAACTTGGCCTTTTGTTAGCTTTTTATAACCACCAAGTTCGAACAAACGAGCTTTGGCATCGGTAGTGGTTAAGCGCTCATCTTGGGTGACGACTTTAATACCAAAACGGCCACTGACTCTGTTAGCAAATTTTCGTGCCCGTTGAGTCATTTCCTGCTCAGTTCCGTCCATGTTTAACGGTAACCCGACAACAATAAAGTCAGGTTTCCATTCTTTGATTACTGCTTCTATTTCATCCCAATTTGGAATACCGTCGTTAGCTTTTATGGCTGACACGGGAGCGGCGCTTGCTGTAACTTCTTGTCCGACAGCAACACCGATACTTTTGGTACCAAAGTCAAAACCTAAAACGGTTTTTGATTGCATAGAAATCAATGCCTTATATTAGTCTTAAAATAATGTTCAACATTTAGCTAAACAATTGTGGCTAGTATTATGAATGACCGACTTGAGAAGAGATTTGCCAAATATCAAATCCGAGCTTTTTAGTTGCCTCTGCCCATAATGCTTCATGATCTTGGCAAAATAGTAACTCTGATGTGGCGGGTATCGTCAACCAGGTGTTTTCAGCAAGTTCTTGTTCAAGCTGATCTTTACTCCAACCAGAGTAACCTAATGCCACAACAAATTGTGATGGTGATTCATTAGTGCCGAGGGCATTCAGTACGTCACGTGAGGTGGTAAGCATACAAAAGTCGCTTATTGCCTCACTATTAACCCATTGTTCTTGTGGTGTATGTAATACGAAACCTCTGTCTGTATCGACAGGGCCACCTAACAACACCGGCCCTTCTAAATCCAAACTCAGTTCGGACTCTTTGGTTAGCCCTATTTGGTCGAGTAACTCATCAATCACGATATTGGTAGGGCGGTTAATCATCACGCCCATTGCACCTTTATCGTTATGTTCACAAATATAGATAACAGAACGTTCAAAGAAGGTATCTTCTAATGACGGCATAGCAATTAAAAGGTGACCTTGTAAGCTATCCATAAGTTTTCCTTTCACAAATTAAAATAGAATGCGGCAAACGTTTTAAAAAATAAAAGCTATACCTTAAATTTGTAAATTAAGGTTATTGAGGTCTCTAACCTCCAGCAAGCTTAACGGTGTAATTTTGTTTCTCTAGCAGTAACTTGATTTTTTCTCTATCGTCAGTTTGTACTTCGATATCGAATCCTTTTACTGTTCCGCCACAACCACATTGTTTTTTTAGCTTCTGAGCTAGCGCTTTAAGCGCTTTAGCATCAAGCCCTAAGCCTTTGATTACACTTACGCCTTTTCCCTTACGTCCTTTACTGTCTTTATGTATGCGGACAATCCCATCACCTTGAGGAATTACTTCTTCTTGTTTGGGTTGGTCTATTTTGCCGCCATCAGTGCTATAAACTAATGATATGTTTGGATCGATTCTCATAATAAACAGAAGTCATTGGGTGTTAATACCAGTTTAGCAAACTAAATCAGGACGCTAAAGCTCCTTCGTTTGTCGCTATAGGATAAATTGACTTAATACTCATTTAATTGTTTATCAGTAAAACGATGGAAAGCCAAAGCGTAGCATTTAGCTTGCTTAGACACATTTTGTTTATATTATCGGTTGATGATTAAGACTTACCTAGGTAAGCTAAATATTAATCATGAATCCATCTTACATCGTAAATGAAACAAGCCTTTAGCTCGTTATCGTTTGGAGACACTATGAAAAAGCTTTTCGTTGCCGCAGCTGTTTTAGCATTAAGTGCGTGTAGTACATTAAAAACGAACTCTGATTATGATCCAGCAGTTTCGTTCGACCAATACAAAAGTTTTGCTTGGGTAGAAAAGAAAACTGAAGACAGCACATACCATCTTGATGGTTTGATGGATCAACGTGTTAGAGATGCAGTTAATAACCAGCTGACTCAAAAAGGCTTATCTAAGGTAGACGTTGAAAACGCCGATATACTTGTTAATTACCTTACCAAAGTGGATAAAAAGATAAACGTTGACACATTCAACACCAGTTATGGCTATTACCCATATTATGGGCGTCGAGGCTGGGGCGGTGCGGGTATCAATACGCAAACAACTGTTCGCGAATATGAAGTTGGCACGTTAATTATCGATTTTGTTGATAAAGAAACTGGCAAGCTGGTTTGGCGTGGTAGTGTTGCAGATACGATTCGCGATCAAAATACTCCTGAAGAACGCGTTGAGATTATCAATCATGCGATAGGGCAAGTGATGTTGAATTTTCCGCCAAAGCCAGAGAGTAACTAATTTTAACGCTATTTTAGTTTAGCACTTTATTTCTGCAAGGTTTTGATAGAAATCTAGTAAGACATTGTATTAGTGATTGTTAAGCCACCTAGTATTTGAGGTGGCTTTTTTGTTTGTATTTCGTTTTATTTAAAATCGAATCCAATTTGGAATGTGCGTTTACATAGCTGCAAAGTCTTTTTTTGTATCAAAACTCGCCAAATAGGAGCATAAAAGCCAAAAGACATTTCTTTACATTACCAGCTTTGCTAAAATCTGCAGCTTGGTGATAAAGGAAGTCACCACTGGATGAATGAAGAGTAATTAAGATGAAGTCATGGTATTTGTTATATTGTAAACCACGTAATGAGATACGTGCGCAACAAAATTTAGCCATGCAACAAATTGAAAGCTATTTACCAGTCATTCAAGAAGAGAAAACATCTCAAGGAAAAACCAAGCTTGTTGAAGTGCCTCTATTCCCTTGTTATTTATTTATCTATTTTGATCCTACAGAAGTGAGCGTTAGCCGCATTCACTCAACTCGTGGTGCGTCAAGGATAATTGGTTGTAGTGAAGATATGACAGCAATTGATGACAGGATCATTCAAGGTATTAAAAATAGAGTAAAACAACACAAGCCGGATATCGATACAGGTTTGCAACACGGCGATAAAGTTAAGTTTACTGACGGGCCATTTGTGGATTTAGAAGCGATTTTTGAAGAGAAAAATGCCGAAAAGCGCTGTTTCGTTTTATTTAATATTATGGGGCAGCAAAAACGCATGTCAGTAGAAGAAGCAAGTATTAAAAAAGTACTTTAGAGGCTGTTTGTGTAATTGTGTGAGCAAATAGATTTTAAAGCTTTATCTGGGTGAGATATTGACAACTTTTTGTGTAAGACATTCGCTATTGTTTTGGCCTTCAATTTGATGGTGTAAAATATTGGCTGGTGTTTTGTTTGTTATTTTGAATGAGTGTGATTAGCAGGAAGGTAGCGACATCCGATTTAGTGAATACTGCTATCAATGAGTCCACTAGAGTCATTTGAATTTTTCAACTAACAAACAACATAGAATAAGATATAGTACATTTCGAAATTGAGACGACTTACTAAAAAGAACTAGTACAAAATGGTTGTTTTAGTCAGTTGTTTTTTACAAATATGAATATCGAATTTTCGATGGGCACTATAGAAGCCGTAATCTATGGGCGGTAGCGTGTCCGAAGGAC
>NZ_JBFRJQ010000007.1:244502-268415 GCF_041468985.1 Shewanella sp. 10N.286.52.A9 | reverse complement strand
AAAGCCGAAGGCCTCTGGCCACCACGTGGGTCGGTAGCGGGTCTTAAATATAGTATGTTTGAAGATAAATTGTTCGTCTTAACTTGGAGATTTATAAGGTGTTTCAAAAAGCTAAAAGTTTAGCCATTGCCGCAGTGAGCGCTGTAATACTATTCAGTTTACCTACACAAGCGGTGACTCCGTCTCCACAAATGATTGAACAATTTAAATCATTACCCGCATCAGAACAGCAACGACTTGCAAAACAATATGGCATAGATACTTCAGTATTAAGTGGCCAAACTGGCGGTTCAAGCCAATTTACTGAATCAACGCAAATGCCAGAACGTGGTGCTAATAGAGATTTATCTGAAAGTGAAGAGAAAAAACGCACTGAGTCTGAATTAGATTTCGAGCAAGATAGTAAAAAAGCTGAATTAGCTTTTTTTGGTTATGACATGTTTGCTGGCGAGCCAATGACTTTTTCTCCTGTGTCTGATGTTCCTGTTCCGAGTGATTATCTAGTAGGTCCTGGAGATACAGTTAATGTTCAACTCTACGGAAAAGATAACCGTGAATATACACTGACTATTGGGCGTGATGGGACGATCCAATTTCCTGAGTTAGGTCCTATATCAGTCGTCGGATTAACCTTTGTCGAATTACGCGAGTATCTAAGTGAGCGAATTAGCAAGCAGATGATTGGTATTGAGTCTAACATCACCATGGGCGAGCTTCGTTCAATTCGTATCTTTATTGCTGGTGATGCATACAAACCTGGAGCATATACGGTATCAAGTTTGTCTACTATTACTCAGGCTTTGTTCGTTGCTGGCGGTGTCAATGAAATTGGTAGTTTAAGAAATATCCAAGTTAAACGTAAAGGTAAGTTGATTGCCTCATTTGACTTATATGACTTACTGCTAAATGGCGATGCATCAAAAGATATTAACCTTCGTTCTGGTGACGTTGTATTTATTCCTTCTGTTGGAGGTCGCGTAAGCGTTACTGGCGAGATAAGAAGACCTGCGGTATACGAAATTAAGTCAAATGAAACCATTAATGACGTTATCAAAATGGCTGCAGGGGTTAATCCTGGTGCATATCCTAGAAGAAGCAGTATTGAGCGTTATAATCAAAATGGATTAAAAACCATTGTTAATGTTGATTTGACGTCAGAAAAAGCAAAGCAAAAACAAGCTAAACCGGGTGACTTTATAAGAGTTAAAAGTGCATCTACCCAGTATGAAGATGCAATTACTTTAGTTGGTGCTGTTGTAAGGCCAGGAAAGTATCAATGGTTCCAAGGACAAAAGATTAATGATTTAATTCCAACCATTTGGGGAGATTTAGCGATCTCAGCAGATTTGAATTATGGACTTGTGATTCGCGAAGTTGATAAATTTGGCAGAATCGAAGTTCACCAGTTCTCCCCTGGTAAAGCAATTGCTCAACAAGATGTAACACAGAATATCGCCTTAAATGCTAGAGATAAAGTGATTGTGTTTAACCATGATGACTCTTCTGTTAATCGATATGAATTAAATAAATTGGTATTGAATCGTGCAAAAAAAATCAAACAATTAAGTAGTGATTCCTTAATTGGGTCTGATTTATTTAAAGCTGGCTTCAAATCAATGAATGTTAATAAGCAATCTTCAGTGTTAGGTAAAACTGACATTGGTGGTGTGGTTATGCCGGGAGCTGTTGCTGAATTAGACGAGGAAGAGAAGCTTGTCGGAGACGAAGTCTCAAAAATGTTGTCAAATTTATTTGAAGACAGAGATCTTATTAAACTCAGCTCTTCATTAAGTCGTGAAGAGTTATTATTCCCAATAATTACCAAGTTATCTTTGCAAAGTGGTGTATCAGAAAAAGTTAACGTTATAGCCGTTACTGGTAAAGTGAAGCATTCTGGTATTTATCCTTTAAGTGTTGGCGGCAGAGTCAGTGATTTAATTACTTCTGCAGGGGGGTTAGTTGAAGGCGCTTATACGGCACGTGCTGAATTAACCCGTACAGAAACGGATACTAGCATTTCAGATATACAGCATTTACATATTAATGTTGGCAACGCTATTAATGGAGTCGCAGAAGATAACCTAGCACTTGAAGGCAGAGATATGCTGGTTGTGCTAACAACTCCTGAGTGGCAAGAGCGAAAATCTGTTGAAATTCGAGGTGAAGTGAGATTCCCCGGTGTGTACAACATTCGCCGTGGCGAAACATTAGCTGATGTGATGAAACGTGCTGGCGGCTTTACTGATTATGCATTTCCCCAAGCTTCAGTTTTTGTGCGTGAATCAGTAAGAAAACAAGAACAACTAGAAATAAAGAAGTTAGCTGATCAACTACGTCGTGATATTGCAACTCGTGGTGTTTCAAAAGACGGCACTGTAGTTAATTATTCTGAAGCGCAGTTGATGCTAACTGATCTTGAAAATATCCAAGCTCTCGGTCGTTTAGTTGTTGATTTAAATGCTATTCAAGTCGGTATTGAACAAGCTGATTTACAATTAGAAGATAAAGATGTGCTTTATGTACCGACAGTAAAACAGATTGTCTCTGTTATGGGAGAAGTGCAGCATCCGGCAACACATAGATTTAAAGAAGGTATGACATTAAATCAGTACTTAGCTATGTCTGGCGGAGCTCGTGAGCGCGGGGATGACGATAGAACTTATATCATTAAAGCTGATGGTTCCGTTATGTTACCTGAACAGAACTTCTGGTTTAGTAAAACCGCTGCAATTTCTGCTGGCGATACCGTTATTGTTCCACTCGATACAGAATACAAAGATAATCTTACGCTTTGGACTCAAGTCACTCAAATTATTTACAACACTGCTGTAGCTGTGGCCACAATATCTGGTTTATAACGACCGAATACTTTTGGAAATATAATAATATATGCAGCCCAAATAAGGTAACTATTTTACTACTTTATTTGGGTTTTAACTTTTAATAAAAGTAAGTTGAGGGAAAGGTAATATAAGTAGATTCTACTTTTATTATTTAAACAAGATGACAAAACAGATTCCGCAGAATTATTCAGATGCAAATTTCAATGTTAATCAACAAAGTAATAACGACGATGAAATTGATTTAAGAGAGCTTTTTAGCGTTATTTGGCAAGGCAAGTGGCTGATTATTGCTGTTACGACTGTATTTGCTATTGGTTCTGTTGTGTTTGCGTTGAGTCAACCAAATACCTATAAGTCTGAAGCGCTATTATCGCCTGCTGATACAGAGCAAGGAGGTGGTTTATCAGCTCTTGCTGGACAATTTGGTGGCCTTGCTAGTATGGCTGGTATAAATCTTGGTGGCGGTGGCGGAGTTGATAAAACTCAAATGGCTATTGAGGTGGCTAAGTCGCGAAAGTTTACTAGTGAGTTTATTCAAAAGCACAATATTCTTCCTGAACTAATGGCCGTTGACTCTTGGAATATGGTAGATAACTCAATTACATATGATGTTGAACTCTTTGATTCCATTGCTAATAAGTGGGTAAGAGAAGTTAAAGCGCCATTTAAACCAGAACCTTCAATGCAAGAAGCGTATAAAGAATTCAGTCAGCTACTTACAATCAACACAGATAAAGAAACGGGAATGGTAAAAGTTTCTGTTGAGCATTTGTCTCCTACCATTGCCCAGCAATGGGTTAAGTGGTTAGTAGAAGATATTAATTTAGAGATGAAGCAACGAGATGTTGCAGAAGCTCAGCGAAGTACAGCATTTTTAGAAAATCAAATTTCTCAAACTAATGTTGCTGATATTCGTACTATTTTATACCAGTTAATCGAAGAGCAAACTAAAACCATCATGTTTGCTGAAGTTCGTGAAGAATATGTATTTAAAACCATTGACCCGGCACTAGTGCCTGAAGAAAAAACTGGTCCTAAACGCGTATTGATTTGCGTATTGGGTACCATGTTGGGTGCTATGTTAGCGATAATGATTGTATTAATCAGACATTTTGTAAGAAAAGAAGATTAATAAAGATACATAAAAGAAAGAGCCTATTGGGACTGTTTGAAAGAAAACAGTGAAACCGAGGTTTTATAAGGGGTAGCGGCAATGTTGCTGTCTCAAAATGAATAAAAAGTGTCTCAGCTTGGTTTTAAAGGCTGAGATTGAAAAGTGTAACCCTTCAGTATTTATCACTCAAAGATAACCAGTTATTGTGGTTAAATCCAACAAATTTGGTAGTAAAAATGAAAATTCTTGTCACCGGTGGTGCAGGCTTTATTGGCTCTGCAGTTGTTCGTCATATTATCAAAAACACTCAAGATAGCGTAATAAATGTTGATAAATTAACTTACGCAGGCAATCTAGAATCATTAATTAGTGTTGAAAATGACGAGCGATATTCATTTGAACAAGTTGATATTTGTGATGCAGTAGAGCTTGAACGAGTTTTTAAACAACACAAACCAGATGCTGTGATGCACCTTGCTGCCGAGTCTCATGTAGACCGTTCAATCACAGGCCCGTCAGACTTTATTCAAACCAATATTGTGGGCACTTATACCCTGCTCGAAGCAACTCGTGCATATTGGAACGAATTATCAGATGAAGCTAAAAAGGTATTTCGTTTTCATCATATCTCGACTGATGAAGTATATGGCGACTTACCTCATCCAGATGAGGTAGAAAGTGCAGAAGAGTTGACCTTATTCACTGAAACAACGCCTTACGCGCCAAGTAGCCCTTATTCTGCATCTAAAGCATCAAGTGACCACTTAGTACGTTCATGGTTGCGTACCTATGGATTACCTACTATCGTAACCAACTGCTCGAACAACTACGGTCCTTATCATTTTCCAGAAAAGCTTATTCCATTAGTTATTTTAAATGCATTAGAAGGAAAACCATTACCTATTTACGGTAAAGGTGACCAAATACGCGATTGGTTATATGTTGAAGACCACGCTATTGCACTTTATAAAGTTGTTACAGAAGGTGTTGTTGGCGAAACCTATAACATTGGTGGCCATAACGAGAAACAGAACTTAGAAGTCGTTCAAACCATTTGTTCAATTTTGGACTCTTTAGTTCCAAAGGAATCACAATATAACGAACAGATTACTTATGTAACCGATAGACCAGGTCACGACAGACGCTATGCGATTGATTCAAGTAAGATGCAGCGTGAACTCGGTTGGACACCAGTTGAAACATTTGAAACAGGTCTTAAAAAAACAATTGAATGGTATTTATCGAATCAAGAATGGTGTCAGCATGTACAAGATGGTAGTTATCAGCGTGAGCGTCTAGGCGTAGAATCTTTGGCTATAAAAGGAAAAGCATAATGAAAGGGATTGTATTAGCCGGTGGCAGTGGAACTCGTTTATACCCACTAACCCGTGGTGTATCAAAGCAACTACTTCCAATCTATGACAAGCCGATGGTGTTTTACCCTATTTCTACTTTAATGTTGGCTGGCATCAAAGATATTTTAATTATAACAACTCCTGAAGATAATGAGAGCTTTAAGCGCTTATTAGGCGATGGCTCAGATTTTGGTATTAGCCTTGAATACGCTATTCAACCAAGTCCCGATGGTTTAGCGCAAGCCTTTATTATTGGCGAAAAGTTTATTGGTGATGACAGCGTTTGTTTAGTACTTGGCGATAACATCTTCTATGGTCAGTCTTTTTCAAATACACTTAAAAAAGCTGCTTCACGTGAGTCTGGCGCAACTGTTTTTGGTTACCAAGTGAAAGACCCCGAGCGTTTTGGTGTGGTTGAGTTCGATAAAAATATGAAAGCGGTATCTATCGAAGAGAAACCTGAGACACCAAGATCAAACTACGCGGTTACTGGTCTTTATTTCTACGACAATCGTGTTGTTGAAATGGCAAAACAAGTTAAACCTTCTCATCGTGGTGAACTTGAAATTACAACTTTAAATGAAATGTACCTTAATGATGGCATATTGAATGTCGAATTATTAGGTCGTGGCTTCGCTTGGTTAGATACAGGCACTCATGAAAGCCTTCATGAAGCTTCTTCTTTTGTTCAAACCATTGAAAATGTTCAAGGCTTAAAGGTAGCCTGTTTAGAAGAAATTGCCTGGCGTAATGGTTGGTTGAGTGATGAGCAAGTGTTAACACTTGCCAAGCCGATGATGAAGAATGAATATGGCCAGTATTTAACTCGTTTAGTAAGTGAAAACCAGAAGAAGGCTATGAACAAATGCGTGTACTAATTACAGGATGTCATGGACAAGTAGGTAGTAGACTTACTGAGCAATTAGCTAAAGATGCTAATACAGAAGTACTAGCGCTTGAGAGAGCTAGCCTTGATATTACTAATCAAGAAGCTGTTGATACAGCTGTTTCCGAGTTTAAACCTACGATCATTATTAATGCTGCTGCGCATACTGCGGTTGATAAAGCAGAAGAGGAAGTTGAGCTTTCGTATGCGATTAATTGTGATGGACCAAGTTATCTAGCTCAAGCTGCGCAAGTTGTTGGGGCTGCAATACTGCATATATCAACTGATTATGTCTTTGAAGGTAATAAAGTTGGTTTGTATTCAGAAAATGACACAACTAACCCGCAAGGGGTTTATGGTAAAAGTAAGCTCGCAGGCGAAATCGCTGTAGCACAAGCGTGTGATAAACACATTATCCTTCGTACTTCCTGGGTCTTTAGTGAGCATGGTAATAACTTTGTTAAAACCATGCTGCGACTAGGTGCAACTCGTGATGCATTGAATATTGTAGGTGATCAATTTGGTGGACCAACTTACGCTGGTGACATTGCTGAAGCGTTAATTCAAATTGCTAAGCGAATAAAACAAGGTAATGCGATTGATTATGGTGTTTATCATTTTTCAGGCTTACCGCATATGAGCTGGTACGACTTTGCCTCGGATATTTTCAATATTGCAGCAGAGCAGGGGGTTGTTCTTGCCAAACCAAGTTTAACTAGCATAACAACTGAGCAATACCCAACACCAGCGAAACGACCAAGTAACTCTTGCCTAAATACCAAAAAAATTACAGATGCATTTTCAATAGAAGCTAGTGATTGGCAAGCTGCCCTAAAAAACATACAAGCGTATACAGGATAAGAGCATGAAAGTGATTGATACTTGCATTCCCGATGTCAAAATTATTGAACCATCGGTTTTTGGAGATGAGCGAGGTTTCTTTATGGAAACCTGGAATCAAAAACGATTTGAAGAATTTGTGACAGGTAAACCTACGTCATTTGTGCAAGATAACCATTCAAAATCAAAGAAAGGAATCTTGCGCGGATTGCATTACCAGACTAAAAATACTCAAGGTAAATTAGTTCGAGTTATATCTGGCGAGGTTTTTGATGTGGCTGTTGATATTCGAAAAGACTCACCTACGCTTGGGAAATGGGTTGGTGAATATCTTTCAGCAGAGAACAAAAGACAGCTTTGGATACCAGAGGGTTTTGCACATGGTTTTTATGTGATTAGTGATGAATCTGAGTTTGTTTATAAGTGTACTAACTATTACATGCCACAATCTGAAATTTCAATAGCGTGGAATGATAAGGATTTAGATATAGCTTGGCCTATGGAGTTTGAACCTGTTTTATCAAAAAAGGATAGAGATCCAGTTAGTTTTAACGCCTATTTAAATTCAGATTTATTAAAATAATAGACTGGAATTTATGATTCGATTCTTAAAACTTGATAGAAGTTTTGTTTTGTCTATGCTTCTAATCACTCCTTCAATATTCACTTGTGTTATTGGCTTGCTCGATCTTCCTCTGCCTGCTAGATTTTTTTCATATGCTATTTGTTTTTTGTTGTTATTTTTAATAGCCTTTTTGAATAATAATTTTTATTTGGGTTTTAGGCGTAAAAAGCTATTTTGTTATAATGTTTTAGTATTAATGATATTGCTATATTACACTGTGTTCTCTGCTTCAAATATTGCTAGTTATATTGAGTTTTATTCGTTTGTTTATTTAGTCTGTATTCCAGTTTTTATAATTTATTTGCTTAACTTTAAATTCTTAGAATGTGATTATAAAAGGGTTGTAAGAAGTCTTTCCTATTTTAGTGCACTAGCAGTCTTATTTTTTTTATTACTCTATGTTGCAGGTTTGACACATGTAGTAGGTTATTCAGTCATCCCAATAGGAATGGATAATCAGATTTGGTTTAGTCGTTTTTTGACTGACTACATATTTATGATGATATTTTATATCTTACACTATAAAAAATTACCTGTGATACAAATACTAGCAGTAATTTCCGGTTTTGTTCTATTGTATTACACTGGTTCTAGGGCACCAGTGGTTGCAATGTTTTTTGCTGTAGCTATGTTGGTTTATAGTTGTTATAGGGCGTATTTTGTTGTTTTTGTATTATTGTTTTCGCCCTTTATTGTGTACGGTTTATTTTTGTCTCTGAAGGCTATGTTCAGCTTTAATGCTTATTCAGTATTGGAACGGTTTTCGTTATATACACAAGCTATTGAGTTAATTAGTGCAAACTGGTTTGGGTATGGGAACTCTTCGTTTGGAATATTAACTCTAGGAGTAGACGAAATTTGGTATCCTCATAATATTTTTCTAGAGCTACTTGTTAATTTTGGCATTTTAGGTTTTCTTGTATTTCTTGTATTTCTTGTTTTAGTTTTTAGACAACTTGACTTTAGGAATGTCTTTTCATATCTGTTTGTTATGGCACTTATTAATTCGTTGTCATCAGGTAGCTTACCGGGGAATAATAATGTATTTGTTTATGGTTTTATTGTCTTGACTGTTGGGAATTTACTAATGAAAAGTAGGCCCTAATTATATGCTTTTGAAAAATAAGTTCTTACTAAATAGCCTTTGGTTGATCATTGAAAAGCTGTATCTCTTGTTGGGGGGGCTATTTGTTACAGCTTTAGTTGCGAGGTATTTAGGACCATCTAATTTAGGGTTGATTAGTTATGGCATTACCTTATCCATTCTTTGTACTGTAGTATCACAGTGGGGGGCTAGTTATTATGTTTTTAATTATGCATCACAAAAACCAATTAAGGCCATCCTATTATTGCTTGATAACACAGTTTTTCGTTTTACTAATTATATTATTTGCTGTTTTTTTATTAGTGTATTTCTTTTCTATACCGTTGATGAAAATGAGTTTTGGATTATTCTTTGTGTTTGCTTGTCAAATGTTTTTGTCGCAATGGATGTATATCAATACTATTTTAATGGTACATTAAGATCCCAGTATAACGCTACAATCTCTATGTATGTTAAAACAGGTTCAATGCTGTTAAGGGTGCTTTTTGTTTTATCTGATTTAAATGTTTACTTTTTTATCATTCCATTTTTGTTAGAGGGCTTGATAATATTTACACTTAAACACTACAAGTCTATTAGGGAAAGTAAGAGGCTAACTGCTGAAAGTATATGTTCTCAGGAGGAAAATGTAAAAAAATATAAGTTTAGCAAAGTTCTAAAGGTCAAGTATTTTCCGTATGTTTTAACTGGTTTACTAATTGTTGTTTATAGTAAGAGTATAGACTTTTCATTAAAAGAAATTTCAGGTTTTTCTGCATTGGGCACATATTCTGCCTTATTAGCTCTCTCTACTGCTTGGACCTTTATCCCTTTATCTATTGGTACTTCTTTACTCACAAAAGTAGTGAGTAAAAAAAGTGATACAGCGCTTTCTTTTTTATATTTTTGTTTAATTACTGTTTCATTGCCAATATTAATATTTATTAACATTTTTTCTTATGAAATTATCTACTATACATTCGGCTCGGAGTATGTTGTTGAAAGTAGATATCTTTTTTTGTTTTGCTGTGGAACTTTGGTTTCTACTCTTGGTTTTTTACAGAATAGGTACATAGCAGCTATGGATGGTGAAAGATATTTATTAAAGAAAACAATCTTTGTCGCATTGTTTTGTATATTTGTCGCACCCGTTATGGTTCTTAATTTTTCTATTCTTGGTGCTGTAATATCGTATTTTTTAGTTGAATTTTTTAGTTTAACTATTTGTAATTATTTTTTTAGAAATAAAAGTGTACTTAATGTTCACTTGAATATTTTTAACTTTAGATTGATAAAGTCTGAATTTATTAGTTTTAATACCAATACAGCCTCGGCTAAGTGATACTTGATGAAATTTTTGTTTCTTGTTAATGATGTGATGTCTCCAGGTAGTGGTATCGGAAAAAAAATCATATCGCAATGTGACGCAGTTAAACCTCTAGTTAATGAATTTTATTTTGCGTCAACAGATAACTCTTTTGAATTTCGAAATGTCAATGGGGTTAAATTATTTGAAGGTGATTTATTATTGAGACGGTGGTTGTTCAGGTATTGCTTTTCTTCTTTATTTGATTTTGTCAAATTGAAAAGTATTGATGTCGTCTATATTCGGTATACGCACTTTAGTTCACCTAGTTTTATAGTGTTTACACAAAAATTAAAATCTATAGGCGTTAAAATAATTATTGAGGTACCAACATATCCTTATGATTATGAATATAAAAAACTCGGTTTGACTAGTAATTTGAAATTACTTATAGACAAGTTTTATCGTAAAAGGTTGAGTAAATACATTGATAAATGTGTTACTTTTACAGCTGTAGAAGATGATATTTTTGGTATAGACACTTTACAAATATCGAATGCCGTTTCTGCTGATAATGTTAAAAGTAATATAGTTGCTATTGAGCAAAGTACAACTTTAACTTTAAAGGTAATTAATTTTGTGTGTGTCGCTTCTTTGCATAGTTGGCATGGGTATGACAGATTGATTTTATCACTTTCAAGTTATACAAAGTTATCTCGCTATACACCTATACATGTGTATATTGTTGGTGATGGTCCCGAGTTAAACTCCTTAAAAAAACTAGTCGCAACACTTCAATTAAACAGCTTTGTTACTTTTTGTGGTGAATTGCAAGGTGATGATTTACGAAAACAAATTTTATTGGCAAATATAGGTATTGATTCTTTAGGACGACACAGAGTAGGTAATGAATCAAATAATTCATTGAAATCAAAAGAATATTTATCTTTCGGATTACCTGTTGTTAAATCGCACAAAGATTATTCATTAGAAACGTTGGACTGTGTTTATGATGTGTCAGCAGATGAACAAAATTTTGACATAGAGAAAATTATTTTGTGGTATAAAATTAATGACTTTATGACTAAAAAAATAGAAATTGCGAATATATGTTTGGAGAAATATACGTGGGAAACCCAAATGAAAACAGTTTTAAAGAGTCTCAAGTGTTAAATATAGTAACAGTAAATTATGGTACATCTAAAGAAACTTTAGAAATGATTTCTTCAATAGAAGAGTCTATAGGTGATTTTTTTACGTATTGTAATATTGTTGTTGTTGACAACAATTCAAGTTGTACAGAAATTGAGATGTTAGACGGAGTTGAAAAAAGTAATTCCACATCATGTGTTCAATTGATTAAATTGGAACAAAATATTGGTTATTTTCCTGCTTTGAATGTTGGTCTTGGCTTGTTAAATCAAGAAAATGACTCTCTTACCATTGTCTGCAATAATGACTTAATTTTCGACTCGGTATTTTTTGATAACCTTTCTAAATGTTGTGTTGATGAAAATGTGTTTGCGATAGCACCATCCGTTAAAACTATAAATTCGATTTATCAAAACCCTTCAATGGCTGACAAACCTTCAAAATTACGTATGATGATGTATGAATTTTATTATTCTAATTATTTTTTTGGCAAATTGATGCTTAAAATTTGGCGGTCTTTGGGACTTGGTATCGATAGTTCAATACAAAAAGACTTGGAGGAAAGGCCTATTTTTATTGGTATTGGAGCTATTTATATTTTGACTCCGAATTTTTTTAAAAGAAACAAAAGTTTAAGTTACCCTCTTTTTTTATATGGGGAAGAAGCATTTTTCTCACAGCAGGTATATAACACTGGCGGTTTGATTTTGTATAAGCCAGCACTAGAAGTTTTGCACTTAGAAAGTGTTTCAACAAAAAAAATCCCAAGCAAAAATAATTACCTTTTAAACAAACTTGCATTCCAGAATTATAGAAAATATTTTTGGAATAATAAATTCAGGAAATAATATGTTTACAGATAAAATATTACTTATCACTGGTGGTACAGGCTCATTTGGTAATGCAGTCTTGAGAAGATTTCTTAATTCCAATATCAAAGAAATACGAATTTTTTCTCGAGACGAGAAAAAACAAGATGATATGAGAAAAAAGTATAATAATGATAAGTTAAAGTTTTATATCGGAGACGTACGTGATTCTCAAAGTATTTCTACCGCCATGCGCGGTGTAGATTATGTTTTTCATGCAGCTGCTTTAAAGCAAGTTCCTTCGTGTGAGTTTTATCCACTGGAAGCTGTTAAAACAAATGTGTTAGGCACCGACAATATATTAGAGTCTGCAATTTTCCACGGTGTTAGCCGAGTTGTTTGTTTAAGTACAGATAAAGCTGTATATCCAATTAATGCTATGGGCATATCTAAAGCGATGATGGAAAAAGTAATTGTCGCAAAGAGTCGTAACTTGGAAGGTACAAACACTGTAATTTCAGGAACTCGTTATGGCAATGTAATGGCTTCTCGTGGTTCAGTTATACCACTGTTTATACGTCAGGTTATCGAAGATACTCCGATAACCTTAACAGATCCTTCAATGACACGCTTCATGATGACATTAGATGATGCTGTTGATCTTGTGCTTCATGCATTTGAGCATGGTGAAAATGGCGATATTTTTGTTCAGAAAGCACCTGCCGCAACAATTGAAGTGTTGACTCAAGCTATTCTTGAAATGATTGGTAAACCTGAGCACAAAGTGAATATTATTGGAACTCGACACGGTGAAAAATTGTTTGAAGCTTTATGTAGTCGTGAGGAGATGTTTGTAGCAAAAGACCAAGGCTATTATTACCGAATTCCCGCCGATAACCGCGATTTGAATTATGCACAATTTACAGAGGAAGGTGACAAAGATTTATCTATTGTAGAAGATTATAATTCACACAACACTGAACGCTTAGATGTTGAAGGAATGAAAGAATTGTTGCGTAAACTTGATTTTATGCGTGAAATTGAGGCTGGTAATATTTTTGTTCCAGAAGGTGTCTAAATGAATATTTTAGTAACAGGTGCCGCTGGTTTTATTGGTCAAAATTTATCCGTTTTTTTGCAAGAGGCGGGCTTTGCTAATATTGTAAAAATTACTCTTGATGATGACGAAGCGAGCATTTCTAATAAAGTTAAATCTGCTGACTTCATATATCACCTAGCGGGTATTAATCGCCCTAAAAATGATGATGAATTTAAAAAAGGGAATATTGATTTAACTCAACAAATCATCGATACTTTAATTGAAAATAAGCGAAATACACCTATTGTACTTACGTCCTCAATTCAAGCTGAATTAGATAATGCTTATGGTGTGAGTAAAGCAGGTGCAGAGCAAGCTGTTGCTGAATATAAAAAACAAACAGGTGCTCTTGCTTATATATACCGTTTGCCAAATGTATTTGGTAAATGGTGTCGTCCTAACTACAATTCTGCTGTTGCTACTTTCTGCTATAACACGCTTAATGATTTGCCTATTACGATTAATAACCCTGAAGCTGAACTCAATTTAGTTTACATTGATGATGTTTGTCAGTCATTTATTGCGCTGCTATCAGATTCTGCTCAAACAAATGATCAATATCAATATGTCGAACCTGTATATAAAACTACGGTTGGGCAAGTTGCATCGTTACTTACTGAATTTAAAGAAAGTCGCCAAAGCATGGTTTCTGCAGAAGTCGGGAATGGCTTTGTTCGCGCGCTGTATTCTACTTATGTTAGCTATCTAGCTCCTGAGCAATTTGCATATGATGTTACTCGTCATAGTGATGAGCGTGGGACTTTTGTAGAAATGCTTAAAACTAAAAATTCTGGTCAATTTTCATTTTTTACTGCTCACCCTGGGATCACCCGTGGCGGTCACTACCACCACACAAAAACAGAAAAATTTCTGGTTATCAATGGTAAAGCATCATTTAAATTTAGGCATATCACAACAGGTGAACCCTATGAGTTGATTGTAACTGGCGAAGAGTCTCGCATTGTTGAAACTGCTCCTGGTTGGTCACATGATGTGACAAATATTGGTGATAATGAGTTAGTAGTAATGCTTTGGGCAAATGAGGTATTTGATAGAGAAAAGCCTGATACTGTAAATTTTAAGGTATAAGAAATGAAAAAATTAAAAGTTATGTCAGTGGTCGGTACGCGCCCTGAGATTATCCGACTTTCTCGCGTTTTAGCTAAACTCGATGTTCATTGTGAGCACATATTAGTCCATACTGGGCAGAATTATGATTTTGAATTAAATGAAGTATTTTTTAATGATTTAGGTGTTAGAAAGCCAGACTATTTTCTGAATGCTGCAGGTAAGAATGCCGCTGAGACAATCGGTCAAGTTATCATTAAGGTAGATCAAGCGTTAGAAGAGATTCAACCTGATGCTATGTTAGTGCTCGGAGATACAAACTCTTGCCTTTCTGCAATCCCTGCAAAACGCCGTAAAGTACCTATTTTCCATATGGAAGCGGGTAATCGCTGTTTTGACCAACGAGTACCTGAAGAAACGAATCGACGTATAGTTGATCATACCGCAGATATAAATTTAACCTATAGTTCAATAGCGCGAGATTATCTGCTCGCTGAAGGTTTACCGGCAGATCGCGTTATTAAGACCGGTAGCCCAATGTTTGAGGTTTTAAATTATTATATGCCTCAAATTGAGGCTTCAGATGTTGTTTCACGTCTAGGGCTAAATAATGGTCAATTTTTTGTTGTTAGTGCACACAGAGAAGAAAATGTTGATTCACATAAACAGTTAGCTAAGTTAGCAGAAACTCTAAATGCGGTTGCTGAGCATTATAACTTACCTGTGATAGTGTCTACACACCCACGTACCCGAAATCGTATTGAGGCTCAAGGTGTAGAGTTTCATAAAAATATCCAGTTACTTAAACCGCTAGGTTTTCATGATTATAACCATTTGCAAAAGAATGCAAAGGCTGTACTTTCGGATAGCGGGACGATAAACGAAGAATCTTCAATTATGAACTTTCCTGCATTAAACATGCGAGAAGCTCATGAACGTCCTGAAGGAATGGAAGAAGCTTCAGTTATGATGGTGGGTCTTGAAGTTGAACGTGTAATGCAGGCTTTGCTGATATTGGAATCACAACCGTCAGGTGATGAGCGCCTACTGCGCCCTGTTTATGATTATAGTATGCCGAATGTATCCGATAAAATGGTGAGAATTATTCATTCATATACCGACTATGTTAAGCGGGTAGTTTGGAAAGAGTATTAAAGTGAAAAAAAAAATAATTATTCTTGCCGAGTATATCGGGGAGAATCATAATTCTACTGCCTACTATTGGTCGCAAATTACCAAATATTTGAATGGGGATTATGATATCTTGCTCGTTGCACCTGAAAACGAGCATTCACTAGCATTTGCTTCAAAATATGATATCGAGACAAGATTTGTAAACCTAGCTGAGCACAATAAAAATAATTTATTATCACGCCTGTTCGGACAAGTTAAACAAACAATGAGTTTTCTATCTGTTATCAAAAAAGAGATCTCTACAGCGGATCTCCTTTTTACAGGAACTAACCCTATAGTGACCATGGCTTGTTTAGCTGCTTTAAAAGTTTGGTATAAGTTTCAATGGTTGGTTTTAGTACACGATGTTTTCCCAAACAATTTGGTGCCGGCAAAGGTTATATCTTCGAGTAGTTACCTTTATAGGATACTTATTTATTTATCAAAACAAATGTATTCATCACCTGATAACATGATATGTATAGGCCGTGATATGCAAATGCTACTGCAAAGTAAAGTCGGGAATAAAAAAAACACGCATTACATACCGAATTGGGCTTCAACTGATAAAATTCAATCTTCAGAAAAATCAGAGAATGCGATTATTACTGCGCTAAATTGGCAGAAAGAAATCGTTTATCAATTTTTTGGCAATATGGGTCGATTGCAAGGAATGGATAACCTTTTAAAGGCTATTCAATTGTCTAAGCATAAACAAGCTAGATTTTTATTTATGGGTTGTGGTTCAGAAGCTTCTAAGGTGCAGAAGATTGTAGAGCGAATTAATAAAGATAGTGGCTTTGTAAAGGCTCATTTTTATGGTCGTTTAGATTTGGAAAAAAATCATATTGGTTTAAACGCTTGCGATGTATCGCTGGTAACATTATCAAAAAATATGCTTGGCTTAGGTGTACCGAGTAAAGCATATTTTTCTATGGCTGCTAACAAACCTATTTTGTATGTAGGAGATAGAGATTCAGAGCTATTCACATTGATATCGGAATATAAAATAGGTTGGACTTGCGATGTAGAAAGTCCCGAACAGTTAGCACAACAACTCGATTCTGTAACAAAAAGCCTATTGGAGAAAGTCGGACCTCAAATGCAGCCTAGAAAGCTATTGATGGATAATTTTTCTGAGGAGCAAGCATTAACTAAAATAGAAAGGGTTGTTAGAGCAACAATAGTGAAATGAATATTTTATTAACAGGTGGTACAGGTTTTGTTGGTCGGCAAGTTTCAAATCATTGCCAGATAAAAATGCAGGTAGTTAGAGAAGGTGAAAAACACCAATATCATCCTGTACATATCATAAAAGCATTGGATAAGCATACTCGTTGGCAAGGAGCGTTTGATGATATCGATTCTATAATTCACTTAGCCGGTCTAGCTCACTCTCATTCCTTTACAGATGAAGATTATCAATCGGTTAATGTTAACGGCACACTGCACTTTGCCAGTGAAGCGGCCAAAGCCGGAGTTAGTCGTTTTGTTTTTGTTAGCTCGATTGGTGTCAATGGTACTTCAACTACCAGTACACCTTTTTCAATTAAATCACAACTAAGTCCCCATAATGCTTACGCTAAATCAAAACTTAATGCAGAACTCGGTTTAAAGACAATTTCTGAAGAAACAGGAATGGAGTTAGTTATTGTAAGACCAACACTAGTGTATGGAACTAATGCTCCAGGAAACTTTGGTTCATTGACAAGACTAGTTAGCAAAACTCCGCTTTTGCCATTTGCTCTAACGAAAAACAGACGTGACTTTATTTCAGTGAAGAATCTTGCTGATTTGTTAGTTACATGCGCAAAACATCCAAATGCAGCGAATCATACATTTTTAGCTTCTGAGAGTGAAACGGTTTCTATCAGCGTTTTTACTAATGCAATAGCTAAAGGGCTTGGTACAAGCTTGATACAGTTACCAGTGCCTGTGAGCCTAATGAGACTTGCCGGTAAAATGCTTGGGAAAGCTGAAATGGTTGACCAACTGGTCGGTAATCTTGAAGTTGATTCATCAAACTTGAAAGAAGTATTAGATTGGACACCGCCTTATACTATGGAAGAGTCAATGGCTTTCCTTAAACAAGAAAAATAGAGTATTTTTATATGATTAGATTGATTGATTTTTTGGCAGCTTTCTTTGGTTTATTATTTTTGTGGCCGATATTACTTATTGTGACAATTATAGGCTTGTTTGATACGGGCTCACCTATCTTTATTCAGACTCGTGTAGGTAAAAATAAAAAGCAGTTTAAACTGATCAAGTTTCGAACAATGTCAGTTGAAACTAAATCTGTAGCAAGTCATTTAGCGAGTAACGCGTCTATCACTCAACTTGGAAGTTTTTTACGTAAAACAAAGATTGATGAACTGCCTCAGTTAATTAATGTTTTGAAGGGTGAAATGAGCTTAGTAGGTCCTAGACCGAACCTTTTTAACCAAGAAGAACTGATTAAAGAGCGTGATGCGTTAAGTGTTTATGATGTTCTACCAGGTGTTACGGGTTTAGCTCAAGTTCAAAACATTGATATGTCTACTCCAGCGTTATTAGCAAACACAGATAAACAGATGATCGACTCTTTAACTATTACAAATTACTTTAAGTACATCATTATGACTGTCACTGGTAGTGGCAGTGGTGATGCGGTAAAGCCTAAATAATATATAATTTAACAGATTAAATTGGATACACAGTATGAAAATTGCAGTCGCTGGAACCGGTTATGTAGGCTTATCTAACGCAATGCTTCTGGCGCAAAACCATGAAATTGTTGCGGTCGATATAATTCCTGAAAAAGTAGAAATGCTCAATGAAAAAAAAGCGCCAATTGTTGATGTTGAAATTGAAGACTTCTTAGCTAATAAATCGCTTAACTTCAAAGCTACTCTTGATAAAAAAGTTGCATATACAGATGCCGAATATGTAATTATCTCTACCCCTACAGATTACGATGCTGAAACTAATTATTTCAACACATCATCTGTAGAGGCGGTAATAAAAGATGTCATGGAAATTAATCCTAATGCGATAATGGTTATTAAATCCACAGTCCCAGTTGGTTATACAGCGCGTATAAAAGAAGAGTTGGGTTGTGATAACTTAATATTTTCACCAGAATTTTTGCGTGAAGGCCGAGCTTTATATGATAACTTGCACCCATCACGTATTATCGTTGGTGAGCGTTCAGAGAGAGCTACAGTCTTTGCTAACTTATTAGTGGAAGGTGCAGTAAAAGAAAACATAGAAGTATTGTTTACTGACTCAACTGAAGCTGAAGCGGTAAAGTTATTTTCTAATACTTACCTTGCCTTAAGGGTTGCCTACTTCAACGAGCTTGATTCTTACGCTGAATCGCATGGTCTAAATGCTCGCCAGTTAATCGAAGGGGTTGGTTTAGACCCTCGTATCGGTAACCATTATAATAATCCTTCATTTGGTTATGGTGGTTATTGCTTGCCTAAAGACACGAAACAATTGCGGGCTAACTATGCAGATGTACCTAACAACATCATTAGTGCGATTGTTGAATCTAATAAAACCCGTAAAGACTTTGTGGCAGAATCAATTTTAAAGCGTAACCCTAATCGCGTAGGTATTTATCGTCTAATAATGAAGTCGGATTCTGACAATTTTAGAGCATCGAGTGTTCAGGGGATCATGAAGCGCTTAAAAGCAAAAGGCATTGAAGTGGTTGTTTATGAACCTGTTTTAGAAGAAGATGAGTTCTTCCACTCTAAAGTCATTAAATCTCTTGAACAGTTTAAAGCGAGTTGTGATGTGATTGTATCAAACCGTATGGTTGATGAAATTCGTGATGTTGCGGATAAAGTGTACACTCGCGATTTATTCGGTTCTGATTAATATTCTTTATGTCGGCTGAATATGACTATCTATTATGATTTTAGCGCTAGGTTGTTGATTTATAATCATTAGCGCTTTTAATTTCTGTCTCAATATTAAAATAAGGCGATAAAAAGTGTCTCATCGCCTTTTTGAAAACTTTTCAATCCTCGCGTAGTCTACAAATTTAGAGCTTTTTATCGTGTTCTTATTCTCTGTCACATATAATGGCAAGAATTAAAACTCGCAGTGCTGAGGTTATCATTAAGTTGATTTTTGGCAGAGTGTTCGTATTAAAAGAAGTAATACACTATGATTTTTAAGTTTATGGAGCGGAAAATGGATTTTTTGCAAAGTTTGTTTCGTTTAGAGCGTAGTCAGAAACGTTTAGTGAGTATCGCAATTGATACTGTTTTTCTAGGTTTTGCTTTTTGGGCAGCGCTATTAGTCAGAGTTGATGATGTTAGTGTGCTGCTTAATAAACACTACTGGGCTTTACTCGCTTCAATTTTTCCTTTCAGCATATTAGCCTTTGCTAAGCTCGGTTTATATCGCGCCGTGCTGCGTTATATGAGTTTACAAGCATTGACGGCTATTTTACTGGGCGTTGTGGCTTCAACAGTCACCTTAGTGTTTGTATCTTATTTTACCGATGCGAGTTTACCTCGAACTGTTCCTATCATTTATGCCGCATTTGCTTTGGTTTTTGTTGGGGGCTCTCGTGCTCTTGTTCGTTCTTTAGTTGGCTCAGGGGTTAAACGCGACGGTGAGCCGGTTATTATTTATGGCGCAGGGGTCAGTGGTAGGCAGTTACTGAATTCTTTGGTATTAAGTCATGAATATTATCCTTATGCTTTTGTCGATGATGATGAAGCACTGCACGGCAGCGTAATACAAGGCGTTCACGTTCATTCTCCTTCAATTATACGTAAACTCATCAGCCAAAAAGCAGCGACAAAAGTATTGCTTGCAATACCCAGTGCAACCAGAGCTAAACGTAAAGAAATTCTCGAGCGTTTAGAGTCACTGTCAACTCAGGTATTAACCATACCAGCTATGGCAGACCTTGTGAGTGGTAATAAACTGTATAGTGATATTAAAGAAGTTGAAATTGATGATTTATTAGGTCGTGACTCAGTAGCGCCTAGACAAGATTTATTAACTGCGAATATTACAGGTAAAGTGGTTATGGTAACTGGCGCAGGTGGGTCTATTGGCTCAGAACTATGTCGTCAAATTTTAAAGCAATCACCCAAAAAATTAGTGTTATTTGAACTGTCTGAATATTCTCTTTATGCCATTGAAAGAGAGTTATCAGCAACAGCAAAAGAGCTTGGCCTCAATGTACGCATTTTGCCGATGATGGGCTCGGTTCAACGTGAGAATCGTGTCCAAGCGATTATGGAATCTTTTGGTGTTCAGACTGTATATCACGCTGCGGCTTATAAGCATGTTCCACTTGTTGAGCACAATGTTGTCGAAGGAATTCGCAATAATGTTTTTGGCACATTAAATACAGCAAGAGCAGCTATTGCAGCGAAAGTTGAAACTTTTGTTTTAATCTCAACGGATAAAGCGGTACGTCCAACGAATGTGATGGGCACAACCAAGCGTATGGCAGAACTTGTGTTACAAGCTTTTTCAAAAGAGAAGCATCAAACTCGTTTTTGTATGGTTCGATTTGGTAATGTATTGGGTTCATCAGGCTCTGTCGTACCACTATTTAGAACCCAAATTGCTAATGGCGGCCCAGTTACTGTGACTCATCCAGAAATCACCCGTTTCTTTATGACAATACCTGAAGCATCGCAGCTTGTTATTCAGGCAGGCGCTATGGGTAAAGGCGGTGATGTTTTTGTACTCGATATGGGTAAGTCAGTCAAAATTATCGATTTAGCCAGTAAGATGATCCGACTGAGCGGTTTTGATGTCCGTGATGAGTTTAACCCCGAAGGCGAAATAGCCATTGAATATAGTGGATTACGCCCGGGTGAAAAACTCTATGAAGAATTGCTTATTGGTGATGATGTCACGGGTACCGAGCACGAAAGAATTATGACTGCTAATGAGGTTCACCTTTCATGGGCCGAGTATTCTAAAATACTCGAGCGTTTAGATATAGCTTGTCATGCTTTTGACCACGAAACTATTCGCGATATTTTGTTAAAAACTCCCACAGGTTTTGCGCCTACTGATGGTATTTGTGATTTATTATTTCTGCAAACTGAAAAGAATACACAAGCACACACAAATATCATCAATTTAGCTTAATTTTGAAAATATCTAACTATCAGATTTTATAAGGATGATTGATTCATGAAAGTTGTTATTCCCGTAGCTGGTCTTGGTACAAGAATGCTTCCGGCAACTAAAGCGATTCCAAAAGAAATGCTGCCTATCGTAGATAAGCCACTTATTCAGTATATCGTTAATGAGTGTGTTGCTGCTGGCGTTAAAGAAATTGTACTGGTTACTCACGCCAGTAAAAATGCCATTGAAAACCACTTTGATAAATCTTACGAGCTGGAATCAACCCTTGAAAAGCGTGTTAAACGTCAACTTTTAGAAGAAGTTCAATCTATTTGCCCTAAAGACGTTTCTGTTATCAGTGTTCGTCAAGGTGAGGCAAAAGGACTAGGGCATGCGGTATTGTGTGCAAAACCTTGTATCGGTAATAACCCTTTTGCCGTAGTACTGCCTGATGTAATTTTAGATGAGTATACCGCAAACCAAAAAACTGAAAATTTAGCCGCGATGATGGCGCGCTATCATACTAGCTTTGCTAGCCAGATTATGGTTGCCCCTGTACCAGACCATGAAGTGAATAAATACGGTATCGCAGATTGTAATGGTGAAGAAATCGCCCCTGGTGATTCGGCTAAAATCAAAGCTATGGTAGAAAAACCAGCTATTGGTAGTGCGCCGTCAAACTTAGCGGTTGTTGGCCGTTATGTTCTATCTGAAAAAATCTGGAATTTGTTAGCTAAAACGCCAGCAGGTGCAGGTGGTGAAATTCAGCTGACAGACTCGATTGATATGCTGATTGAGCAAGACACAGTTGAAGCGTTTAACATGACCGGTAAATCACACGATTGTGGTGATAAGTTAGGTTATATGAAAGCATTTGTTGAATATGGTTTACGTGATAAAAAACTCGGTGCCGATTTTGCAAAAGTAATTAAAAGCATACTCTAGATTAGATTACTTTCGCATCACCAATAAAACCAATTCATAATGAGTTGGTTTTATTCTTTTAGAGACAAAATTATAAAATAGGAATTTTAAAGCCCAAGCCTTTTACGAAAAACCTTCACTGCGCATCAGCGTATCAAATGCATTTCCATCAGTACGCGATGCATTGGCTACATAAGGGGCATATACGTCAAACAATAAGCGGGTATCGCTGTGACCAAGCATTTGAGAAATATACAGTGGATTCTCAAGGGCGGCGATATGAAGCACTGCTGCTGTATGACGCGTCTCGTAAGCGCGTCTGCGTTTAAGTCCTGCTTTGATTAATGTGGGATACCATAAAGCTTTACTGACATAATGGGTATCCAGTGGCGCACCGGATTTTCCGGTAAACACAAAGTCAGAATAGGGTGGATATCCCGTTTCACTCGAATCTTTAATACGCTTAAAGGCTTCATAGATAGTATCGCACATCTTTAAGTTGCGGCGTGATTTAGGCGTTTTAACATCACACACTTCACCATTTACCCAGTTCTGACGGATACGAATTAAACGGTGTTCAAAATCAATATGCTGCCATTCAAGGCCGTGTATCTCGCAGCTGCGTATGCCTGTCCAAAATCGGATAATAAAATAATCTTTCCAGTCTTGTGGTACCTTATCTAAGAATTTACGCACTTCCTCAATTGTCATCGGGTATGACTCTGCTTTTTCTTCCTTGAGCGCTTTGTAGCGTCTTAAGGGGTATTCAAATTTAAATTCCTCGGCAGCCAGGCTAATGATGGCAATTACAGGCCAAAGTAAGAAATTAATACGGCGATTTGATAATTGGCGTGTATCACAGTCTTTCATTATTTCCATCAATTCTTGTCGAAAATAATCAATTTGCGACAAGCTGAGTTCATTGACTAAGGTGTTACCAAATTCAGGGATAAGGTATTTATCGAGTGTGTTGCGCATGGTGCTTTTATAACTGTTTTTCCAGGTGCCATTTTTGCGCTCAAACCACTGATGGGCAAAGTCATTGAAAAAGGGGTATTCACGGTCGGGATGTTTGTCGCGCTGTAATTGCTCAAATTTTGCGACTTTTTTACTTTTCGGAAAATAGTCTCGATATTGAAAACTGCCTAAATCAATCTCAGCATTCATTTTTTTGAGCATGGCTTTGGCTTGTGTGAGGTTTTTAGGGGTTGCCATCAGTTTGGTGCCTTCACGAAAACGGCAGCCATAAAGATGCATGTCGAACTGAATGCGCCCGTTTGGACGTATGCGAATATGAGCCATAGCGGCCTCCATTGGTTTTAGATCGTTAAATAGATCTGTTCCTTACCAATGGAATTCGTTAGAATTTGCCCATCGGCTGGGTGGTGTTAATAGTCCTCGCAGCCGGTACGGGGTAGAGTGGTTGCCGCCACTCTGCCCCAACTGCTTCATTTTCAGGTTTCTTTAGGTTAACAGGGCTTTTTAAACCCGCAAGTTAACCTATTACTGCCTACTTCTAACTTCTACTCTTACTTCTTA
>NZ_JBFRJQ010000007.1:0-243761 GCF_041468985.1 Shewanella sp. 10N.286.52.A9 | reverse complement strand
ACTTCTACTCTTACTTCTTATTTTTACCTTCCTATCTTTCATTTCGTATTTTCTCCCAATAGCACTTATCTAAAATGCCATTGATTAAAAATACACCTATTACTATAATGTATACTGTTTATTTGTCCAGTGCTTTATTGTCCAGTACTTTGTTGTCTGATATTTTTTTATGACGTCATGACTAAAAACCAATTAACTCAAATTGTTCATTCTGAGCTAATCCATGTTCTTGCTGTATTGTTTCAAGTGTTTCCTGGACCGTCTTTGTGACACAACCATTCTTGATTTTATTGATATCGCTTTCTTTTAAATCAATGGCTTCTATAGGAATTTGTACATAGGGTAGGATTCCTTCTTTTGTGCTGCTATAAAACTCAAAAAAGCGTTCATGATTTTTATTGATGACGATACAAATTTTCACTTGGTCCATGCTAGTGAGATCATTTATGTGAGTTTTGATTAGTTCTTTGGGGTGAAAACGGTACAAACGGGTTTGCTCGGATTTTATCGATTTAGCATAAACAGCTTTTGATAAGCCGTCATCACTCAACGTCGAGGACATGTATATTTTGCTATCATCGATTAAGAAGTAACATTGGTCGGCTTTTTTTGCATCCTTATAATCTGCGTGAGATTCGATTTCATTTTTAAAGGATTGAATATCTGCTATGAGGGTGACTTCAATCGTTGAGTGGTTTTGTTGTGTTTCTATAAATGCAGTGAGACCTGCAATTGAGCGCGTCACCGTTTTTTCAGGGCTATAGATGGTAATTAATTCACCTTCTTGTGCAATTTTCACTGTTGCCGCTTGTGTTTCTTGGCAAATTTGCCGCAATTGCTGGTAGGTTTCATTATTGATGGTTAAGGTCGCAGGCAAAGACATCTTACTTAATACAGTTTCTATTCCAATGTTTCCTCCACGCTGAAAGCGTAGGTTATGTGAGTTGGGTTCTAGTTGTAAATATTCAAAGTTGCCTAATCTGGTTACATTCATATCTAGCTTATCTAAATCAGCAATTGAAAACTCCACAACCGCACGTTTTGGCAGCGTTTTAATATAATCAATATGCTTGATACAAGCTGCTAACAGGTGAAATTTACGACAAGATGGATAGATGGGGTTGAGTGGCTGCATCGCTATATCGGGCACTTCAACATGAGTGGCCTTTATGTACTTCCCATTCTTGTATTCCAATTCAAATATGAGTGGCAAAAATTGGGGGGCACGGTGTTTTCTATTGAACGCAATTACTGACTTTAGTGAGTGTTTAAAAAAGTCACCTGGAATGCAAAATTCAGCCTGTTTAAGCCCATGCCCTTTTTCTAACTGTTGAACTATAAATGAATAATTGGGTGCACTACCGCCAACCCAGCTTACCGTAGCATTTTCGGGGGAAATGAAAACACTGACGCAGTAATCCGTTTTTTTGCTTTGTAGCTGCTTACTAATCGCTTCAAAAGAGCGAAATAGCGTAGATGGGATGACAAGCTCATTCATAAATACCTCTTCTACTGAACTAATTTTAAGTGTGTTAAAAACTGATATAAATGCTGATAAATTTCTCGGTGCTGGCAGCGTGCCTTACTTTTTGTCTTTAACTTCAGCTTAACAGTAATGATTAAATGACTATTTCCAGTTGATTGTTTAATGCAGCGATAGGTGTCGCCTTTAATCATAAATTGTTCTTTAAGCAGCGTTTCTTGTCTTTGAATGTTGGTCTTTCGATTGCAGACTAATTCAAAATCAAGTGATAACCAGTGCCATTGATGTGTCCTAAAAACGCGAGTGATCAGTTGAGCATTCTTACTGTTACATGCCAAGGTCATGTGCAAAGGAAACTCAGCTAGATTATTGCTATCGAGAACAAAAGTAGGAAGGAGTGACAATGCTGTTTTTTGCTTTTTAGTTAATGGTTGATAGGTGTGCTTTCCTGAACGTTGCCAAATTAGACTGAACGTTTTCCAATTTAATTCTCCTAAGCGTACTTGCTCTAACAAGTTATTTAGAAAATGGCCTGATGAGCTAGTATCACAGCTTACTTGCCATAGCGATGCTAGGTCAGTGCTTGCAATGCCATCGAAGTCAGAGGGTGGCAAATCTTGAACTGCAGGTATGCTTAACGTTGATTTTTGCGATGTTTTAAATAACCAATTTTTGAGCGTTACCTCAGTCAATAGAATAGCGTCTTGTTGCTTCTGACTAGGCATTTTATCCCGATAATCAGTATTAATTAGACTGAGTTGTCGTGATAGGTCATTTGATGTAGGACTAAGTCTTAGCAAGTACTTTAACTCATTGTGGTTAAATTCACGTTGTTGTCGCTCGCCAAAGCCATAGCGGTAAAAAGGGTATAGCCAATCAATACCATGAAGGTAAGACCAACGGGTTGTGGAGTAGTATTTATGCCCAATTTGCTGACAAATTTCACTTAGTAATAAATTGTCATTATATTGTGAGAAATGCTTGGTTTTTACCCAATAATGAAATCGCTTTGCTATGGCGCTTGGACTGAGTAAACGAGATAAATAGCTTTCATCGGTGGTTTCATTAGGTGATATTTCATAAGCGAGATGCAGTGCCTGTTGCATAAAAAGGTAAATGCCACTGTGGCGAAGGTGATGAAATCTGACATCCTCACCAGCAACAGCCTTAATTGCTCTGGTAATAGGGAGTAGATAGTGTAACTGCCTAGAATGCATTTTTTCATCTGCAAACCCAATTAATGGTTCATTTACGGAGGCCGATTGCTTGATGTCGATAACCATCCTGACTAAGCAAGCGTATTCTTCGGGGATCACGACATGTACCATTCTGGCACTTTTATTTTTTGTACTGCCTTCAGTGGTTTCTCTGATATCAAAATGAAACTGCTGTTTGTCTGTGCTGTAACAGAAGATATCTTGAATCCTAAGGCGTAATACTTCCCCTCGGCGTAACATTGCAAAGTAGCCAATGATGCAGGCTACTGCGCAGAACAGTCGTTGCATCATTTCTCCAGTGTCTTGCGTGAGCAAGGCGTTAATGACTTCGTCTAATTCCGCTAATGTGAGGTAATTAGGGTCAACACTGGGTGTGGATGTTGGTGGGTCAAACTCTGACATATCTAAATTTTCGGTTAAAGCATGGTGGCTCATAAAGCGAAAAAGGTAGTGAACATATTTTTGATGTCCCTGAATGCTTAAGCTGTCATAAACTGTGTGCGCCCATAAGTGCAATGCGTCACTATCAAGTGTCTTTTCGTAAGGTAGAGGGTTATCTTCAAAAACTTGTTCAATATTGGTGTATGCATTAATCGTGTCATCAGACAACGTTTCTTTAATGACACCGCCATACTTGATTAAATCAGCTTTATAATGAAAAAGCATTGCTGGCAATATGTTATGAGGGTTCCACTCTGGGACTGGTGCTGGCTTTTGTGAACTGTTTAACGATGTTTTTCGTAATGTTTTATGTGGCCATCGATTAACTTTGGCTTTTGAGCTGAGCCCTTCAAACCAATTTTCATTCCAATCCTTTTGATAAATGGCTGTTAAGGCAAGATGCTTTTCTTTTGTTTTGATGATTGGTTTATTAAACGCAACATGCCTTTCTGGATCACGAATGTCTTTTAAAAAACTCGGTACGATATTGTCTCTATATAGCCAAACCGATTGAAGGCGCAGGTGCCATTTTTGAGCATTTAGCTCTGGTAACGAAAAAGGCGTTACTGGTGTATATAGATTAAGTTTACGCACCAATTGGCTAGCAGTTACTTTTTTGTTCTTATGGTCTAAAGTTGAGTGCTTATCATTGGCAAAGGTTGTTGCGTAATAGTCCTGTAAAACACGGTATACAAACAAAGGTAAATGATAGCGGGTGAAATGCTGCTTTTGCTGTAGTTTACTTTTTTTTGCTAAGTGAGTGATATCAAGGTAAAGCGAAGTGCCTTCTTGTTTGATACTGCTAGGTTCATTGAGAACATGTGCTAGATACTCAATTGAAAGCGGGGCGACCTCTAAACCAATAACTAAAGCGGCAAATTCAGTACTTACAGCTGAGCGTACTTTAATATATTGAGTACGAATCGCTTCGTATCCATCTTGAAGCATACCTGCTTGATGGGCAAATTGGTTGAGCTGATCAAACCACTGTAAATCTTTATCTTTTAACTGATTAACGACTTCAGGTGGTACTTGCCAGTGAAGTGCATCGCTTAAATAGCAGAGTAGATCATTGAGTGCATTTCTAAGTTTTTTTTGTCTCCCTGTAGGGATTGTCTTGATGATTTTTCTTAAGGCATTTATTTCATCAGAAGTGACTTCGCGTTGGTATGCAGATTGTTCACTTGCAGGCATCATGCTATCAGGCCAATGATCAATAACCCATAAAAGTTCATCCTCTTCTGCGCAAGTGCCACCCCCACGTTGATAAAAGCGAATAATGTCGGCAGGTATTAAGCCATTAAACCGATTAGACATAGCAAACCTCTTTGATGTCAAAGCGACTAGCCAAACTGTTTAAATGCTGCTTTATCGTGGTTAAGTTTGCAGGAAAAAGATGATCACTTCCAAAGTGCTCACCATATTCTGAATGCCCCATTAATCGATCAATCTGACTGGTTGTTAGCCTGATAGGATAAACACTGGTTAGTGCGCATTGAGCAAAAGTGTGCCTCAGCATGTAGGGGGTTTTATTTTTTAATCTGTCATGCATAAATAGCTTTAACTTTTTAGCCGTTAATGGGCAAGCTTGTTCACTAGGATCACATAAATACCATAGATAAGGACTGTTAAATGAGCTGGAAAGGTGAGTGCTTAATGATCGTTGTAAACTGAGGTAGTGTCTGAGCTGTAGGCTAAAGTAATCACATAAAATGATTTGCCTCAGTCGCCCTTTATCACTGACGGCACAGGTACTTAATCTGTAACAACGTTCCTTTTCAATTGAAATCTCATGAGTTGGACGAACACCAGTGAGAAATACAAACAGTAAAGCAAGGTGGTAAGTACATAAGTTGTAATACTCAATATGCTGACTTAATTCAACTTTACCAACAGGCTTAGAGCTAATAATTTCATCATGTAATGAAGCAAAAAAATGAGTCACTTCATTCTCTTGTAGTACTTTTGAACTGCCTATTTGGATCGGAATATCAGCTCTTTCCTCAGTCCCTCCTTGGTATTGTATTTTACGCAGTTGGGCAATTCTGCCTTCTTCGATGAGTTCATCTGGCAATGATTGCCCTCGGTGTTTATTGATTAAGTAGAGTTCTGATTTTTGTTCTTTATTTGAGGACTTAATTGAAAGCATCGCTTCCCAATTGAACAACCTCACTTGAGTAAAAATATGCTCTAGATAACGTTCGTGCGCCTGATATATTCGATAGCGGATCCGATCACTGTCTTCTGATTGATACGCTTTGGCGTTTCGGTGGTGCAATTTGTGCTCTCGTAGCAAGACATATTTACTCATGCTTGAAAGCTCATTATCAACCTGAATGCAATTTGTGAAGTAATTGAATAATTTGTCTTTTCTTGCGCTAGGAAATCCTATGACAGATGTTGATTTTCTCCATTTTTTAGTCAGTATCTCAATAATTAAATTTTTCTCACTTCTTGATAGCCAAGGCGTGTTATATCGTTGTTTTGAAATAAACGGTCTAAACAATGCATTTAACCCTTTAGGTATTGGTTGCCAGAGAAATACTTCACCTTGTTTTGTGGGGTAGGGTTGAGCATATTCAGCCCAAGAGTGACTACCGTCTTTGACCGTTCTAAAAGCATGTTCTTGGCACTCTTCACTGCCTGTTACACGAATACAGTCAGGGATAAAAAAATCGGCGGGTTTAGCATTTTTATCGTTGGTCTTATCTTTTGTTAGCCGTTGAGTGAGCCATAAATAGATAATAACGACGAGAAACTTTTCTTTGTTCACTTTTTTATAGTTTCTATTGTTCAACGAGCTAAAAAGCTTTATGAGCGCCGTTGCAATTTTGATGGGGTCGGGCATCACTCCACCGGCGTTTCGTTGGCGATTTTTTTTGGCGATAGAACTCGACTTACCCATGGCTGCCCCCTTGTGAGTGGGTTATTTTACGAAAAGCAGAAGGAGATATTTGGGCTAGCTGACTTATTTGATTTTTATTTGGAGTGACTAAGTTCATTGATTTTGCTTTATCAAGTCGGCTATGCAATATCTCAGGAAGTCGTTTATATTTTTGGTAAAACAATGCGGGTTTAATTAAGGCTAGGGTGGATAATGTCGGTTCGGGTTCGCTATAAATATTTAATGATGCTGTTAGTTTATGGGAATCAGGATGACCAAGTAGCTGTTTTAAGATGGGCATTGGAGCCAATAAGTAATAAGCATCAACTTTTGCTCTTTTGACTACAGGGATTGGACAGGAATCAAGAATACTCTGAAGTTGTGCAAAGTTAATAAACCGAAGGTCGGGAAGCGTCGATAGCTGATGGCAATCGCCAGATAACAAAGTTGTGAGCTTTGGATGCTGGTGCCATTCAAGTGAGTTTAGCGGCAATTTTTTTGTCTTTGGCATAACGATATTTTCCTAAATCATCCCATTTCCCTATTTATAGATGCATGTATTTAGTCATTAATTTGTACTACTGTTTATTTGTACAGTTAATTGCTGTATAAATCAACTGTGATGGTTGTTTTTTATTCTCTTCGGTTTTTTTAGCAAATATGACTTTATATGTTTAGTGATTACGTTGTTCTTTAAGTTGTTGGTTTTAAATACTTATTGTTCTTGGGAGATTTTTATGGAGCTTACACAGAAAGATTTTAAAGTTGGACTCAAGGCGGTCTTAAAGATTCTTGGTAAATGGGGCTGTAATGAAAATCAAATATCAGTCTTACTTTGCTTTAAGAGTAAACACGACATCAGTGCCGTTAATCAACAAGACTTAAATCAAGATCAAGTCAAACGTATAAGCTACATTTTGAATATCCATGGCGGGTTAAGACAGGTTTTTTCAAATCCAGAAAATGTTTACGGCTTTATGATAATGAAAAATCAGCACTCATTATTTAACGGTCAAACACCACTTTCGCTTTTACTGGAAGGGGAGCATGGAGACTTTGAAGCTGTTATGAACCATGTTTTAAATTTAGGGAACTTTTAACGTTCTACACATTAGGGGGTAATATGGTGGACCTAGAATATGAAAAGCAGCAGATTTTAGAGGCTTACTTTCCTGGCATTTCGAGCCTTAATGATGACGATGCGGATAATGTGTACCTTGATGCAAGCGATGCGCAGAAAAATAAGTATATTGCCGAATGCCAAAAGCTGTATGTAAAAGGCAAAGACCACTTAACCATGAATGAACCCTTTCGACCTGAGCGGGATATTTGCGATTTTCCTGATTTGCTTAGTTATGATATTCCCTACTGGCAATATCAAGAGTCCCATGATGACGCTATATTAGAAGAAATGGAGATACCAAAATATATTGCAAAGGCGCCTGATAAATACATCAGCAAGTTTTATGGCGACTGGGTGAGGCTGTATATTGATGGCATTTTTTATTACGGTTCCTTGTATACAGCGATGCATTTTATCCTACTCGCGGTAGAAGAAACGGTGACAAGCTGGATAGAACAGCGGTATCCATACCAACTAAAACTCAATACTTATCAAAGCGAAAATCAAAAGGGGTGTGTGTCAGTCGAGTTTGCCACTAATAATGAAAGTAATGATAAGCAATCCTCCGCGGCTCGTTCGGTTATGCGGGAGTTTTTAAAAGAGTTAGCTCCAGAGCTTAATGATTACTTAAATTCACAAACGCCGGCAACGTATATTATTTATGGTGTTGATTATGATGGGGCGCAAACAGTTGACCTCATTTGTAAAAATGATCAAACGCTGTCGTTAATTCGCCCAGCAACTTTTATGGATGATTTTTTACCTAAAACACAAAACCCTGCTTACTTAGATTTAATGGCAAGACGCTATGTAAAACAAGCAATAGAAAGGTTAATCAAGCTTGGATTTTAAAGGGCGTATAAAGGCAGAGGGGATAAAAGCGAAAAGCCATTAAAAAATGGCTTTTCGCTTGTCTTCGGTGGGCTGCATTATTAGCAGGGATATCCGAAGCTCATAGAATGAACTGTAGGGAGGTTTCAGCTTCCTGTCAACAGTACTAATCGAACGATATTTATTCAACTTTGTGGTGGTTACGGTGATGAATACTTATTGGTTCGATGCAATATTTAACCAACTTAAGGAGTGTAACTTGCAATATATCTCTATTCCCACAAGTGCATTTGGCTTTGATTATGATATTGAACTACATGACTGGCACAGTAAATTACAGGCATATCGGGTATTTAAATCTAAGGGCAAAGAGTTACTTGAAGGAGGCCTGGGGCTAGGTTTTGATATTATCCACGATGAGCAATGTTTAGATGAGTGGCTTAGTAACATTCCCGCAGTGTATTTAGAACAAACTCAAGCATTCCCTGAGCATCAATATCAATTGTTATGGCTTGCTGCCAATAGTGAGGTAGCGGCTCAATTACTCATCACTCGGCCATTATTGTTAGTGTTAATCTGTGAGCGTTATACCGTGGATAACCAAATGGCATTAACTGTTAGCCAATTAGGCCAGCGACAGATATTACATTGTCTAGGGTATGATGATACTAAGTCTTCGCTCAAGTTTATTGATAAATTAACCCTAACCTATGAACGAAATTTAGAGTTAGAGCATGTTAAAAAACAGCTAGATAAACACTGTAGACGTTATAGAGCTTTTAATCATTACCCTTCAGTTAACTATGTTGCATTAAGCTTAGATAATAAATACCCCTTTCTAACTGGCACTAAGCTTGGACTAGCGATAGCCAGTGAAAACCAACTAGGTAGAAGGGCATTACGTTCATGTTTATCAGATACTCTCGCATTGGGAGTCGAGCTGGGGGTAAATGACCCTGGTAAACGTGTTAGTCAGTTATCGTCATTCGCCGAGCTAGAGCATTTGCATCAGCAATGGATAAATAGGCGTAATGACATAAGGCGTGAAAAATTAAGACCTGTTGATGCCGACAAACCATATTCTATTCTAGTGCCAGATGAAGCAAACTTTGTAGCTATCAAGAATTATGATGAGCTTTTCACCGAAGGCGCTGAACAACACCACTGTATTGCGGTTTATCATACTCGTATTGTTTCTAGGCATTATTGTGTGTTCACTTTGAACCAACCACAAAGAGTCACCATTGGTATCAAGCTTAACAAACAAACTGGCATTATCGAGTTGGACCAAATTGCAGGTTTGCGTAATGCGCTGCCTACAACTGAAACCCGAGAGTTAGTTTACAGTTGGTTTGAGAGAGTAAAAAAGGTGTTGAAATTGCAACAAGGTTCGGAATAAATATGTTTAATTAATAAGCGTCATAGGTTGACGTGAACTGACTGGAGTGATTAATTTTTAGGCGGCAGTTTAGTGATGCTTTGCCCTTATGAGGGGCGTCCTTTAAAGGGGCTTATTGTTATTTGCTTTTCTTCACCGTGAATTCAGGTGAGTTATGGCGCTCTCTGCCAAGCCACCCTGATGCCACTCCTCCCAAGCTAGCCTTTTAATCTTATACCTTCCCACTTAAAGATTTTATTGTCTCATTTTTCATCTATTAATGCATTAATCTGGCTATTACCACTAATTCCTATTTTAAACTGCCATTTTTCTGCGTAGTACATTTGCTCTGGTGCTTTACTTTTTATAGTGCTTTATTCTGACACTTTTCTTAAATCTACGCTTTAATCTGACCTTTTTACTTGTTTAGTTCGTTAAATGTCATAAAATAACCATAAGTAAAGACATCAGGAGCCAACATGCCTAATTTATACTTCTCAAGTCAGACCGAGCCAGCCAAAGATCTGGCAAAAAAGGCCAAATCAGGTGTAATAACCAGAATCCATCAAGGGATTTACACAGATGCCAAACCAAGTGAACTGGAGGGCTTACTGATGTCAAAATGGTATGAGGTGGTTAAATATCTACAGCCTGATGCAATTGTATCTCACCGAACTGCCCAAGAGCTACGCCCAAAGGAAGGTCTGGTAGTTGTTACCTCAAGCATAAAACAACAAAGAAAAGTCCATGTAGCTCAAGTCCTGACGATTGATATCCAAGCTGGCTCCGCAAATGGCTTAACCGAACCATTCTTGCCGACTATGCACAGGAGCTCTCCTCCTAGGATGTATTTGGAAAACCTGACATCAGGTAGAGGTGTAATATCAAAATCACTTGGGCAGGAGTGGGTAGAAGAACGCCTATCTATTGCCATGAGGAAGACAGATGGCGAGAAAGAGCTAAACAGCATCCGAGATACAGCTAGGGAGTTCGCTAATGCAAACGGACTAGAGAAAGAGTTCACTAAGCTCAATAAAATAATATCAGCACTACTCTCCACCCACCCAGTAGAAGGCGCTCTAAAAAACTCAGTAGCCATCGCTACGGCAAAGCATGAGCCATATGATGTGGTCAGAGTTGAAAGGTTTCAAGCCTTGGCAGATTACCTAAACCGATGCCAGCTACCCGAAGTACCTTACACACATACCAAGTCAGCATGGAGACACCTTTCTTTCTTCGAAAGTTACTTCTCAAACTTCATTGAGGGAACAGAGTTCGAAATCGATGAGGCTGAGGACATCGTGTTTTTAAGCAAGCAGATAAACAACAGACATCAAGATAGCCATGATGTTTATGCTGTGTTTCAGCAAGTCTCTGACTACCAAGCAATGAGCACTTTCCCTGAAACAGCAGAGGAGTTCATCAAAGAGCTACAGCGTAGACACTTCGATATGATGCTAAAGCGCAAAGAGAAGAATCCTGGCTCATTCAAGTCTAAGGCTAATAAAGCGGGTACAAGTACCTTTGTTATGCCAGAAGATGTTATTGGCACCCTAACTAAAGGCTTTGATATTTACAAAACAGTCAAAGCAGGCCTTGAAGCTGCGATTTTCATGCAGTTCCTAGTGTCTGAGTGTCACCCGTTCGATGATGGCAATGGCCGCCTTTCACTCATAATGATGAATGCCGTCTTACACTCAAATGACCAGTACAAATTAATTGTACCTACAGTACACAGAGATAACTATCTCAACGGACTCAGAAAGGCTACACGGGAAAATAAATTCGCCACTCTGGTTAAGGTCTTCTATCAGCTACAGAAATACACCGCGTCAATTGACTGGGTGGACTACGGCGAGGCTAGAGATTCACTAGAGAGTCACAGGGCTCACCTTCTTCCCGATGAAGGGGTGCCGACATTCAATAAGGTCATCCGAGGATTCAAGTTTGACCTACCTCCTGAACTAAATTAAAACACTCCAGAACCCGCTAATCAGCGGGCTTGATAAAAAGGCAATAGATGGACAGGTTCGCGTCTTGGTAAAAGAAGCTGACCGTTTAGGGAGCAAGATTGGCTTTGCCACACGTTCTATGAAATAAATTCCTTAACCTGCTGCTTCTCTAAGCCATTTGATCTCCTCACCATATCCTTAGTCTCGCATCCATATGTGCCATGCGAGATAATTGGGTAAATATGATGAAACTATTGTCCATTATTGTAATGCATAAGAACGCATTCTACTCGCTCATTACACCTTTTTAAAACGGTGTGAATGTTGAGGGGAGGGGCGTGCTTAGCCTGTCCAAATAAGTACCGTTCCGAGTCGGTTACGCTTTGTCATCACGTGAAAAATTCAGCTTTTTTACTCAAGGAAGGTTAGAGTGAATCTGTCTCAAATGGCCATTTTTAGACAAATAAACGTCTCATGGTTAATGTGGCTTCATTGTAAGTTGCTGAATTTAAATTATAAAATCACTGACAGTATTAGAAATATGACGATAAGGTTTTGTTTTTCATGCCTTAGTGTTTTTCATTTCTTTCTCAACATTGAAAAATCGTGAAAAAACTGTCTCACGGCATTTTCTTAGCTGTCATGGTGTGGTAACAATCTGTTCCGCTTTGGCCGTCATCTACTACAAGCTAAGCATTATCGAACTCTACGTGATAGATCTTTTCTCAATGGATGCAGGTTAGTTGTGTACAGAAATTAGCTTAAGGCTAAAATTTACAGCTTCAATTGTCGATTTCAGATAAGTTGACAGTATCCTCATTCTTATTCGGTAAAATTGTTAGTGCAGGTTAGCTTACCTGCACATTTCAAATTCATTGATTTAGTCGTTTGCTTGCCATTGGTGACATTGGGTTTTAGTTTCTATTCGTAAAGTACGGGCTAAACTGATTATTGTCTTGGGTCATTAAGGTGACAAATTTAGGGTGAACAAATAGCTTCTCTTTACCCGATTGTATTTCTTGTAACACACCAATATCGCATAGCTGTTTTAAGTAGACAGAGGCAGTTTGACGTTTTGCTAAGTCGTTTTCGACCAGGTTTTGAATGCGGCAATAAGGCTGCTCAAAAATCACTTGTACTAGCTCATGGCTATAAATCTTAGGTAACTGCTGGCGCACATATTCAGTGGTGTGCTCGATAAGCTCACGGGCTGCGGCTATCTTATGGGTGGTCCACTTGGCTGTTTGTTCAATGGCATTAAGCATAAAGATGATCCACGCTTGCCAATCTTGCTTAGTGGTCACGTTTAGCAATAAGCGGTAATAATCTTGCTTGTTAGCGACGATATAACGGCTCAGGTACAGGATAGGTGCACTAAGCAATTGTTGGTCAATAAGATAAAGAATATTGAGTACACGTCCAGTACGGCCATTACCATCAATAAAAGGATGAATAGCTTCAAACTGGTAATGGGCTATCGCCACTTTAATCAGTGGGTCTATATCATCTTGATTGTGTAAAAAGGCCTCCCAGTTACTGAGTAGATCTCGAATAACTGTCTCGCCTGCTGGTGGGGTATAGATAATTTGTCCAGTAGCTTGGTTGGTTAAGCTAGTACCAGGCACTTTACGTATATTCATTTGTACAGATTTGATGGTGCTACAAATTTCTAATGCGGTGGTAATACACAATGGTCTGCTGGTTAGTTCAGTGAAGCCTTGGTAAAGGGCAGTGCGATAACGTAGTGCCTCTTTAGTCATGGGGTCAGCTTGGCTGTCCTCTTGGGCGTACTGAAATAGCTTGTCGGTAGTGGTGACAATGTTTTCAATCTCACTACTGCCTTGCGCTTCAAGTAGCGGCAGTAAATTGATGAGCAAACCTTGATTTGGCAGAAGTTCACCCGCTAGCTTTAATTCAGCAAGGGCGGCACGAGCTGGAATACAGGCTTTGAGTATGGGTAAGGTTTCGGCTAACTCCCCAAGTTCGCTATCTAGCGGTAGCGGGGGTAAATGGTTGTATGCTTGGTCAGCTTGCCATTTCATGTTTAAAAAACCTTCTTATATCGACATAAATAGATAGTTCAGTGAGCTTATGTCGATTCAATCGACATGTAAAGCAATCATGTTTATAAAACTCAAATTAATCGACATATATTGCGATAAATAGGTGATTGTGTCGTTGGTATCAACATGTATAGAAATCAGCGATATATATACAGGTTAAATTTATATGTATAGAAATGCGTATTTCATAGGTACTGTCAACTTAGCGACTGTAGTGGGATAGTTAATTTGGCCACTACATAACGATGCATATGGTGGCCGTTGCCATTGTGTACTAACTTTATTGTGAGAAGATAGAAGCTGAGTGATAGAGGCCAAAAGTTTCTCGAGAGAAACTTTTTAAACGAAGCGCCTACACTACCGTTTTAAATCATGTTGCCATTATTTAAAACTGGCTTCGTATATTCGCAGTGCAAGCTTTGGCACGATGCGGCCATCCTAGAGTTTCCTGAGCTATAGAACTCAAGCCGCTGCATAATTGCTAGAATGATAAGAGTAAGGCTGTAAATCAATTAGTCATTATCCAAGCTTCTAAATAGGTACCTTTCTTCATCTTTTTAAATATTCCTTCACGGCAAACTCAGTGAAATAAAGTGGGACAACGAGGTTCTTTGTTTCTGTTGCTGGAGAGCCCTGAGTACCTGTCAATTTTATTGTTTTGTGGGGCTGGCACTTAGTGATATATGACACTAAAGACTTGGCTCTAGTGCGCTTACCGCTTTTGACTTCAATCGGAACAACCCTACCTTGCTCATCAGTAATAATAAATTCAATTTCAGCTCGTGCATCACCCCATGAATACGTTGGGTCGATACCTTGTGCAGCTAATTCCTGTTGCACGAAGTTTTCTGCAACATAGCCTTTGTAGTCAAAGCCCTGTTGCTTAACCTCTTTGTAGCTGATCCCTAGCATATGGTTAAGAAGGCCAACGTCAAACAGGAATAGCTTGACCATATTATCTTTCTTATAGGCAGCGAGTGGACTTTTAGGCATGCCATCAATGGGGAAATTCTTTAATACTAATCGGCATTTTTCTAACCAAGTAATTGCGCTTTCTAGCTCACCGTAACGAGATTTTCGCTCATGTATTCCCTTAAACTTAAAGCGCTTGACTGACTCGTCTATGACCGCTGAGAGCTGAGAAGGAACATTATTAAATACAGCTTCAATCAAGCCTGTATCGACTTTGCCTGAGTACTTACCAAAGTCACGCTGATAGCCGGATATTAGGTCGGCTTGAACACGAGACACAGCCGCTATTCGCTCAAGAATACTGTCATTAGCTGGCGCAAACCAACTGTTTACAGCTTCAGGCATACCGCCAGTGAAGTAGTAGTCAGTAAGCTTGTCGAATAATTTCGTATGTGCTGCTGCGTTGTTTACCTGCCCTTCAAATGCTTTAATGAGTGGGGCTTCATTAGATGCAAGTAGAAACTCATGAAAGGAGAGGGGGCGAAGGTTGTGCTGCTCGACTTTGCCAACAGGGAAGCTGTCTAACAAGCCGATATTAGAGCCACTTGCTGCAATATACATGTGAGGTGCTTTTTCAGCGAAGTACTTAAGCGACGTGACTGCGCGGGGGCATTCTCCTATCTCATCCAATAAAAGCAGATCCGTTGTCGGCTCGAATTCTTCACCTGTCAGTAGCTCAATATTAGAGATGAGATCTGTGGGTGTAAGAGAACCTGAAAAAGCATCAGCCATCTCGGGAGATTCAAGAAAGTCGATCCGTAAGGTGCGATTAAACTTACTACCCAGTAAGCTTTGAAGCAGATAGGTTTTGCCTGTTTGACGAGCACCATCGATCAGCAGAGGTTTACGTTCGGATCGCGTTTTCCACTCTAGTAGTTTATTCAGTAATGACCTTTGCATGACGAACTCCAGCACTTACATATAATCACATTACACTTTAATGCGCATAAAAAAGCAAGTTTTTACATTTTTATGCGCATTAAATGTTGGTGCTTTACAGTTGTCTGCGCTATAGATGAGCAGAACAAGGGGATATCTAGGTATAGGCTTGTCCGAACCTAATTTAGCTATTTGCTAATAAACCACACAATAGTGAACTGAATTACCTGTCATGTTCTGCGCTTTACTTGTTAACAACTCAGCTTTTAAATCTCAGCAATGAGCGGGGTTAAACTGTCTAAAAAAACCAATTTTAGACAATAAAGTCCCAGGCTAAAATTGATGGTTTATATAAGTTACTTAAAGGGCGGGATTTGTGACTAGATTATTAGATCAGTGTAGCAAAGAGGGGGCAAAGCAGAAACATAACAAACCAATTAATGATGTGAACTCAATATCTTTAAATGCATTTGACGAAGTAAATGATGTAGGGTCCTAAGTGATGTGACATTAGGTGCTACACAGAATCTGCTACAGGGTCAGTGTCATCAGCTAAATGATTAATAACGTCATCAGCATCTAGTTCAACTAACTCATGAGCACTTCTTAGGTTTATACAATATTCACCATTTTTATTAATCACAATCTTTTGCATTGTTGCTTCCATATTTGGATACCGCCAAATATTCACAATCAGTTCATCTTCAATTTGTTCTGTATTGATTGTGTAAGTCTGTTTGTAGTGGATTACTTAAACTGGCCACTAGCTTGTAGGTGATACTTATACATTGCTATGGCTGAGGTTATCTGAAATATGGAAGCTTTCAGAACTTCGTAAAGCGTTTTTCCAGAAATGGGTTAGACAGACTCTAATGTAGTGGCCAGAATTCATTGTCCACTACATCTTTTGTATTTTAATCCGATTACGCTAGCTATGGTTATGTATTTTTTTGAATACGTTAATCCATTTTTTGTATCAATTTTAGGATGCATTTATCATAATCTGCACTCTTAAGTGGATACGAATATTAAGAACTGTATCTTAAATGTGATACGGTTCTTATCAATCTGTAATCAATATTTAGTGCATTCTCTTTATATTTGTATTTATATTTCGATACAAAAATCATATTGCGTCATCAGATTTGAATACGTAAAATTGGGAGGCGTATCTGATTTCGGGTACACTTAAGGCGTGAACAATGGAGGGCGAGGTTACTATGTACTCTTTTCAAAGCAATATGCACAAGCAACAACCCGTTAAGAAAACGGTTTTAAGACAGTACAGAGAACTGGTTGATGCAGTTAGGGGAACGCTATTCCCCTCAACACCTAAAGAGGGTTGGATTAGGACAGTAAGAAAAGCTCTTGATATGTCAGGCGCCCAGCTAGGAGATAGAGCTGGCTTGACAAGAAATAGAATTTCGGTCCTTGAAAGGCGTGAGGTTGATGGCGACATAACTCTAAATCAGTTAAAGCAACTAGCTGAAGCTCTAGACTGTGACTTCTCATACACTCTAAAGCCTAAAAAGGCTGTATCTGACACAATGCAAGAGCGTGCGCTTAAGGTTGCGACAGTAGAGGTAAAGAAAGCATCTAAAAATATGTTTCTAGAGGCGCAATCAGTTAGCAAAGAGAAAGAAAATATCTTAATAAGTGAACTAGCCGAAGAAATTATGCGCGCAGGTGGTCGTAAGCTATGGGGTAAAAATAAGGAATAGAAAGTATTTTGAACATTGATGAGCCAGAAGGTGCTACACCGCTTGATCCTGATGATATGGAAGGGTTGAAACACCCACACGTAACAACAAGAGAACAACTTAACGAGCTTGAACAATCCAATATACTAGCAGGCCAGCAATGGGTTAGTGGTATCTCAGGCCTAACGCTGGATTCTATTTTCTCAGCTGAGTTTGTTCTTGCCCTCCATCAAAACCTATTTGGTGATGTTTGGACCTGGGCCGGGACCACTCGAAACAAAGAGTTAAATATAGGCTGCGATCCCTTCCAAATCAGGCCCAAGCTCCACAACTTTTTAGAAAATGCTAAGTGCTGGGTAGAGTTCAAACACTTCTCAAATCTAGAGCTCAGCGCACGTATACAGCACAAGCTTGTTGAGATTCATCCTTTCCCAAATGGTAATGGCAGACACTCGCGTATATTTACCGATGTAGTTCGCATCGTTCTGCTAGATGAGCCACCAATTAACTGGGCAGAGGGCAACCTAGAGAAAGTGAGCGAAGAGCGCAAAGCTTATACCTCTTGCCTTAAGGAAGCAGACAAAGGTGATTTTACTGCGTTCGTTAAATACCTAGAGAACCTTGGTAACTGACTTAAACAACACTAGTGGATAGTGTTGTTCTGACCACTTGAATAGAGGCTTTTTCATACTACAAGTAATCCGTCTAAAAGCTAATTTAGCAAAATCGCTAACTAACAATAGACCAACTTAAACTTTAATATGGTCTTACAAGCGCCAAGGAACTGATTGCTTTCGTCCAAGAGAATAGAATACCTATCTAGCTAGCAAGTATCTGGTACTTCGCCCACCCGCCTCAGACTTCACTAGACACCCACCATCGACCAGTGCCGATAAGTGTCTAGTGGCAGTTGCCTTACTTACCTTAGCAACTTTGTGATATTGACTAGTATTAATCCCATCTTCAAAATCTCCATCTAGCATTCGGTTAAGCACTTTGACTTGCTCAGATGTTAATTTAGTTTGGTCAATTCTAAGCCAATAATTGGTTTTGAATAATGCTTCATCTATTCCACAGAGAACATCTGCAAACGTTTCATTCAATATTTCAAGAAACCAAGACAACCAAGGGGTTATATCTAAACCTCCTTTTTGAGTTGTTTCTAGTACCTCGTAATAACGTTTACGGTTAGCTAATATACCCACTGACATAGCATAAAAACGGACAGATTGTTGTTCTGCCTGCGCCAATGCTAAGTCTGTTAATAAGCGTGTAATTCGACCGTTCCCATCATCTAAAGGGTGCAAGGTGGCAAACCAAAGATGGCATATTGCCGCTCTAATTAAAGGGTCAAGTTCCGTATCTTCTTTAGAGTCATTAAACCAAGTTATAAATGCGTCTAATTCTACATCGAGTATTTCCCTTCCTGGTGCTTCAAAGTGAATTACTGGCCTATCTATTCTACCCGAAACCACTTGCATTGGATGACTCCCCCTAAGTTGCCCTCCAATAGTTGGATTTAATAAAGTATAACCATCAGGAAATAAGCAAGAATGCCAATGAAGTATCCGCTTTTGACTTAAGGGCTCCTTAAGGTTTTCAATCGCATCTAGCATTATTTCAGCAAGACCGTCAGTTTGTATGGTGGTGGGAAACGGCTTATCTTCTGACAACCCCAATTTATTAGCTAAAGATGAACGAACCGAAAAAGCATTTAACTTCTCGCCTTCAATGGCACTTGAATGAACGATATTGGAAATCAGGGTATCTAGTAGACTTTGATTTTGGTCATTACATTGACTAGCCATTTTACCTAACAAAATACCTTGGTTTAGCCGAGTTTGCCTTACTAAAGGTGCTATTATTTTTTGGTTCCATGTAAAAACAGGCCAACTGTCCTGTTGCCATAACCACATAATTAGCCCCTTTGATTAGTTTTTTTATTCATCTAATCAGATTATTATTTATTTAGCGCCTTTATTCAGCTCAATATATGATGTGAATAAGGTTGTATTCACATCAAAGCATTGTTTGAAACAATATCTGGTTCATAATTTTAAGCATAGTAGTAACGGTATGGGCAACTAAACGTTGAGTGGCCTTAGCATCCGTATTGATTGAGTCAAAACGCCAAGAAATAGACTGTTCTCACCAAGCCTTACGGCTATGCAAAACAAGCAATAGATAGGTTAATTGATATTGGCTTTTAAAGGGATATAAAGGTCGGAATATAAAAACGAAAAGCCATTAAAAATGGCTTTTCGTTTGTCTTCGGTGGGCTGCTTTAGCAGGGATATCCGAAGCTCACATTTCCAATATTAATCAGGTTTCAACCTTCTGTCTATCGCTAGTAATTTGAATTTATTGTTCGGTGTTATGTGATTATTGAGAGGGCTTTACTTTGAGTTAATTGGCTACTGATTTAGGGGAAGATCATTTTCTTCGCGACATTAATTTGATGTTGAAAAGCTTAAGTATTAAAAAAATTGCTGATTTGTTTTTTGCTTTTTTTGCTTACCGTGTATTGATATTATCGAGATTTTGATCTTAGAGGCTTAATTAACACTGGTTTCAGAGGGTAATATTTTAATTTCTTGTTAAGTGTCCAATTTTTATATATTAGCTGGTGCAGTTAAGTTTTTAATGACCCTTGACAAGGGAGGGGTTGAACCAGTTATTATTGATTGCGCTTGTTCGGAAGTGTGTGTCTCGTGTATCAGTGGCAAAGCTTTGCACCGTTCTAATTTGAAATACTGGAATCCTTGGTGTGCTTTCACGAGTCAGACCATGAGTATAAACCTCATATAGAACATCATTATGCAAAAAAAACGTTTTACACCATCGGCCCGAGTAGATTCTGCTCAATGGCAAGCAAAACACTTGAAAAATAGCAGTAATCTTACATTAACAGAAGCAAGGGAGGCTGTAGCAAAAGTTTTCTATGGTTTCTCATCTTGGAATGACCTCAAGTATCACATCAACAAAACCACAGCTGGGCCATTATTTAAACAACTAAATGTCCCCCAAATGCTCAGGCTTTCAGAGCTCAATCATAATGATCTCAGTGATAAGCGTTGGTTCCACAGTATTAGAGCTGAGTTAGCTCATCGTCTTAATAACTATGTATTTTTAAATAATACAACGAAAGCTCAGATCGAGTTGATTACAAAAATATTTCGTTTTGAAACGGAATCACTAGTAGATTCGGATGTATGTATAGATCACTTAACCAATTTGTTCCCTTTTGAAGCAGACTTTTTCCCTGAAACTGATTGCAAAATAATGCTTTCAGAACTTAATGGAAAGCAATTTATTTTGGCTCTTATTCCTGTTTTTGATATTGCGAAGCTAAAAGCTCGACTCTCTGATGAAGCATTCGAAATGCTAGAAGATGAGTATCATTACATGTTAACCCTGCGTGAAACCTTTCCTGTTGCTTGGACTGATGAATACCGTAAAATCTGGGAGCAGAATTGCCTTCAATATATTGAGTCTCAGAAACTAAGAAAAACTTTGGATCCTGAGGATTACTATGAATCTTTAGACTTCGCAGATTTAACTGAAGGGTTATGCAATCAGCAGCTCCAACTTACTCAGTGGCTTCAAAAGGCCCTTCGTATTAATACTGGTGATGATTATAAGCCTAACCTAGTGTCTATTTATGGGAATAGTTACTGTATTTATGGTTTTCAAGTTGTCGATGAACAGACAGAAGATGCTGTGAATAAATTACAACCGTTCAAATTTAAATACGTTGGAATTGAGGATAGTGTCCTTTGCGTTACATCCCCCAAAGAATATTATGAGCATGTGTCCAATGATGAGTTCGTACTTGATATATTTCCAGATTGCCTTAAATCAATTTATCAAGAATATGCTTCAAAAAAGCAGACTGAATATATGGTTGTCATTAGCCCTGTTTTAGATAACAAGGAATATAGAAATTTACCTTGCCCCTCTACATCATCATATCCAAGTGAAAGTGATTTTTCGTGGTATTTTAAGTATTCAAACTCAAACGTTGTTGATTTTGTAGGGAAGCTGAAGCAAGTTTACGTTGAAATTAAGTCTAGCAATCACAAAAACTATTGTATAGAAGGAGTATTTAAAATCGGTAATATTCAATTGTGTACTGGAAAAGCAGGTGAAGAATGGTCTTTTGAAAATATTCTTCTTGAGAACCGTCTAAAAATAGATGGAAAAAAATTCACTCAGTTCTGCTTGTCAAACAAATTTGATTTGATAGTGGCCGAAATAGGCTTGAAAAAAACACTATGTATTTTAAAAACGGGCTTGGTTCAAAGTGAAAGATTGAAATGTTTTGAACGTGATTAAAGCAATTAGTAATAATAGGTAGTAGTTAATAAAAATTAACCACTACCTAACTTATTAATTTATTCAGTAAAAGTTGCAACTACAGGTAATAAAGTGCAGTTTATTTTTGCTCTCAATTTAGTTTAGAAATACAATTCTATTAGAATTAATTTTGTCTTTGGTAAGCCATCGAGCAGTTGACAGTTCATTGAGTTAGAATAAATCATCGTACATAGTTGGTCTAAATTCATTGTTAAGTGCTTTCATCCTGTGATCCAAGCATGCAGCTTGAGCTTCATTTGGATACATTTTAGAACCCATTATGATGTGCGCATACCAATAGTATTGGATCCCACTGATACTAAGAGCTGCCTTTGAAGATTGACCTCGTTTATTTTTTAAAACATTTCGCTTAGAGTAGAGTAAAGGGCGGGTAATTGAGTTAGTCAGACACTCTCTTATTAAAGATAAAAATATGCATTGCATCGATTCAACTTGTTTTAAATTAGAGGATATTGGCTGGCAAATAGCAAAATCATATAGGTGGTGATAAAAAAAACGCTCAAATTGGATTGAATAACCTTCAACTTTACCTTCTATCAAGGTGTCATAAATATTTCGGTAGAAACTGTTTTTAAGTGAACTAAATTCGCGAAGCTCCGATAGTAGATCGATGTTACTTTCTTTACACACCATTTTGCTAACAATAACATCATTTTCGTAACGAACATTAATACTACTGAGTTTGGGGAAGTTTGGTAGTATTGCGTTCGCTTGCTTGAGTGCTATTTGATAAAACTCCCTTTTTAATGATAAACCATATAATAATTCCATCCATACGGAAAGGAACCGGGGAATCATATCGGCAAATCTCTGGACTTCATTCCCTGTTTTCAAACCGCAAACCCTTGCAATTAGGTTTTTGGCTTTCGTATGAGAAATATTGAATTTAGTTTTTAAGCGATTAACCATACTTTTGATTTCAAAATGGTCATAAGAGTCTGCTCCGAATCTAAAGCTATCAATAATGGCTAAAGGAAATAGTTCTTTTTCATAGTCAAACTCACAAGAAAGTGTTTCATATACGAAGTTTTTGTTGCTGAGAGCTTTGTTCAGGCGCTTAAGATGTACAGGTGTTCGTTGAATTGCTTCGGATATAAGAACGTCTCTATCTATCTCGGTTGATAATTCGTCGATACCAAGTTGATTGTCAGTGATTGTACAGATCACATCTTCTGCAGAGAAATTCATCATTTCTTCATTAAGGAAAACATCAAGGCGTTGTAAGGCTTGATTGAGAAAGAGGGGGTTGATTAGTTGAGCTTGGAGTATATTTGAAAACATTTTTCACCTTTGCATTTATGCGTCACATTCGAAGACTATTGTGAAAGGGAAAAAGTTAATTGAGTTTTTATATAAAATACGTTTTGACTGCTTCGACCAGGGGGTAACATAAAACCGAAAATTAAAATACAGTCAAATTTTTAAACTGTCAATATTTATAACGACCTTAAGAAGCTTTTAAACTTTTCTGTTTTCGAAAATTACACTTTTAGTTCTTTATATCGTAAAAGTACACCACCGATGTTCAAATCATGTGAAAAATTCAGCTTTATTACTCAGGGAAGGATGGGGGGAAACTGTCTCAAATGGCCATTTTCAGGCAAAGATATGTCTCATGCTTAATATGGGTTCATTGTAAGTAACTGAATTTAACTTATAAAATGACTAGCTGTAAAAACGTCTAATAGGCCTAACTATCTATCTATTGGACTGGGCAAGAATGTCGTCATTTTGAAACTGAATTTGCGGCTTGGTGTGGTTGTGATTATGCAATTGCACTGGGTAATGGCACTTTGGCGCTTGATTTGGTTCTAAATGCCTTAGGGGTAGGTGCTGCTTTTAAAGGCACAGAGCTTGATGAGGTGATCACCACGCCTCGTACCTTTTTGGCATCCGCTTCTTCAATTGTTACCGCCGGTGCGAACCCTGTATTTGCGGATGTAGACTTAAATAGCCAAACGATTACTGCTGAGTCAATAGCAGCAGTATTAACACCGAACACAAAAGCTGTGATTGTAGTACACTTTGCGGGTATGCCTGCTGAAATGGATGCCATTATGGCATTGTCTGAAAAGCATGGTTTTTATGTGATTGAAGATTGTACCCAAACTCATGGTGCTAAATATAAAGGGCAGGGCGTAGGTACTATTGGTCATATTGGTGCTTGGTCTTTTGCCAAGACAAAATTATGACTACTGGTGGTGAAGGCTGCATGGTGACTACCAATGACAAAACGTTGTGGTCTAAAATGTGGTCTTATAAAGATCATGGTAAAAGCTTTGATGCAATTTATAACCGAGAACACCCACCAGGGTTTCGTTGGTTACATGAAAGCTTTGGTACTAATTGGCGTATGACTGAAATGCAAGGTGCGATAGGGCGCATTCAGTTAACTCGAATGCTAGATTGGACTGCTAAACGTCAATCAAATGCAAAAGCGATAGACACAGCTGTGGCAGATATAAATGTAGTCAGAACTGTTGTTGTGCCTGATTATATTGAACATGCAGAATACAAGCATTATTTATTTGTAAAGCCAGAGAACTTAGCCGAAGGCTGGAGTCGTGATCGTATTGTGGATGAAATTATGGCTTTTGGGGGCCAGCTTTTCAAGGCAGTTGTTCTGAGATCTATCTTGAGAAAGCCTTTGATAATACCCCTTGGCGTCCTGAATATCGTTTACCCAATGCATTAGTATTAGGTGAAACCAGTATAATGTTTTTGGTTCATCCTACATTGACTGAGGCTGAAATAGATAAAACATGTCAAATTCTTAAGCATGTCTTATTACTGGCACAGAAGTAAATTATTGAGGTTATAAAGAAATGAAAATAGCAGTTGCAGGTACAGGTTACGTTGGTTTATCTAACGCAATGCTTTTGGCTCAAAACAATGAAGTTGTTGCGGTTGATATAATCCCTGAAAAAGTAGAAATGCTCAATGAAAAAAAAGCGCCAATTGTTGATGTTGAAATTGAAGACTTCTTAGCTAATAAAACTCTCAATTTTAAAGCTACGCTTGATAAAGACTATGCGTATAAAAATGCTGAATATGTCATCATCGCAACTCCTACAGATTATGACCCAGAAACTAATTTTTTCAATACATCATCTGTAGAAGCGGTTATTAAAGATGTGATGGCCACAAACCCTAATGCTATTATGGTTATTAAATCAACTGTGCCAGTGGGTTATACTGCTCGGATTAAAGAAGAGCTGGGTTGTGATAATTTAATTTTTTCACCAGAGTTTTTGCGAGAGGGCCGTGCTTTATATGATAACTTACACCCTTCGCGAATTATTGTTGGTGAGCGCTCCGAACGGGCTCAAGTTTTCGCAAATCTTTTGGTTGAAGGTGCGATTAAAGAAAACATTGAAGTACTGTTTACAGACTCTACTGAAGCTGAAGCAGTTAAGCTATTTTCTAATACTTATTTAGCTCTTCGTGTTGCTTACTTCAATGAGCTAGATTCTTACGCTGAATTGCATGGATTAGATGCACGCCAGATCATTGAAGGAGTCGGATTAGATCCTCGAATAGGTAATCATTATAACAATCCATCATTTGGTTACGGTGGTTATTGTTTACCAAAAGACACTAAACAATTACGTGCTAATTATGTTGATGTGCCTAACAACATAATAAGCGCAATTGTGGAATCAAATACGACTCGTAAAGACTTTGTTGCGGAATCAATTTTAAAGCGTAACCCAACTAGAGTTGGTATTTATCGATTAATCATGAAGTCGGGTTCTGATAACTTCAGAGCATCGAGTGTTCAAGGGATTATGAAGCGCTTAAAGGCAAAAGGCATTGAAGTCTTTGTTTATGAACCAGTTTTAGAAGAAGAGGAATTCTTTCACTCTAAAGTCATTAAATCACTTGAAGAGTTTAAAGCGAGTTGTGATGTCATTGTTTCAAATCGCATGGTTGATGAAATTCGTGATGTTGCAGATAAAGTATATACTCGCGATTTATTCGGCTCAGATTAGTACTAGTTGTTAACCTAGTTGAATAGGTCTATCTATCTATTATGATTTTAGCGCTAGAGTATTGATTTACTTAAACTAGCGCTAACTTTTTCTGTCTCATGATCAAAAAAGTCGATAAAAATGTGTCTCATCGGTTTTTTGTTCACATTTATTCCTACAATTCCAGAGTAGTGCACAAGTTAAGTTTTTTCTTCGTGTTCTTTCATGCTCTCACATATAATATCCTAAGCTAGTTGTTCGCATTATTCATATTACCCTGTAAATGGTATAGTGGTGAGGCGTACGTATTTAAAGAAGTAATACAATATGATTTTTAAGTTTATGGAGCGGAAAATGGATTTTTTGCAAAGTTTATTTCGTTTAGAGCGAAGCCAGAAACGGTTAGTGAGTATCGCAATTGATACTGTTTTTCTAAGCTTTGCTTTTTGGGCTGCGTTATTAGTTAGAGTTGATGATGTCAGTGTGTTACTTTGTTCTGGTCTAATTCCATCGGACACTTAATTTTGAGACAGTATGGTCAATAAATTAAGAGGTCTATATGAGTCAAAAAAAATCACATAAGAGTTATCCGCAAGCATATAAAGATGAAGCCGTCTTGATGGTGCTAGAGCAAGGTTATAGCGTTGCTGATGCAGCAAAGTCTCTTGGGGTTAGCACCAGTTTGCTTTACAACTGGAAGGAAAAATACCAAGCCCTACAACAAGGTATCGCTTTAGAAGAGTCAGAACGTGATGAGTTGAAGAGATTGCGTAGAGAAAACAAAGAATTACGCATGGAGAAAGAAATCCTAAAAAAGGCAAGTGCCTTCTTTGCGAGAGAAATGAAGTAAAATTTCGCTTCATCAAACAGCAATCAAACCTGTTTCCTGTAGCACTGTTATGTCGAGTAATGAGTGTGAGTAAGTCAGGCTATTACGATTGGCATAAACGCCCTGCACACGTGATAAGCCTTGAAACACTGAAGCTTTATCGCCTTGTTCGACAGCTATTTAAGCAAAGTAGAGGCAGCTTAGGGAATCGTGAAATGGTGAAGAAGTTGCGCAAGGAAGGCTACCAGGTTGGTCGCTATCTCGTTCGTAAAATTATGCATCGCCTTCGACTCAAAGCTACCCAGCGACGAGCTTACAAGGTGACGACACAGCGAAAACACTCTGATGCCGTGGCTGATAATCTGTTAAACATGAACTTTAACCCAGTATCCGCAAATCAGGTTTGGGCAGGTGACGTGACCTATTTAAAGACAGGTGAAGGCTGGATGTATTTGGCAGTTGTAATGGATTTATATTCACGCCGGATCGTTGGATGGCACATAGACAAGCGTATGACCACGGATTTGATATCTAAGGCATTAATGAAAGCTTACAATCTGCGCCAACCGGCCAGAGGGCTGGTATTTCACAGTGACCGAGGATCACAGTATACCAGCAAGCAATTCGGCAAGCTGCTTTCTAGCTATGGTATTCGAGCTAGTATGGGGGATGTTGGTGCGTGTTGGGATAATGCAGTCGTTGAACGTTTCTTTGGTAGTTTGAAACACGATTGGTTTTTTAAAGTTTCTCAACCAACAAGGGAGTTTATGAAGCAAGATGTGACTGCTTACATGAAATATTACAACTTGGAGCGACTTCATTCTGCTAATGGTGATCTGTCACCTGTAGAGTTTGAACATTCTCAACTAAAAGTGTCCAATTTGGGTTGACCAGTACAGTGCGTGATGGATGCTTAATTAGTCCTGTTTCTCCAAGTGAAATTTTAAGACAAGATGATCGGTTAATTTTTTCAGGTGACATTACTAAAGTTGAACAGCTAGCTCAGTTTTCAGGCCTTAAAACCTTTGCTCACCAAAATGAACTGACAACCGCTAATTTAACTGAAGTGGTTGTGCGACCTGAAAGCATTTTAATTAGAAAAACACTGAAACATGTCGGCTTTAGAGCCTTGTTCGATGCTGCTGTTGTGGCTATTAGGCGTGATGGTGAGCAAGTGTCAGGTAAGTTAGGTGAGGTATGCATAAAAGCGGGCGATTTTTTAGTGCTTGCTGTCGGTGAAGATTTTAAATCTAGACGTAATATCAGTAAAAATTTCATCTTTTTAAGCGGAGTTGAAACAGAAGTCAGGCTAAGTGGTTGGCGGGCTTGGTTAGCGGTGGGCGGTTTTGTTTCTACCGTGGCGTTAGCTGCTTTGGGATGGGTCGAGTTATTTCAAGGGTTAGTGATTTTACTTGGCTGTCTTATTTTATCTCAGTCGATTAGTGTTAATGAAATCATGCGTAGGCTGCCCATTGATATTTGGTTAATTGTGTCTGCCGCTATTTTGTTATCTCATGCATTGGCTAATGCTGGTGTTGTTGGCTTTTTAGGTGATTGGATAAGCGATGGTTTTGACAGTAATCATGTTTACTTAGCTTTGATTATTATTTACTTTTTAACTTGGTTCATGACAGAACTTGTCACCAACAACGCTGCGGCCGCACTGATGTTTCCAATTGCTTACAGTGTAGCGTTAGGTTTCGGGGTGGATGTATTACCATTTGTAATGACGGTAGCATTTGCCGCCAGTGGCAGTTTTATTAGCCCTTATGGCTATCAAACCAATTTAATGGTGTTCAACGCTGGTCAATATAAATTTAACGATTTTATCAAAGTTGGTTTGCCGGTCAGTGTGGTTTATGGCGCTATTGTCATTCTGGCTGTGCCTTATTTCTTCCCTTTTTAACAACTTAAGTATTACAAGGATTTATCATGTCACAAACGCCTTATCAGTCTATTGACGTTAGCGCTGAAAAATCAACCGATGTTGTTTGGCATCTAGCGAGTGTTAGCCATGATGAACGTAGCAAGCTCAATGGGCATAGCGCCGCAGTGTTGTGGTTTACGGGGTTAAGTGGCTCAGGTAAATCAACCGTTGCTAATGCTGTAGATAAAATGCTCTATGATTTGGGTTGTAAAACCTATGTGTTAGATGGTGATAACGTCCGCCATGGTTTAAATGGCGATTTAGGCTTTAGTGATGCTGACCGGGTTGAAAATATTCGTCGTATTGGTGAAGTGTCAAAGCTATTTGTGGATGCTGGGTTAATAGTGTCTACGGCATTTATCTCGCCATTTTTACAAGACAGAGAAATGGTGCGATCTCAGCTTAACCAAGGACAATTTATTGAGGTGTTTATTGATACGCCTATAGCGATTTGCGATCAGCGAGATCCTAAAGGCTTATATAAAAAAGCCCGAGCAGGTGAGATTAAACATTTTACCGGTATCGACTCAGATTACGACGCGCCTTTAACTCCTGAAGTCCACGTTAAAACAGCAGAAAACGATATTGAAGTTTGTGCCAAGCAAGTGATTAACTATTTAATTGAACATCGCTACATCACTGTAAAGTAATATTCCGTTAGTTGTTGGTGTGTTTAATGCTATTTCATTACTGACAACTGACAACTGACAACTGACAACTGACAACTGACAACAGATAGCTAACTGCTGTATCAGCGCATTCGTACATCACCCCAAGAAAACCTACCCCAAAATCTCTAATGTTAGTGCCTTCTGTAACCTTCGCTTATAAAGTTGCTGAGATTAGCAAGACCTACCTAACCGTGTTGAGTCATGTTCACAAACAACCAATGTCAGCTACAGATAAGTTGTTTAGCTAATGCTAAGTAAGTCACCGAAATTCGATGTAGCGGCGACATAATTTGAACTCTATGAAGTGCTGTAAATAAATGTGGTTAAATTTGGTTGAAAATTAGGTAAACTTAGCCGCAGTGAATTTAAGCATTCGATTTTTAAAAGAGCAGTGAGCAGTGAGCTGTTAGCTATGCGCTAAGTGCCATCAGCAGTGAGCCACGAGCTTGTAGTTTTTAGTGGAGTAATAATGTCTCGTAAGTATTTTGGCACCGACGGTGTGCGCGGTAAGGTGGGGGAGTTCCCTATTAATCCGTCTTTTGCAATGAAATTAGGTTGGGCTGCTGGGACGGTTTTAGCGTCAGCAGGCACCAAAGAAGTGATTATTGGTAAAGATACTCGCATTAGTGGTTATATGCTTGAAACAGCAATGCAAGCTGGCTTTTCTGCGGCTGGCATTAACTGCGCGCTCGTTGGCCCAATGCCTACGCCAGCGATTGCTTATTTAACATCGACTTTTAGAGCCGATGCAGGTGTGGTGATCAGTGCATCTCATAATCCATATTATGACAATGGTATTAAGCTGTTTTCAAACTCGGGTACCAAATTAAATGATGCGCAAGAATTAGAAATCGAGCATTTACTTGATCAAGCGATTAATCATGGTGCGATGACGTGTGTCGATTCAGACAAATTGGGCAAGGTACGTCGTATATCAGATGCCGCAGGTCGCTACATTGAGTTTTGTAAAGGCACATTTGATAAAGATAAATCATTGACTGGTCTTAAAATTGTGGTTGACTCTGCTAATGGTGCGGCTTATCACATTGCTAAAGAAGTGTATGCTGAACTTGGTGCAGAAGTTATTAGCATTAATGACAAACCAGATGGGCTTAATATCAACGAACGTTGTGGCGCAACCCACTTAGATAGTCTGCAAACGGCTGTTATGGTTCATGAAGCAGACCTAGGTATTGCGTTAGACGGTGATGCCGATAGAGTCTTGTTTGTTGATCATAATGGCCATGCAGTTGATGGCGATGAAATCTTGTTTATTCTTGCTCAAGCAGCACACGCTAAAGGTGAATTACAAGGTGGTGTAGTAGGCACCTTAATGTCTAACTTAGGCCTTGAGTTAGCGCTAAAAGAGATGGATATTCCTTTTGTTCGCGCCAAAGTGGGTGACCGTTATGTGGTTGAGCAATTAAAAGAGACTGGTTGGCAACTCGGCGGTGAAGGCTCGGGTCATATCTTAAGCTTAAAACATACAACCACAGGTGATGGTGTTGTTGCTTCACTTCAAGTACTTGATGCGGTGATTGAATCAGGAAAAAGCTTAGCAGATGTTAAGGCTGGAATGACTAAACTGCCTCAGGTGCTTATCAATGTACGCTTAAATGCCGATAATGCCGATGAGATTATCGCTACTGAATCAGTTAAACAAGCAGTGTTAGCTGCTGAAGCATTTATGGGTGAACGTGGTCGTGTGTTACTGCGTAAGTCAGGCACTGAACCTTTAATTCGAGTGATGGTTGAGTCTACTTGCGCTGAAATGACCCAAACTCAAGCACAAAGTATTGCCGATGCGGTAAAGCTTGCGGGTTAATCGCCAGATTGTGAATCAGCTTTAATTTGCTTATGTAGCTATTAAAATTAACAATGCCAGCGTAATCTACGCTGGCATTTTTGTTTTGTTTGATATAATCCGTTGTTTATTCGTTGCCACTTTACGCTCTTACAGGACATTTATGCTTTTAATCACTGGCGGTGCGGGTTTTATCGGTGCAAATTTAATTCGATACATTTTAGACACTACCAATGAAACCGTAGTGAATTTTGATGCGTTAAGTTATTCAGGTAATTTAGCCTCTTTAAAGAGTGTAGAAACTAACCCTAGATATCACTTCGTACATGGTAATATTTGTGATTCTGATTCTTTGAAGCAAGTATTTTCGGACTTCAAACCTACAGCTGTAATGCATTTAGCTGCCGAGAGTCATGTGGATCGCTCCATAGATGGTCCTTCAGCGTTCATTGAGACCAATATTGTTGGCACATTTAAGTTATTAGAAGCAGCCAAAGATTATTGGCTAACGTTAAATGAGCAAGATAAGCACAATTTTCGCTTTGTTCATATCTCCACTGATGAGGTTTACGGTGATTTAAGCCAAGATGAGCCGGCTTTCAATGAATTAACCTCCTATAAGCCAAGTTCACCTTATTCAGCTTCGAAAGCTTCCTCTGATCATTTAGTCAACGCATGGCATCGAACCTATGGTTTACCCGTTGTGATGAGTCATTGCTCGAATAACTATGGTCAGTTTCAATATCCTGAAAAACTCATTCCCCATATGATTTTAAACGCCCTAGCTGGCAAAGCTTTACCTATTTATGGCGATGGTAAACAAGTGCGAGATTGGCTGCATGTTGACGATCATGTTCGGGGATTATTTAAAGTGCTCACTCAAGGAAAAGTAGGGCAAGTGTATAATATTGGTGGTTTGAATCAGATAACAAATCTAGATGTTGTTCACCAAGTGTGCGAGTTATTAGATGAGTTGGCACCATGCAAAAGCGAACTTAAATCATATGCTGAATTGATAACTTTTGTAGCTGATAGACCCGGGCATGATGTGCGTTATGCTATTGATATCACTAAAATACAAACAGAGCTTGGTTGGCAGCCAACAGAGTCATTTAAATCAGGTTTACGAAAAACTGTGCAATGGTATTTAAGCCACTTAGGTTGGTGCCAAAATATAATAGATGAAGGTTATCAATTGAAGCCATTTGACAGAGTGAATGCTAACTAATGACACAAATTAACTCATCTGCTTATAAAGGTATTATCCTTGCTGGTGGCAGTGGTAGCCGCCTTTATCCTATTACCTTTGGCACCTCTAAACAGCTGTTACCTGTTTATGATAAACCTATGATTTATTATCCATTGTCAGTGTTAATGCTGGCAGGTATTCGAGATGTGTTAATTATTTCTAGTCCTGATGATCTTACTAATTTTAAACGCTTATTGGGTAATGGTGAGCAGTTTGGAATTCAGATTACTTATGAGCCACAACCTTCTCCTGATGGACTCGCGCAAGCATTTCTTATTGGCGAATCGTTTATTGGTGATAGTAATGTCGCGTTAGTTCTAGGTGATAATATTTTTTACGGCCAAAGCTTTAGTGAGCAACTTAAAAAAGCGGTGTCGAAACCATCTGGTGCGACGATATTCGGCTATAGAGTCAGCGAGCCTGAGCGTTTTGGGGTTATAGGTTTTAATGACGAAGGGCTGGTCACCGATATTGAAGAGAAGCCGTTAAAACCTAAGTCAAACCATGTTGTCACTGGCTTGTATTTTTATGACAATGACGTTATTAATATCGCGAAGTCTATTAAACCTTCTCAAAGAGGTGAGTTAGAAATTACTGATGTGAATTCTGCTTATTTGAATAACAAGCAATTGAATGTCGAAATTTTAGGGCGAGGCTTTGCTTGGTTAGATACAGGTACTCATGACTCATTATTAGAGGCCAGTCATTTTGTGCAAACAGTAGAAAAACGTCAAGGGCTTAAAGTGGCTTGTTTAGAGGAAATTGCATTTATTAATCAATGGATTGATGTCGAACAACTGATGAAACAAGCTCAGCGTCATCAGCATACAGCTTATGGTGATTATCTAATGCTTATCCCACAAGAACATGGCAATTCATATGACAAATCATAAGACCAGTAACAGTAATAGTAACGGCATGAAAATCATCGATACATCACTGGCGGATGTTAAAATCATCGAACCTCAAGTATTCAATGATGACAGAGGCTTTTTCTATGAAAGCTTTCAAGCAGAGCGCTACCTGCAAGCATTGAATATAAATAAGCCTTTCGTACAAAGTAATGTGTCTCAATCTAAACGAGGTGTACTAAGAGGCCTTCACTTTCAAAGACAACAGCCTCAGGGAAAGCTTATTAGTGTCACTCGGGGAAGCATCTTTGATGTGGCAGTCGATCTTCGTAAAGACTCAAAGAGTTTTGGCAAGTGGCTTGGTGTTGAGCTATCGGCTGAAAATAAACGCCAAATTTGGATCCCTGAAGGGTTCGCCCATGGCTTTGTAACCTTATCAGAGCTTGCGGATGTTGAATATAAATGCACTGATTATTACGCGCCTCAGCATGAAGTTTGCTTGCTTTGGAATGATCCTGACTTGGCAATAAATTGGCCGATTAAAGACTCAATATTATCAACCAAAGATACGCTTGGTTTGACGTTGGAAGAGTTAGTGCATAAAGGCTTGATTTTTAAGGGTGAGATGTCGAAGGATTTAGTTCTGTGAAAGTTTGGTTAGTTGGCGCTGATGGTCAATTAGGCCAAAGCTTGATTGCCTATTTCAAACAAAACTCATCACTTCTCAGTGCTAAGTTCGAACTCCAGTCAACGAATAAATCTGATGTTGATATTTGTTGTTCAGATTCAGTGTCACGATATATGGCAATGACCAAACCAGACATTATTGCTAATGCTGCGGCTTATACCAATGTAGAACAAGCTGAAATAGATATTGAATTGTGCCGAGAAGTTAATCTTGTTGGTACCAACAATTTAGTGAAAGTTGCAAACCATCATAAAATCCCACTTATTCATCTATCGACCGATTATGTATTCGATGGTGAGTCAATTTCGCCTTATCTTGAAACTGATGATACTCAACCAGTTAATACCTATGGCGAGACCAAATTACAAAGTGAAAAACTGATCAATGAGGTATTAAAACAACACCTCATTATCCGTACATCTTGGCTGGTTAGTCAGTATGGCAATAACTTTGCAAAAACAGTATTAAGGTTATCTAAGCAGCATTCGCAGTTAACAATGATTTCAGATCAACAAGGCTGCCCAACCTTTGCCGATGACTTATCCGCAACGATATTTAAACTGTTGATGGCAATAGATGCAGGGCAAGCTGATTGGGGAACATTTCATTATTGTGGCAGTGCTGCCATGACTTGGTTTGAGTTAACCCAGCAGATTTGGGATGAAGCTTTACAGCAGAAAAAAATCAGTTCTAAACCTGAGGTTGTAGCTATTTCATCAGAGGCATTTGCTGTGCAAGCAAATACCAAAGCGCTAAGACCTAAATATTCTGTGTTGGATTGTCAAAAGATCAAAGAGGTTTGGGGAATAACTGCACCTGACTGGACTTGCTCTTTAAAGCGGCTTGTTGAAAAACTCTAATTTAGCCACATCTATTTTTACTGTTTTGGTTTTCATGACCAATAGTCTCGACCAATAAAAAGCCTTGTTTAGCCACATAACTCAATTGAGTAATTAACGAGTAACAAGTGAACTAAAAAGGCTTTAATCAGACTTTAAGTAAATAACACTCTCGTGCTATCGCTTCACCATTTTCGCGACAAACATACCGTCACTATTGGCTTCATAAGGCCATACTGTCAGCATTGTGTTTTGCTGCTGTGTAAATGGGTGGGTAATCGTCTCAAGAGTAAACTCTTTATTACTCGCTAAAAACGCTTCAACCACGGCTTCATTTTCAATTGGTGATAAAGAACAGGTGGCATAAACTAAACTTGCACCTGACTTAACTGCTTTAGCGCTACGAGTTAGAATGTCTAATTGAAGAGTTGGTTTGTCTTCGACACAGCTTCTGTCATCTATCCAACGCATGTCGGGGTTTCTGCGCCATGTACCAGTGCAACTACACGGTGCATCAACTAATACACCATCAAAATGATTAGCTTCAACCGGTAATGCTTCTGATTTCCAACGCGAAATTGAGATGTTGTTAAAACCAGCTCTTTTAGCGCGCTTGTTTAACTCTTCTAATGCTTTAGAGCGAATGTCGGATGATATTACGCTGCCATTAGACGTTGCTTTTGCTGCATCTTGCATCATCAATGATCTAAGTTGTAAGGTTTTACCGCCTGCGCCACTACAGGTATCCCACCAGTGTTCATCTGCTTTAGGCTGACAAATGTTACCAATGACTTGTGAGGCTAAATCTTGTATTTCTAACTGGCCATTTTTATATAGTTTAACTTCATTCAAGTTAATGCTTTTACTGCCTAAGCTAATGCCATCACTAAAGAATTCACTTAGGGATGCATCAATACCAGCTTGCTGAAGTTCATTTAGTGCCTTTTGAGTATCATGACTTTGTACTCTTGCCCAAATAGGTGGTCTAGAGCTCATGGCTTCTATTAGCTGTATTTGTGTTTTATGGTCATCAACAGGGCAAACTTCCCAAAACCAATCAGGTAGCAACTGAGTTTCAGTGAATTCAATGTCAGTAAATAGCTTATTAAGCAGCTGATTTTTCGCAACCACTGAGTCAGTGTTTACTACCTCATCGGAGGCAATAAGAGTCGTTATTATCTCTAATTGAGCATCAGAAAGTACAGCAAATACTTGCCAAGCATCAGCAAAGCTACGCCAATTATGTTGCTCTAATAATGCACATGCACTGAGCATTTTGTACCACGTTTGGTCGTCATGTTGTGAGCCTAATTGCTTAAGCCAGCCCCACCATCTAAATAGCCCAAATAAAGTTTCACGGATCACGCGTCTGTCTTTAGAGCCATGTTTTTTATGTTCACGGAAATAATTAGCCACAATCCTGTCTGCAGGCATTTTAGTGTCCAGTACTTCATCAAATAGCTTTTTGATGGTAGTAGAGTAGCTAAGCGCTCTTTTTTCTGCTGGTGTATTAGCGATTATGGTAGATTGTGGTGCTGATGGCATGGCGAACTCAAGAGTGGCTGTGATCACAAAGGATTTTTGTAATCTATAAAAATAATGCGCTATTTTAGCATGTCTTTAATTTTGGTTGAATATGTATAAGTGTTCATTGACAAACAGTGTGCTTGCCCTCTTTAAAAGGGCAGCTGTTATGATATAAAAGTAGCTATGACATTAAAAAGGGTGATCAACCATGACCCAAGCATTAGTGCTTTCATCAGATGTTGCAACATCAAGCCTGACTACAATCCCTGCGGTTAATGCTCGTAAAGACACGCCATAGTCGTATTTCATATCAGTTAACAATTCATCGGCGGTATAGGATTCACCAACGCGTCCTGCTTCAACAAAACCCACAAGTTGAAACCAATCTAAACGTAAAAATTTAAGCCAGCTTACATCTTCTATGGGGTTATATTTAAGGGTGTAGCGGTATTCTGCGGTAGCGTAGATAGATGCTTTATCATGAAAACGGTTACTTTCGAAGCCACGCATTCTATAAAAGCCGCCTAATGAAGCGCCCTCACTGTATGGGGCGTTATTATTAACCTTTCTACCACCTTGCTCATCGTATTCAAGTTCCCAAGAAGGGGAGTAACCTGTCCAAAAGTTCAACGCCAAAATTCGTTGGGATGCGTAATCTGATTGCCCAAATGAAAAGTATTTACTGGCTTCAAATTCTACAAAAGTCCAAGATTGTTCAGACTCAAACCAGCCTGCATCATGTGAGATTGATAGATACTGCTTACTACCAAAACTTGGGTTAACTGAAAAATCGGTATTGTTGTAGAGCAGTCCTAGCTCAATAGCGTGAACAGCACCATCGAGTTCATCGTCATCAAACTCATAACTTTCATAACGATTAAATTGCTTTAAAACAGCAACAGTGGCACCAGATTCAAGTGGGTTCCATACTTTACCGCCAGTCGGCTCTGAAGTTAATAATCCTCCAGTTAATTCATAAGTTACGCGACCTTTATCTTTGGTTGCGCCAATGGGTAAAGCATATTCAAGCTTGATATCCCACCAGTTTGATGAGCCGTCAGCTTGTAGAAATTGCTCGGTTGAGGAATCATTACTGCCAGGTAATGGTGTGCCTGGGGGAGTGTATCCATCACCTGAACTTGCATAAGCTTTTTGCTGCGGGTAGTAACCCATAAAGCCAACAAGACTTAAATAAAATCGCTCAGTCTTAGGGAGCTTATAATTCCAAACCCCGCCGCCTACACCATAACTGACATCGCCACCATATACGGTTCCGCCGACTGTCATCTGTTCTTGATAATAACCACTGACCATAGCACCCAGGCCAATATTAACGCCCATTGAATCCGTACTGAAAACATAAGGTAAAAGCAGCTTTTCGGCGCCAGTATCAGGCGTTTCACTTCGGTTTACAGAAGATTTTACATGGGCAGATGCGGCAGTTGATGGTTGGCTAAAAAGAGTTAACGAGGCTGCAATGAGTACGGCTAAGGGAAGTAAGCCTCTGAGCGGTTTAATGGCAACATTTTTATGGCGTTTATTCATCATCAGCAAGCCTTGTCAGTACATCGAGTTCAAGGGGATGTTTGTTGTTTATTTGTTGGCATTTTATTGAATAATATAGGTTGTTTAGCGAAAAAGGTACAGTGAATAAATGATTTTATAATAATTGAAGACTGTTCGAGTTAAGAGTGAAATACACGCCGGTAGTCCCTAAAAATAATTTATTTGGGAAGGAGGTTTACCAAATCATAAGAAGTTGATTTAGAGGTTTGTAAGCTTGGAGTCTATATAGTCCAAGCTTAATAAGAGTGTAGTTTTTAAAAGCCTAATTTTTCTAGAACCATAACTAGGAAGCTAACTAGAAATCTAATTAAGAAACCAACTAAAAGTCTAAATCGAGAGCGAAACAAAGGTAGCCCATCAATAGCGTCGTTTTCTCGAACTCTTTGGCGCAGTACTCTACAAAATTCTGATCACAAACCTGCTCAATCGTTATTGGTTTAATGGCGATAAAATCTTTGCGTTTTAATTCTTCTATAAGCGGATGCTCTTTATCAAAACCTCGAGGAGGCCTTACTAGGGTATCACCTGACAACTCAAACCCAGCTTTATCTAATGTGTTCAATGCCTTTTTATAACCATTTGGGTTTTCATCTATACAGTGGCGAATTGCATTTAAGGCTTTAGATTCAGGGTGCCAAATACCTGCAGCGAGGAAGCAACCGTCATTGGCTAAATGTAAATATAACCCTGGCGCATGGACATCTTTACCCTGAAAGTGTCTGAATTGAATACCAACATTTAACTTGTAAGGACTTTTATCTTTACTGAAACGACTGTCTCTTTGTGGTCGCATCATGCTGCCGCCTACCTTTTTAGGCACGGCAGTGAGGCGAGGTGATATATTTAAGATTGGTCCTTGCATGGCTTCAATAAACTTTAACGTCGGCGTTCTAACCCTATCTTCGTAATCTTGTTGGTTTGCTTTAAACCATTCGCGATCGTTGTTATTGGCAAGGAGGGTTAAGAAGTCAAAACTTTGCTGAGTATACATAACAGATCCTAAAAAAGGTGAGTCCAAAGTGTGCCACAAAAGACTACTATCTTTAATTCATAATGTTAAAAAACTCAGCTTGGAATGTAGGACTTATTTGATTACTAATAATACAAAGTTCAGTGGTTAACTTATAATCATCTTTTAAACTTGTCTCAAACAAACTGTTTTGTGTGTTAAAACGTCAATTTTCATTTACTTTACGGTTTTTGTTGGTTTTATATAGAGTTAATTGTTGTTTTTAGCTGTTTGAGAATGCAGTGCTTATAAGGTTATTACTTGTTGTTGGTGAGTTTTTTTATATTTTGTGATTTTTTTTGTAGTATTTTTAAACTTTAGGAGTATTATGCGCTTCCAAACTGATTGAGAGTAAGTTTTTAACGTGATATTAACTCAATTAAAGTGTTGTTTTGGCTAAAGTTGATACTTTTATATGGCTGCAATATTGTCAAAAGCAGTCTTATTAATTCCTTTATGCCTCTCAATTTAACGATATTTAACGAAATAAGGTTTTGTGAAAAAGGCTTAAACATGACAAAAAATGCATTAAAAATTCTTGGCTGGTGTGAATGGGCGACGTTTCCTGAACTTGGCAATGAACGGGTTAATATGAAAGTTGATACCGGTGCTAAGACGTCATGTTTACACGCATTTAGAATTAAACCGTTTATTAAACAAGATCAAGACTGGATCAAAGTCTGGATCCACCCTGAGCAAGAATCAGACAGAGAAATCGTGCAAGAGTTTGCGGTTTTTGATCGTCGCCACGTAAAAGATTCTGGCGGTCACATAACTAATCGCTACGTGGTTAAAACCCCAATTATTATTGGCGATGCGCAGTTTGATATTGAACTTACGCTGACACAGCGTGACAACATGCAGTTTAGAATGCTTTTAGGTCGCCGAGCACTGGCAGGGCGTTTTCTAGTGGATTCATCTGCAGCACATTTAACAGGAGCTTAAGGTTATGCGCATTGCAATTATGTCTAGAAATAAAGACTTATATTCTACTCGTCGTATTCAAGAAGCGGCGATAGCTCGAGGTCACGAAGTACAAATCATTGACCCGCTAGCGTGTTACATGAACATCAATATGATGGCTCCTAGTATTCACATGCGCGGTGAAGAATTACCGACATTTGATGCTGTTGTACCTCGTATTGGCGCTTCAGTTACCTTTTATGGTACTGCGGTTTTGCGTCAGTTTGAGATGATGGGTGTGCACCCGTTAAATGAATCTGTAGCGATTTCACGTTCGCGTGACAAATTACGTTCATTGCAATTATTGTCGCGTAAAAACATTGGTTTACCCGTTACAGGTTTTGCAAATAAGCCTGCTGATGTGCCAGATTTATTGGACATGGTTGGCGGCGCACCTTGCGTGATTAAGTTACTTGAAGGCACCCAAGGAATTGGTGTGGTATTAGCCGAAACCCGTAAAGCGGCTGAAAGTGTTATAGAAGCATTTATGGGCTTAAAAGCGAATATCATGGTGCAAGAGTATATCGCTGAAGCTGGTGGCGCTGATATTCGTTGTTTTGTGATTGGTGACAAAGTGATTGCAGCGATGAAGCGTCAAGGCGCTGAAGGTGAGTTTCGTTCAAACCTTCACCGCGGTGGCACTGCAACGATTGTGAAGCTGACTCCAGAAGAGCGCTCGACGGCATTACGGGCCGCTAAAACTATGGGGCTTAATGTTGCAGGTGTGGATATTTTACGCTCGAAGCATGGTCCTTTAGTGATGGAAGTTAACTCATCCCCGGGTCTTGAAGGAATTGAGCAATCTACGGGTATAGATGTGGCTGAAAAAATTATTCAGTTTATTGAGAAAAATGCTAAACCAAACAGCACTAAAACCAAAGGTGTGGGTTAATGGCGCTTAAGCGTGAAGCGTTTGCAATTGGTGAGTTTAGTATTGATGCTGGTACGCGTGCCAGCATCAAACTGCCCGCAGCAAAATTGTACAATGATACGCCGTTAGAGCTGCATGCTGAAGTGTTTCATAGTAAAAAGCCTGGGCCTGTATTATTAGTGTGCGCAGCGATTCATGGTGACGAGCTAAATGGCATTGAAATATGCCGTCGTTTGATTGATAAGGTGAACATTAAAACCTTAACTGGAACCTTGGTGGTTGTGCCTATTGTTAATGTGTTTGGTTTTATTCATCAATCACGTTATTTACCTGACAGACGCGACTTAAATCGTTGTTTCCCTGGCAGTGCGAAAGGCGCATTAGCGAGTCGTTTAGCTCACTTGTTTTCTAATGAGTTATTAAAGCAAGCTACTCATATTGTTGATTTACATACTGGTGCGATTCATCGCGACAACTTTCCGCAAATACGTTGCGATACAGATGATGAAACCATGATGGCGATGGCAACAGCTTTTGGCGCGCCAGTGATTATGGACTCAAAAGCACAGCAGGGTTCAATGCGAGGTTATGCTAACTCGCTAGGCATTGCATGTATTTTGTATGAAGCAGGTGAAGCGCTTAGGTTTAGTGAGTTATCGATTAAATCTGGCTTAACAGGTGTACTTAATGTGATGCGTCACTTAGGCATGTTAACCAGTAAGCTTAAGCCGACAGCTTCAATCAACGCTAGTCGCAGTTATTGGCTGCGAAGTGAATCAGATGGTTTAGTGAATATAAAGCGTAAAATTGGCGCAAGAGTCAGTAAAGGGTGTGTATTAGCCAATGTAGTAAACCCTTTAGGTGGAGAGTTGTCAGAACTTAAATCACCGACCGATGGCATTATTATTGGCTTAAGTAATATCCCTGTCGCAAATGAAGGCGAAGCACTGTTTCATATTGCACAGTTTGTTGGCGACGATATTGAAATTGCCAACGAGCATTTAGATGAGTTTATATCGACTTACGCATAATCAATAATGTCGTTGTAATTGTTATTGTAATGGTCATCGTTACTTTAAAAGCCACTGATTGAACTTTTATATTCAATCAGTGGCTTTTTGGTATCTACATTTGTCAAACTCAAGGCAGTCTATATTTCACTAAAGTCGCTAAGTCGCTAAGTCGCTAAGTCGCTAAGTCGCTAAGTCGCTAAGTTGGTTAGTTAGTTGGTAGATTAGTAGGCTGTAGAGTGAAGCCATTCGATTATTTTTGCACCTAGAAAAGATTTTTAATATCAACAAGGTATTTGATTAATCGGTATTTAATCAATAAGCTAGTTTGTCATTGCTATCTTGAGGTATGACGTAATGTTAAAAACAGTTTATTCAAGTTCAGGTCAGGAGCGATTAACGCCTTCAAAAATTATTTGTATTGGTAGAAACTATGTCGATCATATCAATGAACTTGGCAATGAAGTGCCGGATGATATGGTGGTATTTTTAAAACCCAACTCGTCAATTTCTGACACCTTAGTTTCGTTTCATCAAGAACCTATACATTTTGAAACTGAGTTGTGTTTTATGGTTAAAGATGGACAATTCTCTGCCGTTGGAGTGGGCCTTGATTTAACTAAACGAGCACTGCAGTCAACACTCAAAGCTAAACAACTGCCTTGGGAGCGCGCAAAAGCCTTTAATGGTTCTGCAGTGTTTAGTGAATTTGTTGCGCTTCCTCTTATAAATAATCATACCAAGTTCTGTTTTCAACTCACTATTGATGGCGAAATAGTACAATTTGGTCACAGTGACTTAATGATGTATTCGGTATCTGATATTCACACCGCAATTTCTGAGTTTTTATCGTTAGAAGATGGCGACATAGTTATGACTGGCACGCCTAAAGGAGTAGGGATGATAACAAAAGGTGCGACGTTTGAAGTTAAGTTATGGGTTGATATTGAATATGAGTCTTTTGAACAATTATTAGATGCTGTAAAAGATGTTAAGCCCATTATTACTCAAACTTGGATTGCTGAGTAAACTCGAGATGCTATCTCTATGCTCAGTGATTATCATCATTCTGGTTTAGCATTTCAAAAAGATTAGGGTCTTCAGCTATTAAAACTTCATTCATTAATTATCATATTGGATCGTGTGGAGTCTTGTCGTGACAGGCAGTATTTTCAACAAGGTCTATACTCAATGTAGATTTACAATTAAATAATCATGCTAAAGGGAAAGTTAGTCATTGAATTGACGACTTAATTAGCTTTTTAAAGTGGCTAGTTGAATATGACATTTCCTAATGAACGGATTAAAAAGTATTACCAACTTTATCAAGAGTTACTCAACTTTTCTGGGGTATCTTGGTGGCTCATTGACTTAGAGCAAGACAGTAATATTTTCTATTGCAATCAAATCATGCAAGAGATGTTCTCCTTAGACCCTCAACTTATTCAGCATTCTGTTAGTAAAACTTGTCCTATAGCTGGTGATTACAACAAGAATATTGCCTTAAAAGATTCAGAAAAAGCGCAACAAATTTTTGAGGATTACCATAATTTGAAGTTAGGTAATATCGATGAGTATCATAATCGATTTCCTTATTATGACGCTAACCAAGGTGAGATCCTTTACTTTACGAGTAAAGCGAGAGCAATACTTCGAGACGATTGCGGAAATGCACAATTACTTTTTGGGATTATTGAGCGTGAACGTACGAGTGCTAAATTGTTTAAGCTTTCAAAGCTTGATGCATTAACAGGGCTGAACAATCGCAGAGAGTTCGATTCTCAATTGGACTTTATTATCAATCTAGCACGAAGAGAGCGACAATTAGTGTCATTAATCATGTGTGATATTGATTGTTTTAAAGCTTATAACGACTTCTTAGGCCACTACCAAGGAGATCAATGCTTAATACAAGTATCGCAAGCAATAGCTGACGTATGTGTGCGTTCAACCGATGTGGTATGCCGTTATGGCGGTGAAGAGTTTGCTATTATTTGTTACGGACAGCAAGAAAGTGTGTCGCAACTCGCTGAAGATATTCGTTTGAAAATTGCCGAACTCGGCATCCCGCACCCAAGATCTAAAAGTAAAATCGTCACCTTGAGCTTAGGCTTTGTTTCTTGCATACCTAGCAACTTCACCTCAGCGAAAGAGATTATTCAAAAAGCGGATTTGGCCCTATATCAAGCTAAGACTTATGGTAAAAATCAGTGTGTTGCTTTCGATAATCAGATTGCTGAACAAGAAAGCCAACTAACACAGCAAGGCTAGTTTCTGCGTATATTCAATCAGGTTTATCGTCACTTACCTGAGATTTTCAGGTAAGTGGCTCCGTGATTTATATCGTTTAGGCAAAATCATTAATGGGCATTAGAGAAAATTTGACTGAAAGAAGGCCGTTGATGTATTTCTATTGGCATATTGAGTTTTCTGGCTAAGTCACTCGCTGCAATCAGCCCTCGGATATGATGCAATTCATGATCGATGACTAGCATGTGGTGCAAATTATTTTGTTGCAAAAGCCTGACTATATCACTGACTTTGGCTGTTGAAATTTGTTGATAGTCAAACGCTTGTAGCTCTTCTCTTGGCACCATCACTTCTGTGACTAAAAGCTCATCTACAGTAAGGTCTAGCTTTTTCGCGGTAACAAATAAATTATGGTCAGACAATTCTTGCAGCGTTATCACCCCTAAAAATTTATTGTTCTTATCAACAACTAATCTCATAAATGCATGGGTTTGTTCCATGATTATTGCTGTGCCCACTGCGCTGGTGGATGCATCAACGACAATAGGACGTGCTACATCAAAGTCAGTAAATACGTCTAACGCTGGAGAGTCTAAGCTGGGTGAGTCAGTGCTGGTAGACCAAAGTAAGTGATCGATAGATGCTGTGCTGAATAATTCTAGATTTCTCATATGTTAACTCCGTTACCTTATGTCAACGGCTGAGGCGACTGAATCTGACGACCGTCAATATTCAGGTTTGGTGCAATGTCTTTTATGTTTTACATCAAAAACCTTAACCTTGTGATATTCACCATAGACCTCTAGATACAAGAGGTGCAAGCACATGAATAACATTTAATTAAGGTTAACTCACTGTTGTGTATGTTAAATCTTGTGCTAATCTTTGATTGGGAAATAAAAGGTTCAGGGAAGGTAAAATGACCACAAAACAAATCAATACTAAAGAGGGGTTGTCTAAAGAATTTAAATACTTATTGGCTGGTACGCCTGTCAATATTGATATTGTGACTCCTGCAGGTAAAAAAGGGCGTTTTCGTACCATTTTTATCGGTTATCTACCTGAACAATTCATACTAATTCAATTTCCAGATGCAAATAAATTGGGAGGCTACAGCCAGTACATTACTCAGGGCTCACAAGTGACTGTTCGTGGTTTAGTGGAAGGTCATGAGGCATCTGTAATCGCATTTATTTCAACAATCAAACAAACCTTGAGTCAGCCATCTCGTATTATGGTATTGAATTTCCCAGATAATATGGTTATTCACAATTTACGTTCGACCAAACGTGTGTTGACAGATTTAACTGCCAATATCGCTTTAAGTGATAACCAATGGCAAGTTAAAATCACCGATGTTTCACTTTCAGGTTGTCATATTGAAGTTAGTGAAGGTGGAAAAGATGAGTTAACAGAGGGAGAGCAGATTGAAATCGTGATAGAGGCTACAGAACAAGAAAACCTCACCATTAAAGCCAGAGTGTGTAATGTTAAATTATTCGAAAATGGCGTGGAGTTTGGTTGTCAGTTCTTGGGTGAGCAAGACAATACTATCGAAAAAATCGTGCACACAGCTCTGCTTTCTGAAAAATAGTCTTGCTCAAATCCTATAAAAGGCTTTGACTTGTTCGTTATAAAAGCAGTTTGATGGCTGTTTGATGCTTCTTAGGAAGTTTGTCGACGACTAATAGGTATGAATTATCAATAATGCGCAATACCTCGCCATCTGGAATTAATCGAGATTCTTTAGATTTATCACTCCCAGTTGACTGTAAATAGATAGAAATCCAATGTTTCTTGTCCATATGATATCCCGTCGTAATATTGCTAAATATCTCTCTTAGGGCGAATGAGTCTTCAGGATCGCACTTTACATTAACCATCAAAGCATCATTTCGCCATGACATTAGTGCAAACATCTTCGAGTGAACTTTAAAAACGTGAGTAGATTCTCCGAATGGAAAGTCTTCTGTAGCAAAAGGTTTAGTCAGTAAATAATCTCTTATTGTGTCAAATTCCATGTGAGCTATTTCCGTTTAAGTGAGATATCACCACTGGTGACATTGAGCAGCTTGCCATCAATTGTGACAAGTTTCGCCTCTATATGCATCGACATTGGAAAGTTGATGTCAGGTTGCTTAATTATTACTTGGGCATAAGTACGGTACTGATTAGATAATACATAAAAATCATTATCAATTTGACAGTCAAAGAAGAAATATTTTTCACTTAAATTAATGTTTTCCAGTAAATTTTTGGATTGCATTAAATGCTCTTCTGTTGTGGTTATATGGCAAACATGCTGACTATTTCTCTGACCAAACTTAAACGAAAGTGCGGCTTTGTTAGCTAAATTTGTACTATGTCCGCCTAAATAAGTCTCCAAATGCAAAGCGGTTTTAAGCGGGGAAATCGTTTGAAGATGCCTTGTACTGTCAAGGTGCTCATCCGTTGCATGTACGCTAAAAACAATGCCGTTAAATAAGTAACAAATGATGATGCTTACTGTTTTGACTTTAGCCTTAGTTGGACTTTTGCTGTTAAAGCATGCAGCGATGAGGCGATTCGCTGTCGCTAACAAGTTTAGTTGGCTGGTATTAAAGTGGGGGCTTTTGCAGAGGCTGAAGGTGTCATAAATCCCCGTCACTGCTCTAAGTATTAATAGCTTGTTCATATTTACCTCATATGAAGGTGCTGATAGTACTGGCGCAATTTTGCTTTTATCTGTGTTACCAGTGTGCGCTTTTTACTCTTTAAGCGTTCTATTTAGCTGGTTTACATAGTTAACTTTGCGCCTAAAATTCAATGAAATCAATATAAAGTCGTTATGATTAGTGTTAATTGAATATGATCTATATTGCAATGAACAATAAAGGTACTTAGTACGGTTTACTTTGTGAGGAAACTTAATTAGTATATACACATGTGTATTAAGTGCCTTTGTTCATTATGCGAAAATTTCTTGTATCAAATATTGCTGATCGTCCACACCGAAAAATATATGCATCGCTTGGTAACAATGCTTTTTTCGATTTAGCACCTGGCCAACATGGCTGGGATGACTTTTGTTCAATCTCAAAAGGAGATTGGGTTTATGTCATCAATGCAAACCGTAAAATTCCAGTGGCTTATCAAGTTGAGGCCATATTAGATGAGATAGAAACTGAAGAACATCAGATGCTAGGTAGTCGACTGGTATCTGCTATCGGAGGACATACTCGAGTGCTATTTGGTAAGCCTGTTAAAAGAGTAGATACAATTTATACCAAGTTTGTTAGTGATAATGCTGTAACAAGTTCGAAGTTGAGGCCTGATGGCCAGATGTACCAGGGGTTTAACTGCGCTGAGGTCGTCGATGAATACCTTTAAAATGGGCAGTATTACATTTACTCATATCGCTAATATCAGTTTATCTCAAGCATGGCTTGTTAATCGTAATAGCGAAACTTATGGCTTATATGACTTTGAAGGTAATGAGTACGCAACAAGAAAGCATTGGTTTTCTTTGTTACCAAGAGACATTTCGGGGGTGTATTTTTTCAAGAAAGGAGATCAGGTTTTATATGTCGGCGAGAGTGGTCTACTCGGAAAACGTATTTGGTCACATGGTACGGCTGGCAGGTTAGTTAAAGAGGAGTTAATACGTGATATGGAGCTATGGATTGCGACTAACGTAACTGTACCTAGTCCGCTAAATGGTGAGCCTGTTTGTGTAAGGGGCGCTGTAGAAGCACAGTTAATGGCGATGTATTCACCTAAATATAATCGAAAAGAAGAGCGATGCTGATGTATAAGCAAACACAATCTTATGTCCGTTTAAATATTGGGGATTTTTGCCCGCATTGTGGTTTTATCATTACTTTACCGCCAGACGTACAGCCGACGTGCTTATGTTGTTGGAAAAAGCTTGAAAGTGATTAATCGGTAAAGGGGTTGTTGGTTAGCAATAATGCGATAAGCACTTGATGGTGTGCCTACCGCTTTATCAAACTTCATTTCCAATGGGAGTGAATCATATCAAAGGTATAGGCTCACATTATCAAAATTGAGTGGTCTACCAATTGATTGAGAAATTGTGGGTGTTATGGCTGACGTTTAAGCACATTATCAATATCTTCGGCGCTATGACGGTTCGCTAGTTGTTCCCACTCTTCTCCCCAGGTTCTATTAATGATTCTGCCTCGCGTGACAGCTGGACGTTGTTCAATGTCTTTTGCCCAGCGCATTAGGTTAGGGTAGCTTTCAACATCTAAAAACTCTGCTGCTTCATATAGGTTTCCAAGCACCAAATTTCCGTACCAAGGCCATGTCGCAATATCGGCAATACTATACTCATCACCCCCCAAGAAGCGGTGTTTAGCTAATTGCTTGTCAAGTACATCAAGTTGACGCTTGGCCTCCATAGAGAACCTGTCGATAGGGTATTTAAACTTTTCAGGGGCATAAGCATAAAAGTGACCAAAACCGCCACCTAAATAAGGAGCCGAGCCCTGCAGCCAAAACAACCAATTCATGACTTGGGTTTTAGCTGCTAAATCTGTTGGTAAGAAGCGGCCAAACTTTTCAGCGAGGTAAAGTAAAATAGCGCCTGACTCAAATACATTAATAGGCGTTGAGGTGCTGTTATCTAATAACGCCGGTATTTTTGAATTTGGATTAATGCTAACAAAACCTGATGAGAATTGATCGCTATCACCAATACTAATCAAGTGAGCATCATATTCTGCGTCAGTGATCCCTGCGGCTAACAGCTCTTCCAACATAATCGTGACTTTTTGGCCGTTAGGGGTGCCCATAGAGTAAAGCTGCAGTGCATGCTTCCCAACCGGTAAATCTTTATCATAGCGCGCACCAGAGTCAGGACGGTTTATACTGGCAAACTTGCCGCCATTTTCTTCTTCCATTACCCATTTTTTAGGTGGAGTAAATTCGTTTGTCATTGTGTACCCTCACTTTGAATCGCTTTAAACGGCTTTATAAGCATGGCTTAACGTTAACTGTATATATGATATTAGGGCATTTTTAAAATTAAAAAGTCTTATCAAAAAATAAACTGTCACAACAGGAAAAAATGACAACCAGAAAGAGGGCATAATAGTCAATCAGCCGCTAAATCTCTTGTCATCTGCATACATAGGGAAGTTAATCAGTGTTGAGCAAGATTGCGTCATAATCAACATGTAGGTTATGACGCTTTGGGTAATATTGGAGGTGATTATTTGGTGCGCTCGATTGTTTGCGTCCAAAATTGTCTCGATAAATGACGCGTTTTATTGGCTAATCGACTCATTTGTTCACACTTGTTTTGGGTGTCATCGGTTTGAATTAAGGTCAGGTTTGAAATCTCATCTATCTGTAAAATAGATTGGCTAATTTCTTCTGCGACCGCTGTTTGTTGGTTCATGGCTGTAGAGTTAAGCTCAGCCATTTCGTGTATGCGATTAATTGAGTTAAGGAGCTGAGCAAAAGTGTCATCCGCTTCTTCTGCTAAGGATACTGATAAATCGGCTTGCAATTGACCAGACTCCATTGCTTGAGTCGCTTCCTTTGTGGTTTTTTGAAAGTTCGTGACTATGTGTTCAATTTCTGATGTGGAATCACTGGTGCGAATTGATAATTGCCTAACTTCGTCCGCCACAACGGCAAATCCACGGCCAGATTCACCTGCTCGAGCCGCTTCAATGGCAGCATTTAACGCTAATAAATTCGTTTGTTCTGCGATGCCTTTAATCTCTCCTAGGACCGATGCGATTGATTGGCTGTCTTTTTCAATTGTATTGACCACCGCTGAGAAATGAACCACTTCTTTTCTAAGCTCGCCAATGGCATTGACCACTTTGTCCATACTATCGTGACCTTTACTAGCAGCCTCTTGGCTGGTGGTAATTTCTTGTGCTGTATTACGGATATTTTGATTAACTTCAGTGAAGCTTGCCGTCATTTGCTCCATTGCTGTTGCGGCCTGACGGGTTTGGTGTGTTTGTTCTTTAACCCGTTCACGAGTGGTCGATATAGTTTGATTAAGCTGCAGGCTTTCTTCGCTAATGGAGGTGGCTGAATCTGCCATCCTGCCGACAACACCCCCCATTTCAGTGACTAAGTAGTTTAAGGCTAATTCAATTTTTCCCAACTCATGTTGACTCGATGAAAAAATCCCGCAAGCAATTGGGTCGTCGATAATTTTTGTGGCCTTATTTTCAAGTTCTTTTAACGGCCTCGTTATGTAATACATGACAAATCCAGCCATTAATGGAATGAAAAAAGCGGCGACCAAAGTTGGCATGAAGAGCGAAGACACTACCCCTATCAAAGAAATAACGATTGCCCAAAGGCAAAGTGAACCCGTAAAGCTAAGCACTGGTGCTGTGGTTTCTCTGGGGGCTTTACCTTGATTTAACTGTTTGTAAATTTTTTCAGCGGAATTGATGTGTTCACGACAAGGTTTACGTCGAACAGACTGTAGTTCATGCATTTTGCCGTTTTCAAAGACTGGCGATATATAGGCATTAACCCAATAATACTTGCCTGTTTTGCTTTTATTTTTAACGATACCAAACCAAGGTTTTCCGTCTTTGACCCGTTGCCACAAGGATTCAAAAGCTGCTTTAGGCATATCAGGGTGACGAACAATATTGTGTGGTTTTCCGTGGAGTTCATCTGTCGTGAACTCAGAGATATCTGCAAAGGCTTGATTGGCGTATTTGATATTACCATTCAAATCAGTGGTAGAAAGTAAAATGCACTCGTCCGTCAGCGGTTGCTCTATATTGTTTGCCTTGATATCACTCATTGGAAATAACCAAACTAAAAAATAAAGAGGCATAGTGCCTCAGCTTTGTCACAATATGTTTGATTTAGGTCAATGACTTGTTAAGGTGTTATTTTTTAATAAGAAAGTGTGCGCTAGTAAACGGTTTTGCATTGATAGCTACAAAAACGAAAGTAGCCAGTGCTGCTTTCGTTTTCATTGCGTCGGTAAAAATGACACAAAAAATCTACAACCTATTGCGTGTTTAAGTAATCGATTACGGCGTCTGTACGACTTTCAGCGTGTTCAGATAAATCATCAACTTCTTGATAAAAGTCATTTGCAGACTCTAAAAATGAGTAACCTGTTAACTCTGTTGTGGCATAAGGCTCTATTAATGCTGAGTAACTGTCATAAATTGCCTGCATCTTATTGGTTTCATAGCTATTGCTAATAACGTCAGATAAATACTGGTTATAGCGTTGTCGATAAGTGTCATCAGCATAGATTTTGGCTATTAATGGCCAAGAATTTGAGTCTAAATCAGAGAAATCAAGTTCTAGTGCGCCGCCCATCTTACCCGTCTGTAATGCCTCATTATTATCCCATGGGATCCAAGTTAGTTTGTTTGTGTCTGGATCGTTGTAAAGATAATAATTATGGGGCATTAATCCGTAAGTATCCCAGTTTTGAATTACGTCATTCACTGCGAGATATTTCAAGAACACATCAACATCAAATATAGCTTCAAGGTTTTCACGCCAAGTAACAGGATCGGAAGTTGCAGTATCATCATGTAATGCGTCGAATAAAGCTAAAATATCTGACCAATCTTCATCATCTTCATTGGTTTTCTTTTCAAAACTATCTTCACTGAAAGATCCTTCAATAAAGGTCGCACCATCATCCTCAGGCTTATATAAGTTACCATCATCACTACTAAATTGAGTATCAATTACCGTGTCATCGACTTCTTCCACAAGGGTATATAAGCCAAAGTATTCAGGGCCATCACCATGGTCGATATATAAAGTATAAAAAGCAGTGTGAGAGACGGCTAAACCTGCATCTTTAAATACATCGGCGGCGACCTTTTCACGTAACTGTGATTCATCATCGTAATTATTTTTAAGACTTAACTTTTTAAAGCCATAAAATCGTTGATTGTCTATTTGCGGGTAGTCGTCTTCAAACTCATCAAAATCTAACTTAAAAGACAACTTGAGTACGCCTTGTTGCCAACTGGTTTGTAGTGATGAGTTACCCTTAAAACGGATACCAACTCGATACCACTGTTTGCCTTCGTAATAAATATCAGCTGGTACCATAATGGGGTTGTCATCTGTATCTACAAGGTTGTTTGAATTCGTCGTTGTACCAAAAGTGCCATAAGTATCAGTCATATCGTTAAGCATGATGGTCCAGCGATTTTTAGTGACCACCACATCAAGGCGTTTTACTTCATTGTCAGCAAACACTTCATCAAAGTTGGCATCTGCACTTTTGCTATGGGTATCATCGGTCCAATCGCTTACTTCAAAATCAGTGTCGCTATACTCCTCAACCGGTGTTTCAATTTCAGGTACTGTTATTACAGTCTCTTCGCTACTGGTTTCATCAGAACTATCACATGCAGTTAATAGGCATAAGCTAGTAAGCGGTATAATTAATAGTTGCCGAAATGGTTTACATCCCGTTTTAAAAAGTGAATAGAGAAGGGGACTGAACATAAGTAAACTCCTAAGTTAACCCGTAGTTGATAATGGCTAATATGAGTTTTTAATGTTATGTGATTAAAATGCAGAAACCGTGCAGGAACCGTGAAGCAATGAAGTATATTTTAATTACCTAATTTGAACCGTATCAGTAACAGCATTCCCTAAACTCTCAATTCTAAATTCACTATTCTGAATAACTTATTTTGGTGAGTGATTAGGTAAGTCGCCACTTGATAAAGTGGTCAATTAATTGCAATAAAAAAGGCATCTTTCGATGCCTTTTTTAAATGGTAATGATGAAATAATCTATGGGTTATTTCATCGTATTATTTTAAAAGTGCCACAGCTTCCATATCCAGTTCAATATCTGTGCAGCCTTTTGCGCAGTATATCCCTGGTGCTTTTTCGGCAGGTTTGGCATTTTTAGTATTGGGCGGTAATTGCAGCGTTAGTGGCTTGTTACATTCAGCACATGTTGCGCTATTGCCCTTTAGCATGCGTTTAATCAGATTTTTTTGTTGATTGAACGACTCAAGTGTTGTGCCATTAACCACTGAAAAATCAAGTTTTTGTGTTTCGCTCATTACCGCTACCTATATCCAAATGACTTAGCTTGATGACGCTTGGCAGGCTTACTTAACCTGATCAAGCGGGCTCCAACGCTGTAATTCTACAGGCAGTGCCACCCCTTGAGCGGTAAGTAAGTTTACACGCGCTTGATAAGCTGCGCCGTGCATCAAGTGTTTTGCTAAGTCTACCGCATTTCGCTGGGTATAATCATCTAAATAGCTGCCTTTTGCCCATTCGTTGAACGCGCCCAGTGCAGGACCTGCCCAAATTTGATAATCCATTTCACGGCCAGCTTCACCAGAATTAGACCAACGGCTTGATAAACCTAAATACCAACGGAAGATAAGCGCCATTTTACGCTTAGGGTTACCTTCTGCGCGCTCGATTTGTTTTGGATCGCGTTCATTAAAATGCGCCACTGTGCCAGCCCAAATATCATCAAGGGTCGAGCGGAAGACTTGTTTTTCAAGTTTTTCACGTTCTTCGGCAGGGATGGCTTCAATCGACTCATAACGGGTATAAATCTCATAAAGTTTATTAGCACGCATTGGGAATAAGGTGCCACGTTTTACCACTTGTAGCTTAACGCCCATCTCGAACATATCAGCAGCAGGTGCCATGGTGACATCGGCCATTTCAGTCGTAGCAAGTAGTTTACGCGTGTGTTCACTGGCTCCCGCTTCAACACAAGCTTGGTTAATTGAGCCTGTCACAATATAAGCTGCGCCCATATTAAAGGTTGCAAGTGCTGCATCAGGGGTGCCGACACCGCCGCCACAACCGACACGAATAGGGGTTTTGTATTGGTACTCGGCTTGGATTTTATCTTTAAGCGCTAAAATAGTTGGCAATAAGGTCACTAATGGACGGTTATCAGTATGGCCGCCAGAATCGGCTTCTGCTGTCACGTCATCAGCCATTGGCACTAATTGGGCGAGCGCCATTTGCTCTGGGGTGATTAAGCCTTCATCAACCAGTTTTTGCAGCATTTTAGCGGGAGCTGGTTGCATAAACTTACTCGCCACTTCTGTGCGACTTACTTTAGCGATAACCTTGTTGGCGATAACGATTTCACCTTGGCTATCACGACTTAAGCCTGCTGCGCGGTAATAGACAATTTGTGGTGTTAAACCCAAAAATGCTGATGCTTCAACTGTGCGCACTTTATGTTTTAAAAACAGCTCAACACTGCCACGCTCAAGCGCAGGTTCACTTGGGCTGTGAATTAAGTTAAACATGTATGGGCCATTTGGCAATGCGGCTTGAATGCGATTAATGGCTTGTTCAACACGAGATGGAATGAGTCCGGCTGCGCCGAACGAGCATAAAATGCCCGCTTGACCCAGTGCGATAACGAGCTCTTCTGATGAAATACCGTTAGCCATGGCACCAGCATAATAAGCATATTTAACACCATGAACACGGCGGAAGTTACTGTCGCCTAAGCTTTGAGTGCCAAGTGCTGGGGCAAATGCGCTGACAGGTAAATCCTGTTGGCTGTTCATGCTTTCAGTCATCACTTGTGCGTTTTGCGAAATACCTAAGCCTTTTTCAGGGTGGTTAATTAAATAACACGCCTGAGACAGTTCTTTTAATTTTTTACCGATAGCGGCATTGTCAAAGCTGGCATCACTTGGGGCTACTTGCCAAGGCCATGGAGAAAGCTTTTCGTTTTGAGTGCTAATAGTCATTATTATTCCTTTATGCCTCTTCGATACAGATAGCGATGTCTTTTACTTCGTAAATACGTAAACCGTCTTTGCTGAGGTTTGCGTCACCCACAATGATACGTTTGCCGTTTTCATCTTTGACTGCACTGATGTGCACATCTAACGACATTTGCTTATTCAATGGGTTAATTTGGCCACGGTACTTCCATTTGATGTCAGACAAAATCTGGCCAAATTTCGGGTTTGTGAAACCTTTACCTAGGTCTTTGCTAATGGCGTAAGTTTGCATTAACTCGATGATGGCTTCAACGCCTAACGAACCTGGCATCACTGGATCTTGATGGAAATGGAATTGGAAGAACCAATCACTTGGGTCAATGGTGCGAGATGCCGACAAGTAACCTAAGCCATTTTTACCGCCTTTTTCAACTATTTCAGCTTTGTCAATAAAGTTAAGTTGACCGCCAGCTAAGCGATAATGTGGTTGATTAGCGGGAGCATGGAACACGCGAGATTGCTTATCAAGTAAATCAACAGTGATATCAGCAGGGACGTTATTTTCAACATGCCATGGTTGAGTGATACGGCCGTTATCAATACCTAACTGGTTTTTAAGCGCATCGCCTTTAAAGTAGCCAAATACCGCACTGCCTTTGTAGAAGGGCTCGCCGTCAACACTTAAGTCAAATGTGAAGCTTTGAATGATGTTGCTACCAGCAATAACGGTTGATAATAGCTTTGAATCGTTAACAATGGTTTTACCACGTAAATCAACATCACGTAATAGTTCACCACTACCGTCTAAGTTACGGAAGAATAACTCTTCACCTGGGAAGCCTAATGTGGTGCCCATGTAGCCTGAAATAAAGCCGTTAGGTTGCAGTGAAATTTCCATCAACACTGAATAAGGCATGACAGAGGCGTGGCTGTTTTTAGCGAAATACCATGCATCAGTTGGCACTTCATATTCTGCGATACACGATGACGGCTTTTTCAATTCGCCACGTTTACCTTGAATATCAACAACTCGGGTTGTTAGCTGTAAGTCACCACATGGCGTGCGCGGCGGGATAAAGCCACGGTAAATACTAAAGTCCGGCCCAAAGCAGTTTTCAATATTGCCAGTGGCAAATTCGAACATGTGATACGCCGTGAATGGCAGGGTATCAGGAGTACGATTTGGATAATCTGGAATTATCGGCGCTTCAACATGTTGCAGTGGGATAACGCCTTTATTCGTAGGGGCATTCAAATCAGGCAGTTGAGCCATGAGTGGCGCATTGGTTGAAGCCGCTGGGTATAGAATATTATTGGTTGCTGAATTAATTCGTTCAGCTGAGACATCGACAGCGGGCGTATCATTAAGGTAGCGAGTACATTCGCTTTCTTCTTTGAGCATGACACCTAAGTTTTGGAAGTCCACGACCGCTTTACCATTGAGCAATATTTCAATATTGGCTTTGGCATATGGGCGAGGGTTAGTACCAATTTCAGTGACTTCCATGCGGTAAGTCAGCTCACCATGTTGTGGCAATACTTGGCCACGACAACGTACTTTTTGTGAAGCATTTTCAAGTGGCTGGAAGCGACCATTTTCAACCAAGGTGTGCATACCAATGTGCAGCATAAAGAACTGCAATAATTGGCCACAACCTTCAGCCATTAATGAACCAGCCATCACTTGGTCGCCCTTAAAGTGACAAGGGAAGTACCAGTGATCAGGTGCTAATTGTTTATGACCTTCAATAAAGCCTAGGCCCCAAGCGCCGCCATGAACATCTAGATTGCCCACTTGCTCAATCATCAAGAACTTTTCAGAGGCAAAACATAATGAGTCTTGCTTACCTGATGTTTGCTGGTGGTTATGGTGTTCGCCAGCAAAACAACTGCCGATGTCACCATTGAGTAAGTGATGAATTTGTCCATAGTCAAACTGGGTCTGAGTACAATGCAATAATGGCTCAAAACGTGGTTTGTTCGGTGTATTTAACGCTGCTTCACGAGTTTTAATTTCATCTTCGGTGTAAATAACCCCTTTACCGTCATCTAACTCTTGATCGGTAAAGAAGCCAGCACAGCCGCCATCCATTTTTAAAACCATCTTATCGCCGACGAAACATTCGTAAGAGAAGAAGAATAATAATGTCTCGCCATTCTTTGCGAAGTTGTTGATTTTAATGTCGTAGCGCAGTGTGTCACCGCCACGAGGTAAATCGCCTAAGAAAGTCAGCGTACAATCAAGCAAACGGTAAACACGCTCACCTTTGTTTTCAAAATCAATGCCTAAATAACTGATCAACATTAAATCACACTGGCCTGACTCAACAGCAACCGCCCAAGGAATTTGACCATCGACTAAGTAAGGAGCATCTTCAGGGATGTCATACTCGGTGGTCATGCTACAAGGCTTATATTGGTTCATGGTCGCATCGAGTTTAGTCACGCGAGATACCAGCAAATAATCAGTGGTCGGAAGACGTACACGGCGAGAGTAGTTATCAATCACGGCATAATCTGGGCCAAATACTTTGGCAATATCACCTTCGGCATATTCTACTAAATCAGCGTAGTTCCAAATACATGGCTTTTCCGCTGGAATAGGCGCTGTGTACGGCGGCACATTTGCATGATCCGGACGCAAGATTGGCGCAGAGGCTACTGGCTGAGCTAATACATTTTCAGCTTGGACGGGCGCTACAGCTTGTGCAGTCGATTGGGCAATATAAGGCTGACCATTTGCTTGTGCTACCTGCTGTTTTAAAAGCGCATCAGCGACTTTTAAGCCTTGCTCACGGCTCTTTAAAAATGCTAGTTGCGCTTGATGTGCTAACCATTGGTTTTGTTCAAAAGCGCTTAAATGCGCAGGCGGCACTTGGCTAACGGTTGCAGCAGAGCTCGTCACTAAAGACGTTTGAGCTGACTGAGCTGCTTGAGCAGTAGGCGTAGCCACCTTGGGTGTAGGGTTAAACTGGGTTGAACGATCAGAAAACGGCATAGAAGTCTCTGTAGTCATTGAATTATTGTTAGCGGACATAGGCGCTGAATTGGCATGAGCTGGGGCGATAAATTGGCCACGGTCATGTAGGTTCATTACAGTAGTAGGTGCAACAGGGTTAAGCTTGGCAACTTTCGCTCGAATACTGTCAATGTTATCCAGTGGCGCATCAACAATATGCTGGTAGATGTCACGACCACCTAAACTGACTTGCTTAACTAGGCTCAATTTCTTGGCCGTTTGCGCTTGTATATCAGTGTTCATACGAGTGCTCATCGCACTTGCTTGTTCAGCATTTTGGCTGATAAGAAGTTGTGAACACTGGTTTTCGCTCAAGGTAGCGATAATGACCTTTTGGTTAGGCTTATTGCTCAGTTTGCTATCCGAGTAAGCGTTCTGCACAGAAGTATTCAATCGAGTTTTCAATAAGCCATGCAATAAGCTGGCAATACCTGAAGCGGCAAAAGTATGTCCGATACAAGATTGCGCTTTGCTGGTGGTCGATTGGCTAAATAGCTGCGATAGCATTTGCGCATTATCAATATTAACCAAATCAGGTGCTTGGTTTAGCTCTAATAAATCAATATCAGTTGCGGCTAATCCAACAGGAGTTAACACGTCATCGCTAATGGTTGAAAGCTGGTCTGTATGACCAAATGCCAAACTGTCGATGGTGCCATAACTGTGGGTGCTTGCTGAATCTAGAGTATCTAACGCCCCTAAACCTTGATGTATTAGGTCGCAGTGCTCGCTATCAATCGCGGCTGCTTGCAATACAATTGCGCCAGCGCCTTCACCAATATTGAGTGCATCAGTTGAGCCTGTTTTATCAATGTTCACCGTCTTAAGGACAATATTTTCAATACTGCCAGATAAATCAACTGCTGCGATGATCACGGCATCTAGCGGCTCTTGACGCGACTCCATAGCCAATAGGTTTTGCGCCACATCTATACAACGATTTACCGACTGCTCGCCTGCTGAAATCGTAAAGGCTGGGCCATTAAAGTCCCATAACGATGAGATCCGCGACGCCATAATATTACCAATAAAGCTAGTGTATTGGTTCAGCTTGGCCGCATCTAAAACACTGTCCATCGCAAGGGTTTCGAGGGCTTGGTACTCATCGTCAGATAGGCTGACACCGTGCGCATTTAAGCTGGCTGCGATTTGAGTATGCAAATTAACGCGGCCGCGGAACTGATGTAATTCAAGTTCAGTTTCCATAGCGACTAGAACAGCCACTTTGCTACCTGACTCAAGCTTGGCATCATGAATCGCTTCATCAGCAACTTTCATTAATAACAATTGCTGTGAGATTAAGCGGTCATCTTCATTAGGTGGCACTTTAAAGCGTAAGAAGTCGAAATCAAATTGATCAATATAAGCGCCCATTGGTGCACTTTGTGCTAAACCAAATTGCTGCAACAACTCAGGGTGTTTGTCTAAGCCTTTCCAGCGTTTAGCGGGCAAAGTCGTAAATGCACTTTGGTTGCTGTTTACCGCAGCGGCAAAGGCATTAACGGTCGACAATGAACCAAAGTGCGATGCCATACCGGTAATATGCATTGACATTTGCGCATTGATGGTTGTTGCAGGCGTTACACTTGCATTATTGGGCGTGCTGAGCGCAGCATCAGGACTCTTTACAAAGTATGACTCAACCAATAAATGGGCATTACAACCACCAAAACCAAATACTGACACACCAGCATGACGAGCCGTATTACCTTCTTTATCAGGCCAAGGTAGAACATCATTTGGCAAGGTTGCAGGGCCAAACATTTCTGATGGTGATGCAATCGGTGCGCTGATGTTAATACTTGGCGGCAGAACACCTTGGCGCATTGCAAAAATCATTTTCATGATCCCTGGCATACCCGCAGCGGTGAGCAAGTGGCCTAAATTCGACTTAGCAGATCCAATCAGTGGCGTGTTACTGCCTTTGAGTTTGTCGCTAAAAAAGCGCTCCATTGAAGTCAACTCCACTTTATCTCCCAAAGGAGTGCCTGTGGCGTGACATTCAATCACCTCAATGTTATCTGGGCCAAAGTTTTCATCGTGCATGGCAGCATCGGCGTAAGCACGCTCGAACGCTTTAACTTGGCCATCGCTGTTTGGGCTTAATACAAATTGGCCTTTGCCGTCATTTGATAACCCGATACCGCTCACTAGGGCATAGATATGATCGCCATCGCGCTCAGCATCTTCAAGGCGTTTTAGCACTAAAACACCAGCGCCTTCACCGGCAAATAGCCCTTTTGAATTGCTATCAAAAGGCGCTGAAATACCATGGTCAGGGTAGGCATGGAAAATGGAAAAACCCATATTAATAAAGAATGGGTCAGCGCCAGAGACTGCACCAGCAAGCATCATGTCAGCTTTGCCTGTATGTAGGTAATCACAGGCAAGTTTTAATGAGTAAACTGAGCTCGCGCAAGCGGCATCAAGACTGAGTTGTGCTGCGCCTAACCCTAGAGCATCGGCCACTAGTTTTGATGCATTATGTGCAATGGCGCCATTAGACAAAGAGGCTGGCGTTGTTTGCACGCTAAATCCTTCACTATCAAAAGGCTGCAATGTGAAACTGGGTTGTTGCAGCTTATCTTGTAGCGCTTTTTCAACGGCGCTGTGATAAATCGGCACAAACAATTCGTTAGATTTTGCCGTTGGGAACGACAAGGTACCCATGACAATACCTGTGCGATTTAATATCGCATTATCTTGACTGTTAGTGATATCCACACCGGCATCATTGAGTGCTTTGCGCGCTGTGTCTGTTGCCCATAAAAAACTGTCGTCAAGACCATTAAACTGCGCAGCTGGAATTCGGTAACCATTGGCATCAAAACTGAAGTTTTGAATGTAGCCACCTTTGTCACAATAAAAACGGTCAGACTGGCCTTGAACACCTTGAAAGTCTGCAGGGTTTGCATTGAGCTTTTGGCTGCTAATTGTGCTTCGAGAGTCTTTTTTGTCTAATAAGTTTTGCCAAAATTTAGCGGGCGTATCCGCATCGGGATACTGAGTTGCTAAACCAACAATGGCAATCTTGGGAACATTTGATTGAGAACTCAAGATTGTTCTCCTTCTAATTGAGGGGCCAACATATTGTCTGTGTGGTGATTACTTCGTTTTTCTGCCGCCAATGTTGTCGTCAGTAAACCCGACAAGGTCTCAATAAGATAATCGAGCGAAATTGGGGCTTTATGAGTAATCAGTTGAGCAATACATTTAAGTAGCGCCGTTTGGTCATCGCCTTTTGCATTCACTGAAATGGCTTGGCATGTTTGCGCCATTTCAGAGGTGCGAGATATTTTGTCAATCAGTGTTGTCGTTTGTCTATCTGCGCCGATTTCGACAAATAGCGAGGCGCCCAATTGACGTGCATTATTGACTAATTGTGTAAAATCTAACGGCTGACAAAAGGTATCAGCAATAGATGTTGCAATCGCTTCACTGGTTAAATTAATCGGCAATTGGCTGGCAGCGCTGATAAATTTAATTTGGCTTGCGAAAGGTGCAATAACATCTTGCTCATGTAAAGGCTGCTGATAAAAGGCTTGTACGTTATCGCGAATAAGCATCGCAGGTTTGGTGTGCATTGCAGTCACTCGATTCGCTGCTATGCCGCGCTTACCAATTTGTTTAAGCAGCGCTTTACAGCTTTCTTCACAGCCTGCAAGCACACAAGTATCACCTTGGATGATGGCAAGATAAGCTCGGGGGAAATCAGCTAATACTTTTTCGATATCAGCAGGAGTTGCACGAACCACAAAGCTATTCCAAACAATGTCTTCACCGTGCTCAAGTTGCCATGCTTGACGCACGCAATCTAGGCGGCCAGAAATGTCTGTGGTGAAAATACTGTTAGTCTGCGTTGCTTCAATCATATTGTGCGGTGTTTTCCACACATCAAGACTGGCCCACATAGACGCTTCACCCATTGAGTAACCCATGGCAAAGTTAGGCTTAATGCCGAAATGCTCAGTGAGCACTTTGGTTAGGATGTAACTTGCGCCTACACCTGCAATAGCCAGTTCACCTAAGCTCATGTCGGCGGTTTTAGCATTTTCAGCATAAATGCTATCAGCTTGCAGCATGGCTTTGACATCACCATCTCGTTCAAGTTGAGCAAACAGAGCGGGGAAGTACTGTGGCAGTTGTGCAAACATTTGCGGGTATACCGTGCCCACGCCAGGGTAAACAAAACACAGGCCATTATTGCCAATTACTTTATCTGAAGTGAGATGAAAGCAGCTTCCTGACGGGGTTTTGTGTTCAATGCTTAAGTCGCTTTTAGCTTGCTCTTTGGCTTTAATTGCCGCAGTGGTCTCAGCTTTATCAATCGCGCTAAGCATGACATTGATTTCACTTACTGCATTAGCAACTGAATTTGCCATAACTACAGCCGATAAAGGCTGGGTCTGATCAAATTGCTTTAGCTGGCTAAGCATGAAGGAGATAGCTGTGCTGCTACTCTTGTCATTTTGCTCAGGCAGCGCTGCCAATTGAGTACTTAATTGTTGCAGCTGCTGTTTCATCGACCCAAGGTCATTGGCTGATACAGGCAAAAATAGTCGATTGTCATCTACCAATGAACTTGCTTGAGCAAGCTCAGTGCCTTGGACAAAAACGGCACTGTGTTGCTTAGTACCTTCACTAAAATTAAAGCTGGCAACGCGATTTTGGTGCATTTCAGTAAACCAGTATTGAGCATCTGTTGGCTGATTTGCTGAAACTGCATTTGGCACACTGCGAGTTGCAATGCTGCCTATCAGCATAACCAACTGGGCAAACTTATCTTTATAACAAGTTAATTGAGTCGCATCGACCTGAGTAGGTTTAATGTGTACACGCTTGGCTTGAGCTAAAGCCGCATTTATTGCACTTGGCATATCATCAGCTTCACCCATTCCAGTTAAGTAGGCATGAGGATGACAACGATGTTTAGCCGCCACAATCGCTGGCATCATTAATAAGCGATACGGTAATTCAGGGTGACTGAGTAAAACCGTATGTTGCTGCTCGATATGGATGATGGCTTGAGCAAAATAGTCATTAAAGCTAAGTGCTGTATTAACAGAACTTTCACTAAAAACATGTTCACTCAAACTCGCATCTAAGCTTGATACATCGATATCAAGATCAATTGCTGAAGCGCCAATGACTTCAGCTAAAGAGCAAGGCTTAATCGCTACAAAGTTATTGGCACTAAAATCATTGCCTGAAGATGTTGCGAATGAGACTTGCTCATTCGCAACTAGCTTTAAAGCAATTCGCATGCTTTTAATGGCAGACGTTGAAGGAGACAGTTGATTACTCACACAGACTCCTGCAAGTCAGCAATTGCTTTAGCAGGGGCAAGAAATGCCTCATTTAAGCTTTTGCTAATTGTTGTTTTTGCACTGCTCATAGTGCAACTCAAGCGACCATCTTGGTGATAAAGTGCAATATCAGCCGTTAACGAGCGGCTGGTACTTTTAAGCACATTCAACACTAAATAACCTTTATCGCCTGAGGCGAATGGGGCGTAAGTGGTTAATTCACCAATGGTTGACGGTAAGCTTGCAGCATCGTGTTTGATACGTGCCCACACTAACATGGCTTGTAAAAGTAAATCTTCAGCAAAAGCCTGACTACCACCTAACGCTATTTTCGGTGTAAAGCTTGCGCAATCTATAGCGTTAACTTGAGGCAACTCAACTGAACAAACCAATTGCTCATCGTTGGCAATTAACAACTGCTTTATTCCTTGCAGGCGAGGGCCGTGGAATAAACTGCCATTGCTATACAACTCACTATCAGTGCTAATGACTTTGCCTGAGCTTGCTAATTGCTGCGCATTTTTTGCCGCTGCAGGTAGCGTGGTTGAAACCGCTTCTTTAGCAACTTTCTCATTAATAACCTTCTCGTTAACAACCTTCTTGTTAACTACTAGGTTTGCTTGATACTGAGGTCTTAGCAAGCTATCAACGGCATCACTTTGCATACGGCTTGCAATCAGTGCTTTTAAGCCTGATTCAGTTTGCGTCAATGTCAGCGTTAATACTTGCGGCTCTTTAGTCTCAAAAATAATGCCTTTGAGCAATTTATAATCTTGAACCGTCACAGGCAGGCTACACAATTGCTGCGCAGTTTCACGCATCCATTGTATAGCACACACTGTTGGCAGTACTGGATTACCCGCAATGCAATGATCTTCAAGGAAGGGCATAGCAACAGGGTCTAGTACTCGTTCAACACTCACCGTGTTACTCACAACACGGTGACTTGCAGCATTATTTAAAGAAAGAATCAGCGAACCCTCGGCATTAAGCGAAGAGTCCGCATTAAGCTTTTTTACAGCTGCGCCTGTTTTATCTGCTGAGCTTGAGCCCTGCATACTTGAGCCAATTAATAGCTGTACGCCCGACTCAGACAATAGGCTGTGAGCAAACAAGTTTGCGCCTTTATCGAGTGGAATAACGTATACGCCGCGCTCAACAAACATTTTCTTTAATGCTGAACTGACCATTCCGCCATCCCAAGGGCCCCAGTTAAAGCTCATGACTTTTGCTTGCGGGTAGTTAGCTGCAAGTTGAAGTGCTGTCTTGTTGAGGATCTCATTAGACATTGAGTAGTCACTTTGGCCAGTATTGCCATAGAAACCGGCTGCTGATGAGAACATAGCAACCAGTTTTAACTTGCTTGCATCAATCGCATTGATGATGCCTGCAAAGCCCGACACTTTAGTGCCATATACACGGCCTAACTCAGCTAAGGTTTTGTCTTGAATATGTTTATCAGCGAGTACACCAGCACCATGAATGATGCCTGTAATCGGTTTAACACCTGCAAGAGATTGCTTGATGGCTGCATCTGAGCTGACATCCATGCTGATGTACTCAGCACTTGCACCGACAGCTTTAAATGCTGCTAATGAGCGATCAATTTCTAAACTGCTGGTAATCGGCCAAACTAAGGCATCAATTTGCTTAGGTGTTGGCTTGTTACCTTGAGATTGAATAAAACCAATCGCAGCAGCTTTTAACTGACTTATGTTTACTTCACTAACGTTAGGCGCAGCCGCTATGACACTCTTTGCCCAAGTTGGTAAATCACCCGCTAAATGCTCACTGCGACCCGCTAAAATAAAGTGCGACTGAGTTTGTTTGGCAAGAGTAAGGGCACATTCAAATGTGACGCCTTTAGCACCGCCAGTCACCAATACAGTATCTTCACTGTTTAAAGATGTGGTTTGGTAACGGGTTTGAGCAGTTGCCGTAGCTGATAAAGTATGACGACCTTGGTCGCTAATACCCACTTCAGCTGTTGCTGTATCAACATCAAATAACTCTGCAATAACGACTTGTGCTAACTCGACAGCTTCAAAGCTTGGGGTAATATCCAATGCTCTACAGAACACAGTTGGCCACTCATGACCTAATGTTTTAGTTAAACCTGATAATGCAGCTTGGTTTAGCTCAGCCTTTGCAAGCTCATTATTGTTTAAGTAACCGAATCCACCATCAATGCGGCTAACAGTCATAAAGCTTACGCGCTCAGTTTTAGCCAGTTCAGCAAATGATTGCTGAAGGTGTTTAGCCATCAAGAAAGCTTGCTCTACTGCTACAAAACTAGCATCACTTAAAGGCAAAGCTCCTTGTGCTGTTAGTTGAGGTTGTAGGTGAACAAAACCGGCGATCTTATGCTGCTTGCTAATTTGAGCAATGACATCGCTAATCGCGTCGTCATTGACCGCAGATAAAGTGAAGCTGGCAATATCACTGCTAAGCGGTGATTGCGCAGATGTCACTGACTCAGGGCTACGAATAACGGCGACGGTTAGGCCTGTTGCTACTAATTTTTCAGCTAAAACACCTGCGTTATGGCCGTCATCATTGATAACGATACAGGCGTCTTTTGAAAAACCGTCAACTAACTTATCCGCCGCTGGTAGCTTTTTTAGCGCAACTTCCTGATGAGGAGGTAAGTCAGTTGCTAACTCTGCTGTGGCTGTTGCAGGTGAAGCGTCAGTTGAGCTTAGCGTTGGCTGAGAGCCTTCAGCTGCACTTGCTGAAAGTTTAGCGCCTTCAGCAGGTAGCTTAGAGTTCATGTAGCTAACGATTTCGCCTAGGGTGCGACACTCTGCTAAATCTTCAGGATTTAATTCAGGTAAGCCCGGAAGCTCGTCTTGAACCGTTCCTAAAATTTCAACACGCTTGATCGAATCGATGCCTAAATCCGCTTCCATATCCATGCTTAATTCAAGCATTTCAGTTGGGTAACCGGTCTTTTCAGCAACCACAGTCATCATTGTGCTTTGCACTTGCTCTGCGCTCAGGGCTGTTTCTGCGGTTGAGGCAGCTACTTGAGCAGCGCCTGCAGCGGCCTGTGTATTACCGCCTGTGGCTGCACTTGTAGGAAGCTTGCTGTTCATGTAGCTAACGATTTCACCTAGTGTACGACACTCAGCTAAATCTTCAGGGTTAAGTTCTGGTAGCGTCGGAAGTTCATCTTGAACTGTACCTAAGATCTCAACTCGCTTGATTGAATCGATGCCTAAATCCGCTTCCATATCCATGCTTAATTCAAGCATTTCAGTAGGGTAACCTGTTTTTTCAGCAACTACAGTCATCATCGTGCTTTGTACTTCTTGTGCGCTCAAGGCTGTTTCAGTACTTAAACCTGATTCTGGTGTGACTGTGTGAGTCGCATCTGCAGTATTGCTGTTCATAGCGCCTGCGGCGGGTAGTTTACTCCCCATATAAGATACGATTTCGCCAAGGGTACGACACTCAGCTAAATCTTCAGGACTTAGCTCTGGCAGTGTTGGTAATTCGTCTTGAACTGTACCTAGAATTTCAACACGTTTGATTGAATCGATGCCTAAATCCGCTTCCATATCCATGCTTAATTCAAGCATTTCAGTCGGGTAACCAGTTTTTTCAGCAACCACAGTCATCATCGTGCTTTGAACTTCCTGTGCGCTTAAACCTGATGCTTGAGCAGCTACTTGAGAAGCGCCTGCTGCGGCCGGTGTATTAGCGCCTGCAGCTGAAGTTGTAGGAAGCTTAGAATTCATATAGTCAACAATTTCACCAAGAGTACGACACTCAGCTAAATCTTCAGGACTGAGTTCTGGCAGTGTTGGCAGTTCGTCTTGAACAGTACCTAAGATCTCAACACGTTTGATTGAATCGATACCTAAATCCGCTTCCATATCCATGCTGAGTTCAAGCATTTCAGTTGGGTAACCGGTTTTTTCAGCAACAACAGTCATCATAGTGCTTTGAACTTCTTGTGCACTTAAACCAGAAGCTTGAGCAACTGGAGCTACAACAGCTGTGCTGTTCATAGCGCCTGCGGCGGGTAGTTTAGAGCCTTCAGCTGGTAACTTAGAGTTCATATAAGATACGATTTCGCCAAGCGTGCGACACTCGGCTAAATCTTCAGGGCTTAACTCTGGCAGTGTTGGCAGTTCGTCTTGAACAGTACCTAAGATCTCAACACGTTTAATTGAATCGATGCCTAAATCCGCTTCCATGTCCATGCTTAATTCAAGCATTTCAGTTGGGTAACCTGTTTTTTCTGCAACGACTTCTAGCATGGTATTCAGAACTGTTTCAGCGCTAAGGCCTGAAGCAGCAGGGGCGGAAACGGCTGTGTGAGTTGCATTTGCAGTGTCGCTGTTCATAGCGCCTGCGGCCGGTAGTTTACTACCCATATAGTCAACGATTTCGCCCAATGTACGACACTCGGCTAAATCTTCAGGGCTTAGCTCTGGCAGTGTTGGTAGTTCGTCTTGCACTGTACCTAAGATTTCAACACGTTTAATTGAATCGATGCCTAAGTCTGCTTCCATATCCATGCTCAATTCAAGCATTTCAGTTGGGTAACCGGTTTTTTCAGCAACCACTTCTAGCATAGTATCCAGAACAGTTTGTGTGCTCAGGGCTGTTTGTGAGCTCAGGGCTGTTTGCGCGCTCTGAACTGTTCCTGCGCTTAAGCCAGCAGGAGTAGGAACTACAGGTGCACTTACTACAGGAGCGGCTACAGGAGCTGGTGCTTTAATTGGTTCAACACGTGGGGCTGGAGCGGCCATCGCAGCAGGTTGAGCTACAGGTGTGGCCTTTACTACTGGTGTGTTTACGACAGGAGTTTGTACAGGAGGTGCTACTTTCACCGCTTCAACTACTGGTGAATTAACAATTGGTGCGTTAACAACAGGAGCTGTAACAGGTGTTTGACCCGTTAGCATGTTTAATGCATTTTGGCTTGCCTGAGCTTGCTGCTCTAAAAACAGGGTGTGACTTTGCAGCGTTTGCGCTTGATGCTGATGGAATAACTCAATCGAGCGTTGCAAGCTTTCAGGAATGGCTTGGCCTGCAGCAACCATTTTACTTTGCTCAGCCATTAGGTGAGTAAAAGTATCGCCATACTGCTGTGGAATCGCTAAGAACTGCTGATGTAGATCAGCGGCTTGTTGTTGCGCGTTAAAGAACGCTTCTAAACTGCCTGAAGCAGGAGCAGTCTGAGCTGATGCATGAGGTGCTATTGCTTGAGGCGCAGCGTTAGACACTGTTGTTGCGCCAGCTGTGGCAACTTCAACATATTCAGTTTTAATCACTTCTTTTTCCACGATCTTCTCTACTACTTTTTCAACAGGTTTTTCGATAACTTTCTCAACAATTGTTTCGACAACTTGAGAGGTTACTTGGCCTGTTGCTAATGATTTTTCCATCTTGGCACGAGTATGTGCACTGATGTGGTTGGTTGCATTGAGTTTAACGTTCATGCCTTTTGGTACCGCAGGAGCTGCGATTTCAGCTTGATAAGGGTCAATGCTTGAGAGTGGCGCACCTAAAACGCTAAGTTGCATAGCTGCAACACGAAGTTGCACATCACTGTTGCCCTTAGGGTTTGGATTGATACTGATAACGGATACCGCTTCAGCTTTATTACCTAGGGTCGCTTCAACCAGTTTTTGCAGAATGTTCTTAGGGCCGAACTCGACAAATACGCGCGCTCCCGCATCATACATATTGTTTAATTGGTCAGTGAAACGCACTGATTGCAACATGTGCTGTTTGAACGCCGCTTTAATTGATTTTGCATCATTAGGATGCTTTTCGCCTGTCGCATTAGAGAATAAATCAACTTTGCTAGCGGTAAATTTGGCTTTGTCGATGGCTTTAGCGAATGGCTTTTGCGCATGTCCAACAAGTGGAGTGTGGAAAGCACCTGATACAGGAAGGGCAATGGCTTTAAAGCCTAAAGCGCTAATGGCTTTAGCTGCATTTGCACAAGAGTCAGTTGGGCCAGCAATCACTAATTGAGTCGCACTGTTGTAGTTAGCGACTTTAACACCTTCAAACTCGCTAATGCAGCTTTCTAATTTAGCGATGTTATCGCTATTTGCTGCATCATTTTCATTAGCTGGCAAGATAATGGCGTACATAGTGCCTTTATCTAGCTCATTGCCATCTTTATCAACTGCTGATGAAGCCATAGCTGCACCACGAGCAAATGATAATTGGTAGTAATCATCATTTGAAATTACACCTGCAGCACATAATGCTGACAGTTCACCAAAGCTGTGACCTGCAAACATATCTGCGCTAAAACCTGATTGAGTAAGCAGTTGGTATTGGCTCATGCTCATTACACCAATGGCGCTTTGCGCGTTATCAGTGCTGGTGAGTAAAGCTGCTTGCGCATCTTTATCTGCTTTTTCAAAGGCTGGAATTGGGAACATCACCTGAGACAGCGGGGTTTTATCAAAGCTTGCAAATACCTTGTCGGCCTTGATTAATTGTTGACGCATTTCAGGGAAATGACAAGCGACTTCAATACCCATGTTGACGTACTGAGAGCCTTGACCTGCAAACAATGCCGCAACTTTCGGTGTGTTAGCCGCTTTTTTACCTTTAGTTGTCTTTTGGCTGGCATTAATCGTGATGAGTGCAGATGAGCGATAGCTCGTACCTGATGGTAGTTGCCATGCTTCAGCGTCGTTACTTAGCTGCTTTAACGCTAAACCAAGTTGGGTGGTTAATTCATTAAGGCTTGAGACCACAAGGCCTAAACGCGCAGCTGAGTCATCTAAAGTGCGAACAGCATATAGTTTAGCAATGCGGGCAAGTTCAGCTTGTTCGATGCTGCTGTTATCTGTGCCTTTAAGCGCGCTGATGTCAGCGTTAAGCTTGTTGATTTCTGCAATGAGCTCAGCTTTATTGTCAGCGCTAATCAATAAGATTTGTGCGACTTGGCGCTGACGATATTTCTCATCACGGCTGTGCTCTGGGCTGTATTCTTCTAGTACTAAGTGGAAGTTTGTGCCACCAAAACCGAACGAACTTATACCCGCTCGGCGTGGTGTGCCATCAGGGCGAGGCATCCAAGGGCGAGTTTCAGTGTTAATGAAAAACGGTGAATCCTCAACATTAAGCTTAGGGTTAGGCTTAGAGACGTTGATGGTTGGCGGCAGCACTTTATGATGCAGTGCTAACGCCGCTTTAATCACACCCGCGGTTCCCGCAGTTGATTTAGTATGGCCCACTTGTGACTTAACTGAACCTAAAGCAATGTGTTGCTTGGTTGAGTCATTCTCACCAAATACAGATTTAAGACCATTAAATTCTGCCACATCACCCGCTGCAGTGCCTGTTCCGTGAGCTTCAATTAAGCCAACGGTTTCAGGTGCAAAGCCGGCGTCATCATAAGCACGCTTCAGCGCTTTAGCTTGGCCTTCAGGTCGAGGTGCATAAATTGATTTGAACTTACCATCAGATGAAGCGCCGACCCCTTTAATGACTGAGTAAATACGGTCACCGTCACGTTCAGCATCTTCAAGACGTTTTAATGCCACCATGCCAATGCCTTCACCAATCATCATGCCTTTTGAGTCGATATCAAATGGCTGAATCGTTTCATTGGTGGTAAACGCTGGGGTTTTTGAAAAACTCATGTACATCGATGGCGAGTTATCGGTACACACACCACCTGTGATCATCATTTCACTGCGGCCTTCAACCAGTTCGGTTAACGCCATTCGCATTGCCGCAAGTGAACCTGCACATGCTGCATCAACCACACAGTTCATGCCGCCTAAGTCAAAGCGGTTAGCAATACGACCAGCAATAACATTACCAAGCGATCCTGGGAACGAGTTTTCTTCCCAGTGAATGTATTGGTCTTGGAACTTTTTGATCAACATATCGCTGTCGGCATCGCTTAGGCCGCTGCTTTTAAATACTTTTTTAAGCACAGGGTATTGCAGACGTGCTGTTAGGCTGGCATTAATTTTTTGGCCACCACCCACACCCAGCGTAATACCAATTTTATCGGTATCGTACTCAGAGGTAACGCCCGCATCTGCAAGCACTTCTTTGGCAATCACTAATGACAATAATTGCGAAGTATCGGTCAGTTCTAGGATATTTGGCGGCAGGCCAAATTCCATTGGGTTAAAGTCCACTTCAGGGATAAAACCACCGCGTTTACAGTAGCTCTTATCTGGCGTGCTCTTGTCAGCATCAAAGTAATCTTCAGCGCGCCAGTGGGTATCAGGTACTTCGGTAATAGCATCAATTTTTTCGCTGATTAAGTCCCAAAACTTATTCAGGTAACGAGAGTTGGCAAAGATACTGGCCATGCCGACAATGGCAATAGGCATGTCTTTAAGACGTTTATTCAGTCTTGTATCTTGCGACTCGTTATTATCTTGAGAGCTTGTCTCAGGATTTGTAGGGGCTTGGCTCATTTTGAGTCTCCAGTGTTCAGCTGATCCTTAGCTGATTTATTTTTTTGGTTTGCCGCTTCCGTGGATTGTAAAACTGTTGCGCCAGGAAAGCGGGCTAAAAAGGTGTGGTAATTTTTGACTAATAACTTACGTAAATGAAACGGGCCGTGCTTTAACACATAAGCAATATAACGATTTGTCGCTTGTGTGTGATTGTCTTGATATATGTCGAGATACACCCAGTCGGTTGCAAAGTCGACACCGAGCAAAATGGAATAACTGTCAGCTTGAGTGAGTTGAGGTGGAATCGTTAACGATACAACCTGTACAACGTTATCTGGTGTCGCTTCAGGTAATGCAAGGGTTTTAGCGAGCGTTTCAGGGTTCAGCGTATAAGTCGCTACATCTGTACCCTGAACAATAGGCAGCTGATTAAAATAACGTTCAGGCACATGAGGGCTTTCAAATTCATCTAGTTTTGATATGCCGTAGCGCTTTAAACATCGGGCTAAACCAGAGCGAGAGACGTTAGGGTTGATAAATTGTTGTGTGACGTGAAGCAATCTATCCAGTGACATTTTTAATTGATAACGAAGTCCCACAACCACGTATTCCTCCATTGGTGAAAGAGTGGTTTTCAAATGATGTGGAGTATTGGGCGTATCACTGATTGAGTCGCGCTTGCGCCACTTTCTGACAGTGGCTTCCGAGATATTAAGAATCTTAGCCAATTGGCTAACACTGAAATCAGAAGTCTGAATAAATTGACGCATTTCAGGAGTCGTTGTTGCATTGCGATGGCGAACAGGGGCCATCGCAACATCGGTTTCTGATGTGGCTTTCTTAGCGGCTGTTTGAGTTACAGCGTGAGCTTTTCTATTTGCGGTCATTTAAGGACTGCCATAGTTCGATGAATACTCCGTACAATCTGTTGGGACTCGGTATAAAAACGTGAAGATTAACGTTTGTTCATCTTCAAAATTAGCGTTTTAGCACAATCGAGCATGCAGAGTACCTGAGGTTTCGGGTCGATACAATCACCCGAAACTAATTAATCACTGATACGACCAGAATTAGCTAACACTTGTAAGCCGAATGGGTGATTTTGTTATAAAAAACGTTGCCGATGTAAACACTGATCTAGGTCAATTCATCTGAGTTGTTAGCCCCGTATACTATTTTTATGCGCAATAAATAGCCAAACGTAAACAAAGTTAGACAAAAATATGGAAAGTTTAATAATGTGAAAACAGGAGGCCATTATGGCTGAGTTTACTACTGAGCAAACCCGTAATTTGGCTGTGCTCGGACATGTTGGAGCAGGCAAATCATCCTTGCTTGAAGCATTGCTGTATAGAGCTAAGGCAATATCGTTAAAAGGCAGGGTCGACAAGGGCACAAATCATGCTGATTTCACTGCCCAAGAAAAATCCCACCGTCACAGTTTAGAGCCTTCATTTTTACACCTTCAGTATCAACAGCATCATATCAACTTTATCGACACGCCTGGCTTACCTGACTTTTTCGGGCGAGCCTTATTACCTTTGCCTGCCGTTGAGTCAGTTTTGTTAGTTATTAATGCCGCCGTTGGCATAGAGTCTGTGACTAAACGTGCTTTTGAAGCTGCAAGAGCGCAAGGTAAAGCGGTGATTATTGCCATTAACCACCTCGACAGTAATCTCACGCGAGTGTCAGATGTGATGATCGACATTCAGCATCAATTTGGACACCGATGTTTACCGGTTAACTTACCCAGTGCCGATGGAAAAGCCGTTGTTGATTGTTATTTACATTGTGATGAAAGTGCAGAGACGTTATTTAGTCAACCTGCTAGTGCTAGAGATGAGCTAGTTGATACGGTACTTGAAGAAGATGAAGCGTTAATGACCTTGTATTTAGAGCAAGGTGAGTCGTTAACGCCTCAGCAGCTTCATGCTCCGCTAGAAAAAGCACTCAGAATGGGGCACTTAGTGCCAGTCTGCTTTACAAGTGCAGAACAAGATATTGGGATTAGCTCATTGTTAGAAATGCTGATCAAACTCATGCCAAGTCCACTTGAAGCTAATGCGCCACAATTTATGAAAGGATTTGGTGAACAGGCGACACCAGTAATAGTAACACAAAAGGCAACAGATCATGTTTTAGCCCATGTGTTTAGCGTTTTAATTGACCCATTTTTAGGAAGACTGGGTGTATTTAGGTTGTACCAAGGGACGCTGAATGTTGGCATGAAGCTGTTTATTGGCCAAGGCCGCAAACCTTTCAAAGTCTCTCACTTAATGAAGCTTCAAGGCGATAAACAAATTAATGTATCCCAAGCGTTTCCTGGCGATATTTGCGCTATTGCAAAATTGGATGCATTAAGTGTTGGTTCTGTACTGCATGATAGCCATGATGAAGATGAATTTCATTTACCAGAACTGGAAGTGCCGCAACCTATTTTTGGCCTAGCTGTATCAGCCAAACGTCGTGGTGATGAACAAAAGATCTCCGATGTTCTCAATAAACTGGTCGCTGAAGATCCAAGTTTACACATCACTCGAAGTGAAGTTGAAGGGCAAACCGTATTGCAAGGTCAAGGGGATTTGCATTTAAAAATTGCGCTTGAAAAAGCGCAAAATATGTTCCACCTCGACATGGATACTGATACGCCGGCGGTGGCTTATCGAGAAACCATCACCGAGAAAGCAAAATGCCGTTATCGCCATAAAAAGCAATCAGGCGGATCTGGCCAATTTGGTGAAGTTGAATTAGCCATAGAGCCACTTGAGCGTGGTGAAGGCTTTGAGTTTATTTCGAAGGTGGTTGGTGGCTCAGTGCCAAGTCAATATATTCCAGCAGTAGAGAAAGGCGTGCGAGAAGCCATGCTAGCCGGTGAGTTAGGTGGCTATCCATTACAAGACATAAAAGTCACGTTATTGGATGGCAAACACCACAGTGTAGACTCTAAAGAAATTGCTTTTGTGATGGCGGGTAAAAAAGCTTTTATAGAAGCAGTATCGTTAGCAAAACCTGTAATGTTAGAACCATTAGTTGATATGAGCATTTTAGTTGGGCAAGAGCATGTCGGCGAAGTGACAGGTGACATTAGTGCATCTAGAGGCATTATTTGTGGTACGCAGGCAAATGCCAATGGACTTGTTGAGGTCAGCGTTGAAGTGCCACTTGCCAATGTCAGTAGCTACTCTTCAAAGCTTAAATCTATGACAGGTGGAGAAGGTCAGTTTTCAATGCAGTTTAGCCGTTATGATGTTTTACCTAAAAAGGCGGTAAAAGCACTGGTAGATTGATTGGCTAATACTTATTGAAATAACAGATGATATGCAAAGGGTTAAGGATGGCTTAACCCTCTTTATTTGTCTAAATCTTCCATTATTTGCTTAAACCTTAGACGACATTTTCAATCAAGATTGTTTATGTGTTGAATTAGCGACCTAGAACAAGCGACAATGTCTTATTGCAATTATAAATGCGAGTTTAGTTTGAGCCCTTTACCCACTATTCAATTATTTTTTTGTCCTTTAGATACCAATTTATTAGATGAGAAAACCGTCTCTACAGTGCGTTCATGGTTATCTGATGCTGAGATAAATAAAGTGGATCGCTTTATTCAACGCGCTGCTCAACAGCAAGGGTTAATGGTGCGTGGGTATTTGCGCAGCGTATTATCGAGCTTTGCAAATATCGACCCAGACGATTGGCAATTTGAGTATGGTGAGAAGGGCAAACCTAGGCTATCGGCTGTTCAATATAAACAAACTGGCTTGCAGTTTAATTTAAGTCACAGTGGTAACTGGTTGCTTATTGGTGTCATTCACTCTAAAGATGACGCTTCAATGCCCATTCAATTGGGGGTCGATATTGAACGCTGCCGAGAAAGCACGAATATCCATTCAATTTTACATCACTATTTTTCAAAACCAGAAGAAGCGGCATTATTGGCGTTACCTGAAAGTCAGCAGCGTGAGCGATTTTTCGATTTATGGGCACTGAAAGAATCTTATATTAAAGCAAAGGGACTGGGACTGGCCTTGTCGCTTAAATCGTTTGCATTTGACTTATCTGCGCCGAGCTTAGCTAACTTAACATTAGATGATAAGTCGTTGCCAATTCAGCATGATATTTCACTTAGCTTATTGAAGCCTATAGACGTTGATGAGCTTGAACAGACTAATGATGTTGAGTCTTGTTATGAAGTCTCACCTTTATGGCAATGTTGTTTAGGTAAGCTTAATCATTCATATCGATTTGCTGTGAGTGTGGGCGAGTTCGCTTTTGGCGAAAAGCCATTAACACTTCAATTAAAGGCAAAAAAAATCAGCTGGCATGAACAAATAAAAATGTTCATAAAAACCAACTGATTTATCGAACTGTTAAGGTTTTTTGGATGTTTAACTGCTAATCAAAAACGGCTTATCAGAACAATCTTCCCTCACTTGTCTTAGTCGGTCATTTTCGCTTTAAACTCTCATGCCGTTACTCTTGGTAAAGTAGTGAATATCAGCAAAGAAGCAGAGTGAAAAACTTTGCAGCCGAATTTCGTTAAGTTATGAGCTAATGAGTATGCTGTAGCGGTACGATTTCAAAATCAGGATTAAATTGCACCAATGTTGATGCAATTTTGGCAAATGCTAATTTATCACCTTGCATACTCGCAGCTCCTGATTGCATTAGCGCTTTCATATCTGCTTTACCTAATAATATTGCCACGACATCAGACTTATTAATTGTCAGTGTGGCATCGGCTTTTTTGGCCTTGTCTACTTTGATATTACTCAAGTTTCCGTTACTTAACTCTACAAAGAGCGTGTCAGTTTTATCGCCGCTTTGTGTCACTACATTTAAAGTGATATTACCAAGTTCAGCAGCTTTTATACTGTCAACTTTAACCGCAAGGAAATCGAACAAGGTCGACATATCCATTTCGCTGATAACATCAGCGGATGCGGATTTAGGTGCGCCAGGTTTTATGCCAATACGTAACTCTTGCGCACCGGTTAAGTAAATATTTCGCCAACCAGCTCCTTCGGCTTGGTAGCCAAGTTGCTCATAGGTATCGGCAAGTAATTCTCGGGCTTGGGGGTGTTGTGGTTCGGCCATGACCACCTTATTTAATGCAGTGGCGACAAACCGATACTCACCTTGATTGAAGTCAGCTTGCGCTTTTGATACTACATTGTTAGCGCCGCCCATATATTCTACAAACTTAATTGCTTCAGCCTTTGTAGGTAAGGGGTTTAAGTTGGCTGGGTTCATATCAAAATAGCCTAAATACATGTTGTACACAGCTTTAGCGTTATGGCTGTATGTACCGTGATAACCATTGGTGTACCATTCGTTTTGGACATTTTGTGGAATGGTTTCCATGATTGCATCACCTATATCTTGTATTACCACACCTTCATTGGCTAAACGTAAAGATTGATTATGAACGAGGCCATAATTATCTCGCTGCATGCGAAGGTAATGATTAATTTCTTTATTTCCCCATACCGGCGCAGAATGCGAAGCAAATAGTACCTGCACATTTTCGCCAAATGCATTAATCATCTCGTTAATGTCTTTAGACCATTTTAATGCGTCGCGAACTTTAGCGCCTCGTAAGGTATAAATATTGTGCATACCATCATATGTTAATTCGCCTGACCATAGCGCCTTCATAGACGGTATATAGGTGATCATTTCACTGGCAGCTTCAGTGCCAGATGCATCCATAAAGACCATTTCAAGACCATCAATGGTCAAGGTTTCCCATTTGCCTTGATGATGAAGTTCATATTCAGGTTTGACGTAAGTGATTTCGCCTTTTGATAAACCTTTTGCTAACGCTGCATCGACAATTCCGTGATTGTGTTTATCGAGTGTAACGCCGTATTGGTAAGCAGCTCGCCGGCTCATGACATTACCCGCGAGTACATTTTCATCCACAATCTCTTGGGTAATATTATATGAACCATATACTTTGACATCAGGGTAGCGTTCCTGAACGCCACGGGCACCACCGAAATGATCTGCATGGCTGTGAGAGTAAATCATTGCCACAACAGGTAAATCTTTGCCCTCAGGCAAGTGAGCAAAAGCAAATGTTAATGATTGCTGAACAGCTTCTTTAGTTAATAAAACGTCATATACAATCCAACCCGTTTTACCTCGAATAAGGGTTAAGTTAGATAAGTCAGTGCCTCGCACTTGGTAAATGCCATCAGTCACTTTATAAAGTCCGTCTGGTACCATATTCAGTTGAGCTTGGCGATATAACGAAGGGTTGACTGAATCAGGAAGCGTGTCACTGATAAAGTTAAATTCTGCACGCAGTATCTTGGCGGTGGCTTCATCAAAAGAGGCAATTTTATGTCGACTAAAGCGCTCAAAAGCGGATTTATCTTCGAATGGTAACTTTTGTGCTATGGCTTTGTTGTGCTCTGCAGTAATGGGCGTCGCAGGCTTACCTTGGTAGTCAAGACTGATGTGGTCATGTTCGTGCTGCGCAGCAGCCGCTGCATTGGTAAATGATAAACTGATGACTAAAGCAACTCGTGTTTTTCTCATGTAAGCCTCGGGTACTTTTTATTGTTAAAGATAAGTTAACAATAAAAAGCCCAAATATAACTATAGCTAAAAATGGTTAATACATTTATCGTGTGAATGTATTTGGCGATATGTGTTATGGGAGAAGTGATGAAGCAAGAGAACTTAGAGTCTGATGCTCTTATGCAACAACAATTACTTAAGTTGGATCTTAACCTTATTAGAGTTTTTTGCTGTGTATGTGATTATCAATCTATTACGCTTGCAGCGGAGCACCTTGCATTAACTCAGTCGTCAGTCAGTAATGCTATCAATCGGTTTAAAGCGGTTGTGGGGGGTGAACTATTTATTAGGCAAGGAAGAGGGATCGCTCTCACTGCGATAGGTCAGCACTTGCACCGACAGTTAAGTTTGCCACTCATCGAAATCGAACAATGCATTAATAGCGTTAAAGCCTTTGATCCTTCGTTGTCAAAACGGGTATTTCATGTCAGCGCTAATGAATCAATTATTGATTTGATTGAAGCAGATATCGAAAAGTCACTGACGGATAAAGGCGTTGAAATCATTTTTACAGAAGCGATTTTAGATGAGGGTAATTTATATCAAGCCCTTAAAAATCAGCAAATTGATTTAGCGCTAGATATTGTTGCGCCAACTGAAGCGAGCTTTACCAGTAAGCAAATTGCCACCGAAAAGCTTGTTTGTGTTGCTAGGGCTGAGCACCCGCAATTTAAACATGGAATAGATGAAGTGTCGTACTTCGCGGCTAAGCATCTGTTTTATCGACTTCATCGTCATAACCAGCGAGTTGCAGAGATGATTTCAACAGACCATTTACCTGAACGAGATATGTATGGTGAAAAATCCTCTTTACTGACGATGTTATCTGGCGTGAGTAAATCCGATGCCATTTGTATTGCGCCTTATACCTACGCTAAAAACTATCAATCTATTTTTAATTTAATTTTGATGGACTTGCCTTTTGAAAGCCAAGTGATTTCGATTTACAGTATTTGGCCAACACGTAATCATCAAGACCCTGCGATAAAGTGGTTACGGGAGCTGGTGGAGTCTGCGATGGAGAAAGTGTATTCAACCAAGAACTAGGAAGTTAAGCCGATAAATGAATAGCCCCGTTTTATGGGTTAGCTAAGGTTAGGGTCTATTACTGAATCTAAGTTATTAAGTTCAATAACGTCGCCAGCACGCATATCATCAATTTGTATATCACCAATTCTGACCCTAACAAGCCTTAATGTGGCAAAGCCAACGGCAGCGGTCATTTTTCTGATTTGACGGTTTTTACCTTCAGTTAATGTGATTGAAACCCAGCTGGTGGGGCCATGTCTTGGATCGCGGATTTTTTTACCGCGTGAGGGAAGCGTTGGCTCTGCGTTTAGCTTGAATGCTTTACAGGGCAGAGTGAGATATTTCGTACCATTAATGCCAATCTCAACTCCGTTTTGTAGTTGTGACACCGCCTTGTCATCGATATCGCCATCCACTTGAACATAATATTCTTTTTCAATGCCTTTACTTCTCACTTTATGGCTCATCATGCCGTCAGTTGTTAGCAGTAATAAGCCTTCAGAATCATGGTCTAATCGACCAATTGCCATGATTTTATCTGGAAACTGACATAACTCGCCCAATAAGTGTTTTTTCTTTCGAGTTTCAGGCACAAACTGACTTAAAAAACCAAAGGGTTTAAATATTTTGAAATGCTTATGGGACTGAATATCGTCAGTTGTTGGTGTTAAACAAGTAACATTGTCTGTAGGCATGAAGGGCTCGGTATTACGACAGAAAATAAATGAATAAAGCCTAGGGATTAGGCTTTATTCATTAAGCTGATTGATGAATAAGCAATTTATTGTCTTGCTAAACGGTGCGTCTCTGGAGGTTGCTCAAAGTCGCTTCTGAATGGGTTGATATCCAATCCACCGCGGCGACTATAACGAGCATAAACAGTGAGTTTAGTACAATGACAGTATCGTTTTAGGTCGGTAAAAATACGCTCTACACATTGCTCATGAAATTCATTATGTTGGCGGAATGAGATTAAATAGCGCAATAGCTTTTCATGATTAATCTTTGGGCCTTGATAACGGATCATCACACTTCCCCAATCTGGCTGTGAAGTGATTAAACAGTTAGATTTTAATAAGTTTGACGTGAGTGTTTCGACAACATTTTTCTCTTCAGTGCTGTCTTGCAAGTACTCAGGGTTAAATTCATAATCATTGACTTCAATATCAAGCTCATCGATACAATTGCCAGGTAGTTCAACAATACGTTGAGTATTGAAATGCTTAGGCTCAATCACTTTCACTGTTACCTTACCATTAGCGCATTGGCTTAAGTCAGTGGTTAAGGTTTGCTGAACGTGCTCTACACTGTCAAAACGTGTTTGGTTAAAGCTGTTTAAATACAACTTGAACGATTTTGATTCGATTAAATTATCACTTTCGATAGCAAGGTAAACTTCAATCATTGCGACCATAGGTTTACCTTTGGTGTTCAACCAAGATAACTCGTAGCCAGTCCAAATATCTGCCCCTTGAAATGGCAGAGTATCAGTTAATTCAATAGCGTCGCGATTAAGTTTACGAGGAACCCCTTGCAGCAGTGAAGCATCATATTCTGCTTGATATTGCGTTGATTGACCTAAAGTGAGTCCTTTAAGTGCATCTGCATCACTATAGGGGTCGTGATTGTGTGTCATCTAGTCTGTTTCCGTGTCAAAATAGACTTTTATTATAACCCAAAACTGGAGCATCTTAAGTGTCTTGTTCAACTTCATTGGAACATTTTTCTAGCCGTTATATACAAGCTTATCAGGATGTATTAGACGAGTTACCCCGTTATTTCCCACTTGGTCAAGGATCCGCTTGTATTGAAGGCAAGTATGATCTTGAATCTGACGATGCGGTTTTTTGGAAAGCGGTAAAACGAAAAAGTAATTCAGATTTCAGTAATGTAGAACATGCATTAGACATCAAGCTTCATCAAGATATTAATGCCTTTTATGGTGAGTTTTTTTCTGCGCCACTTTTTTTCGATTCTAAATGGGGAGAAGGGGAGTTACTGCAGGTTTGGAACCAGCAAGATTTTGAATCTTTGCAACAAAATGTGATTGGCCACTTAATGATGAAGAAAAAGCTTAAACAAGCACCAACTTGGTTTGTTGGCGTATTAGGCGATGGCGAACAGATGATTACTGTCGATAATGAAGATGGCAGTGTGTGGATTGAAATTCCAGGTGATAGGCCCAAAGATAAATTAGCCGATAGTCTTGCGGAATTTATTGATGCGCTAACACCACGAGTAACGCCGCCGGTAGAGCCGATTGTAGAGGAATATGTTGTTCACCCAGGTATTTGGCAGCGAATGAAAATGATGTGGAATGATTTGATTAAAGGCAAGAAATAATTGCTTATTCGGACAGAAAATAAAAAAGCCAGACTATAGATGTGGTCTGGCTTTTTTATTGAATGAACCGATAATGCGTTATCAGCTAACTCGTTGTATTAGTATCTATTGACGAGAAGATAATATTACTGATGATCCCATGAGATATTCGATACGATTCGACATGGCTCGCACCTAAAGTGGAACATGTCTAATAATGGCTCATCTAAACGCCACGCTTTTGAGCCGCAACGTGGACAAGCTCGGTTTTTTTCACTAGCAAGGTTTTCGCCACCGACACGGTATAAATAATAATAAGTTGGGATTTTAGTTAAATACTCAACTCTGCCCCTTATATCCCAGCCCCGTCTAAATAAATCACTTTGATGACTGGTAATTTCTTCTAATGCTGCAAATTCAGCCTGAGTGGCCGCTGCCATTTGTAATTCATCACAGGCTTGCCATTCTGTCTGCCAGCGAATGACGCGTTTATGATCGCCGTTAAAGGTTGCAGGCAGCTGATACAGTGGAATGGGGAGCAAGTTATCGCCAGATCGGATAGGTGAACACATATGCACATAGCTGGTATATAACACTTGCCAGCTAGGTTGCTCCGTATTGCTGACTTCAGAGTTAATATCTTGACCTATATATTTCTCGCGCGGGGCTAACAGTTTTGCGTCTGTTAATTGTTGTAAGGCTTGTTTAGTCCAAGGACTATTGTGACGAGTTGCTAAGCTGGTTTTTTCTGGCATCAACAATCGCACTTTAAACTCACCTTCGTTAAAGGCGACTGCAAATTCTCTTCCCAATATTTGACCGTTTGCTCGTAATGATTCGAGATAATGGTTGATGGCTTTTTCTGCCGCGGTGATGGTGGTATCCGCAAAACATTCAAATCTGAGCTCAGTGACAAACATGGGAGTTCCGTTAATGTGTAAAGTGTTTGGGTGTCGTTAAAAAGTCTTGTGGTCAATCTAATTTAAACTAATAACAGCCTTATGATTGATTTTCTAATTGGGTTATACGCTGTTCTAGTAATTCAATTTTTTTGTCAAAGTCAGCTTTCATTTGTTGGATTTGCGTTTGAAATAGTTGCTCAAGTTGTTGTCGCTCAGTATTGGCTGTTTGTTTGGTCGACTCTAACGCATCGCCTAAATCTGACAAGGTTTGCCACTGATCTTTTGGGATAGCTTTAAACTGCTGCAAGCCTTGGATTAACAAAGGCATTGGCACTTTACCACCCAGTTTTCCTTTTACTAATGCCATCGTCGGAGTGTGGCCATTCATTGCAATGGTTTTGGCCGCTGCGAGGACTTGTTCGATTGGACTCATAATTAGTGAAAATCCTCAATGTTGATTGGTGAAAATGATGATTTAATCAAATTTTATTTTAAAAATATAATAAAATCAATAACATAACTTTTGGCATGTTTTTAGCTTAATCATAATGGACAACATTATAACGTATCTCAAAAACAGTTTGAGTAGAAATTACGTGAGAATCATTTTAATAATAAGGAAATATCATGAAAGCAAAATTGGGTTTAGCATTGTTAATGGCTGTAAGCAGTCTTTCATTGAGTGGTTGTGTGTTGAATGTGGGTGATCACGAAGGTAATCGCAGCAGTTCTTATTGGGAAAAACAACAACAAACTAATCGTACTAATTTATCTAAGTTGACGATTGGTATGGCGCGAGATCAAGTAACGACTCTAATGGGTACTGCTGATTTCAGTGAGGCTTATGTTACTCAAGCTGACGCAGACAGTCCGAAAAAAGAAGTCCATGTATTCTTTTATCGTACTCAGTGGAGCAAAGGTGATGGTAAAACCACTAAGGATGAATGTACTCCTGTGGTGATCAGTGATAATAAATTAGTTGGTTGGGGCGATACGGCTTACCAAAAAATCTAGACTGTAGTTACTGTTATTGCCTTAATAATACGTCCAGTTGGTCGACGAGTTCTGACCACTGGGCGTCTTGCGTTAAGGCCTCTGTAATAAATGCTTTTTGTGCTTCATTCCAAAAGCTAGCTTGGGTAATTGGTATTTCGTTAGGAATGTTATGCGTAGTAATAAAGTGCTCAATTCCAGTCGGTGATGCATCCAGTCCGAGTTGTTCAAATAGGTGGTTTAACGTTATTGAGGTGGTATCCATGATGACGACCTTATTAAGAAGTGAATGGACTTATCTGCATTAAGCCTAGGCGAGCGGATTAAAATTGCAATATGTTTCAAACTTGTTAACTTGTAACTATTCACTGAACTTCAATGAGACTGAAATTATGGAACAGACTACTATGGCGGAATATCTTGCAGTGTACCTGACAGCAGAAGATTTACGGGTGGCAGCGTCGATAATATACAACGCCTATCATGATGATCCGTTTTTCATTGAAGCTTTGTCCACGGCTAATAAAGCCAGTTACGAGCAAAAATTACGTGCCGCTATCAGGGAAGAATTAACTGAATTATGGCAGCAAGAGCAGCCTTTAATTGGCTGGTTTAATGGTGAAAGGTTGATTGGTGTTGCCTGCGTGATTACTCATCAAGTGCCATTAGGTGAAAGCCGCTATTGGCATTGGCGTTTGAAAATGGTGCTGGGAACCGGTTGGAGCTCCACGCAAGCCTTAATCAACAAAGAGAATAGTATTTTAGAAAGCCTACCAAGTAATCAATATGGCATTCTGCAGTTTATAGCTTTATCGCCCATTGAACAGGGTAAAGGGAATGGCGCTAAATTAATTCACGCTGTGTTAAGTTGGTGTGATGACCAACCTGAACTCGATGGTATCGGCGTGTTTATTAATAATCCTAAACACGGTGAGTTATTTATCCGTGAGGGTTTTCAGCACCTTTCTCAACTGACGATCGGCACTGTAGATGGTGAAGTATTGATATATTCGAGTAAATAACTCGGTTCGCAGTTTATATAGTGAGCGTATTGATTTAACCGCTAGGTAGGATGGAAAATGAGCACGAAAAAATACCAAGACTTTAATTCTTTTTATCCTTTTTATTTATCTCAACATCAAGATGTAACATGCAGACGACTTCACTATATCGGTAGCGGAATTATTGTAGTCATGTTGATTATAGTGTTGTTATCACAACAATGGTGGCTTTTATGGACATTGCCCGTAATTGGTTATGGCTTTGCTTGGGTTGGTCACTTCTTCTTTGAAAAGAATAAACCTGCCACCTTTGAGTACCCCTTTTATAGTTTGCTTGCTGACTGGGTCATGTTTGCACAAATGTTAAAAAATAAACTCGGCCTCAAGAAAAACTCAGGTTAAGTGTTAATCAGGAATGTAAGAGATCTCTCACCTTACTGTAGGTTTTAATATTCTTTAATCGAGTTAATTTCTTTTATTTAATTTTTATATTATTTTAAAACAATAGTTTAGTTGTTTTGGTTTGACGTTGGCTATTGTGAATATTTTGTTTCATCCACTTTTTTCCATTTTTCTATTACATGATTTCAATACAATAAAGTCACTAAGCAATTAATTGAATGACCAAACAAATCGTTACAGGAAGTAACTTTTTAAAAAGTCAGTGAACAGTAATAGTAGTGCTTAGAAAGTATTTGGCGATTAACACTCAGGATGAGAGTTATTGTTACGAATACATGTAATGGTTTTCAGGATGAAAGTAGGACACGCTCAAGGAGTGGGTAAAAGCTCAGTTAAGGATTAACTGAAACATGGATGACCCCAAGTCAGGAAGATATGGGTAGCAGGAAGCAAATACCAGGAAGGTAATTTTAGGAGTTAGATTCGGTCAAAAGGATTGACTGTTCAAAGGATTGAGAACTCAAGTATGGCTTAAAAGGCATATACAAGGATATTGAGTAAAAAAGGAATAAGGGAGCAAGGAGCAAGACGATTCGCAAGGATGGAGCAGGGAGCACAACTTAGCAGGATGGCTAACAAAGCGTAAAACTGGCGCAACCTTACATGTTAGGGTTGCGCTTTTTATTATATGAGATATTCATTTGTTAAATATGTGAACAGCTTAACTGCTTCAAAAGTGCATTTGTCTACCTGGTTTGTAAGAGATATCTCACAAGGGATGTAAGAATAATCGCTTTTAAAATAGACTTACACCAAGTGTTTTTTTTAAGTTACTGATAATTTTGACTTTATTATGTTTGTTTGAGATTTGTAGTGTTGTTTTTTTGTTAATCTGCTGTTTTGTGCATATTTATTTATTCGTACATCTCTTAAAATATACCCAAGCAGTAAATGCACGAGAGAGATAATTTGTTCATCAGGATGATGATTAAGAATTCACTTTCTCGACGACAGTAAAACAACCGTTATGGATAACGGCAGTGTCAAAGGATGATACTGACATCATTAAGATGAAGGGTTTTATTGTAGAAAAGGATTTTTAGGACATCAATAAAAGGATTTACGCTGTTATGGATAACAGTGATTGCATTGGATGCAAATAATTGAATCATGGATGTCATGGAAGAAAACCAAGGATGAATTAAAGGACACGCTTAAGGATTTGAGCAGGCTCGGTCAAGGGATAATCGAGTAAGAGGGACAGTACTTCAGTGTACAAGGAACATCAAGGATTGAATAAGGATAGCGCACGGAGCAAGTTAGACGCATGGATGGTGCAGGGAGCACAAAAATAGCAGGAAGGCTTAACAAGAGTACAAGAGGCCGCGGCAATTTATTGTCGCGGTCTTTCTTTTGGAATTTGTAAAGTTTGGACTCAAGTTTATTTTGGCAAGGTGAAGCGTTAATTACCGTTATTTTTTACTTTTTAAAGGCATGCATTGGTTTAGGCATTCTGGTGCAAGTGAAAACTCTACTTTACCTCTACTTTTACTATGACTTTTCACGCTTATTATCGTGTTTTTAAAAGTGTTAGCGACAGATATAAAAAACGCTATCAAAATGATAGCGTTAGTGATAATAAAGCGCATCAGTGTTGTTATTATCGGCATTTACCCGAATTGCAGCTCGAAGCACCGCCGCAACCACCAAATTTGCCTTTAGCCATTGGTGCGTCCATCCATTCAGGCTCTGGGAAAATTGGCCAATTAATTTTTTCAATTTTTTTGCCGTGCATGTTGATATGGCCACGGTATTGGTTAATACCGTCGGTGCTGAACTCAAACATGAATTTAGCTCGCCAACATAACCCTGTTGTACCGCCAATACTCGGTTTTGCCGACTCCATTGCGATAGCAAGCAGTTGAACCTTCTGACCGGCGCAAGACTTTTCAGCATAACGGCGGCTGATCTCTGCCATTTGGCGTAATTGCCAAAAAAATGCAGCGACCACTACAACGGCAACGATTAATATAAAATCTGACATCATTGGCTTACGGCCCTAAATAATCCGCCAATGGCGGAAGAAAGTGTGGCGCTGCGGTCGGTACTTCTTAAATCTAGTAATAGCGATTCTCGCAGGCTTGGTATTGCTACGATATCAGCAAATACTTGATTAAAGAAGTTTTGCGGTTGATTGGCTAAAACTTCTAGATAAAGTTTGCGAGTTGCATCATCTTTTAATGCTATCCAGCTTCTTGCTGCAATAGTGATCAATAAGTTTTCATCTAATTGCTGAAAATTAACCAACTGTTTAATGGCTTTTTGGGTCAATTCAGGCTGAGACGATAGCGCTCGCAGATAGATATGTTTGTGCTCAATGTCTGCTGCCGATAATTTATCAAAAATGGTTTCGGCCAATGAGTTTGAGATGGTGACATGTTCTAAACACTGACACACAGCAGCTTGTACTTCTAAAGGCGCGAATGAAAATGAAGCATTGATGTGTTTGTCATGATCAAATTTGTCTAAACGAACACAGACATCAGCAATGCCCTGTAAACCCAATTGTTGCCAATTATCGCTTTGGGCTTGTGTTTCACCTAACTGTGCAAAATATTGAGCCGCATATTCATATTGTGCAGATGCTTGTTGGCTTAGCTGTTTTTTTACCAATGCGTTAAATAATGCTAACTTTTCTTGGCTTGGTTTAAAGCTAAATGGGTGATTGGCATAGCGTTCTTGTTCTTCATCAGTTAACGCTTTTGTTGGATCACGTCCAAGTGCTTCTAAAATCATTTTAATGAACTGACTACGCTGAGCTGGTGACAATAAGCCACGCTCATCTAACGGGAGCTTTAAAAACCAAATAAAAGGTGGCTGCTCTTCACGCCAAAATACAATGGCAAATTGAGCGTGACCTTGAATTGGATATGGGTAAGGCGTGTTTAGCGCTTCAATTTGGCTAAATAGCACAGGGTCGATATTGGCTACTCTGCGGCCTAAATCATAAACCTGAAATTGGGTATTAGCAGTGTCGAGGAATTGGCTTAAGGTTTCGAGTTGTGTCATGAGAGCTTATTTTTCGCGATTAACTTGCCGCTATTATAGGGTTAACTGCCGCCTGATGATATGATTAGTCGCACAAACACCTGTGATATTTTTAAACCGTTTAAGCGATAATCTTCTGTTATGCCTTATATTCAAACTGTTCAATTACTAGAGTCGCTGGAACAGCAACTTAAAATCAATCATTTATGGTCAATCCAATCGCCATCTGATGCTGAGCTTGCCAGTGTTGCTCCATTTGCCTGCGATACGTTACGTTTCGAGCAATGGCTGCAATTTATTTTTATTCCTAAGATGTCGATGTTGATCCAAACACAATCGCCGTTACCTAGCAAAATTTCACTGGCTCCGATGGCTGAGCATGTGTGGGGCAATCGAACTGAACTCGCTGAGTTAACCAAGCTTTTAGCTGTATTAGATAATCTGTTAACGGGTCAATAAGGTGAAAGTGATGACTGAAGAAAAATACATAAGCCCGTTTGCTGATGATGAATATATTGGCACCGATATTGATTTTGCTGAAGACGCTGAGAATGATGAAGTCGCGCCAGAATTGGAAATATTATTTCAAGATGAGCATATCGTTGCGATTCATAAGCCTGCAGGTTTATTAGTTCACCGCTCTTACTTGGCAAGAAAAGAGCGATTTTTTGCGATGCAACTTACTCGAGATCTCGTCGGTTGTCATGTTTTTCCGGTACATAGGCTCGATAGGCCGACATCTGGTGTGCTGTTGTTTGCCAAAAATAGTGAAGTAGCACGGGCCTTGTGTGAGCAATTTGAACAACATCATGTGAAGAAACAATATTTAGCATTAGTGCGTGGCAATATGCATGAAGCAGCGAGACTAGATTATGCCCTTAAGGTTGAGCTGGATGATGTCGCGGATAAAAAAGCCCGTAAAGATAAACCTGCCCAAGATGCTGTTACAGACTATGAGCCGTTATTAAATGCTGAGATCCCTTTTAGCTCTGGCCGCTATCCTACCAGCCGTTTTTGTTTGATTAAATTAACGCCTCAAACTGGTCGAAAGCATCAATTGCGCCGCCATATGGCTCATTTGCGTCACCCCATTATCGGTGATACGACTCATGGCGATGGCAAACAAAATAAGTTTTTTAGAAGCCACTTTGAAATTAACCGACTTTGGTTAATTGCTAAGTCGCTGCAGTTTACTCACCCGGTGACCAACGAGTTAATGCATATTGAAACAGAGCTTGAGCAGGAATGGTCAACTTTATTTGACCAATTTGGTTGGCAAGAACATTTGGATATTGATACTCCCCTAGACATAGCTTAATTGGCTCTAGTCAATATAAAGGCTTGGTGTGGGCTTAATAAGGCTTGGTTTAGGCTTAGATTAGAAATATCAAAGAGATACTCAATGCAGTATCTCTTTCTAATGCGTTACATTATCTTTCCGCTCACAGCATACGTATCTTTTATGTACTTAATATAACCATTCTCGATACGGGTTTAGCGCTTAAGAGTCTGCGTTAACTGGCTTTAAAAGGTGCTTTGGTATGCTCAAGTAAAACTGATTTAAGCTTTTCAAACTCTTCAATCTTCTCAAGTGGCTTACTGGTATCTTGTTGCTCAGACCGAAAATAGAAGTTACGCCTAATGTGAGCGGACTTATGTTGCAGCTTAAACAATCTGTGCCTGTTGGCTTGACGCATAACAGTAACCTTAAGGTATATGTAAGTTATTACTTTTGTTTGTATTTCATACTTGCAGCTTAGCGTGAGAATACAGTATGGTGAAGTTATCAACCTCATGTCTTAGCCGCTAGCTAAGTGAATAATAGAAGTTAGTTAACTTGAAGAGAAGTATAACATGGAAAAAGTTAATTTAGTGTTTGGCACCGTATATGGCAGTGCTCAGTTTGTTGCTGAAACACTGGCAAGCAAAATTGCTGAACTTGATTTTGAAACTAACCTTATTCAATCATCTGATTTAACGGGATTTGTGCCTAAGGAAGATGAACTATTAATCATAGTTACTTCAACTACAGGTCAAGGTGATTTACCTGATGATATTGCGCCTTGGTTTGCTGAAATGAAGTCCGCAGCGCCTTATCTTCCTGGTTTACGTTACAGCATTATTGGTTTAGGTGATTCAAGTTACGAGACTTTCTGTGGCGCGGCTAAACAATTCGATGAATTATTTGCAGAACTTGGCGCCAAACCGCTAACAGCGCGTTTAGATATTGATGCATGTGAAACCATGGAGCCAGAAACTGACGCGGTGCAATGGATACCAACATGGCACTCAGCCGCTCAGTCTCTCAATCAATAAGACGATTAAGTCAGCAGTGGTTTAAATTTGCCCAGCGCCTCAGTCAGGCGCTGCTCATTCCTATTGCCATTTTACCTGCTGCTGGTGTGATGTTGGGCTTGTCATATAATCCACTTCCTTTTATTCCTCAAGAACTTGCGACGGTATTTTCAGCTGTTGGTAATTTAATCTTCACCATGATGCCATTGTTATTTGCGGTAGCAATTGCCATTGGCTTTTGTAAAGACCAAGGTATAGCGGCTTTTGTGGCGGTGTTTGGCTTTGGTGTTTTTATCTCGTCAATGGGGGCATTTACTGCAATTTATCAATTGCCTGCTCGACCTTTATGGGGAATTGACACCATAGATACAGGTATTGCTGGCGGTATTTTAGTGGGGGCGATGACATGTTTTGTGGTGAGAATGAGCCAAGATGTCAAATTGCCTGCGATGTTTTCATTTTTTGAAGGCCAGCGAAGTGCCGGTTTGCTGATTATTCCTTTTGCAATGGCATTGGCATTTTTGTTGGCTCACATATGGCCAACGCTCGCTTATCAGATAGATAGCTTATCACTATGGGCCGTTTATCAAGATCCTGCATTAGCTTTTGCCGTTTACGGCACGATAGAACGTTTTTTGATTCCGCTGGGGCTTCATCACATTTGGAATGCCCCATTTTATCTTGAAGTGGGTCAGTACTTTCATGAAGGTAAAATGGTTAGAGGTGAGATAGCACGTTATCTTGCTGGCGACCCTTTAGCGGGAAATCTAGCGGGAGGCTACTTGATTAAAATGTGGGGATTACCTGCCGCAGCGCTTGCGATTTGGCGCTGCGCTGATAAATCCGAACAAAATCGGGTTGCAGGAATTATGCTTTCTGCTGCGGCAACTTGCTGGCTGACTGGTATCACTGAGCCTATTGAATTTGCTTTTATGTTTGTCGCGCCGCTGTTATTTATTATTCATGCGTTATTAACTGGTGCGGCTTATGCGATTTGCATCTTGCTTGATATCAACCACAGTGTGGTGTTTTCTCATGGCTTGATTGACTTTAGCGTGTTATTTGCACAATCAAGTAATACCAGTTGGTTTTGGTTTTTAGGCCCATTAACGGCGTTTATCTATTATTTGATATTTAGGGTCAGTATTGTTGCGTTTAACTTGAAAACTCCAGGGCGAATAGCAGCAGAAGATACCGGAAATAAAGAAAGTTTACGTGCAATGGTCAGTGCATTGGGTGGTCCTGAAAATATCATTGAGCTTAATGCTTGTTTAACCCGCCTAAGAATAGCTGTAGTTGATCCTGAATTAGTTGATAAGCCACGTTTAATGAGATTAGGTGCTAAGGGAGTGATTAAAGTAGGTAAGGGCGTGCAGGTCGTTTTTGGCACAAAAGCAGAAAGTTTACGCAAGTTACTACAAAGGTACTTGGATACAAGGCAGTAATGCTTGCTCTGGCTTATATTTCATAAGGCTGGATTATCTTCTAAGTGAGCTGTATTATTGGTCATCTCTAGAGCGTATAAGATAAACAATTCATAATTATTCCTCCTTTAAATTAAAGATTCTGTATATGGCTTACCTTATTTATCAAATTACCCATAAATATTGATGTTCTTATCTTGTGCTTGCCCTAGCTGTGTTATTAATGAATTAATTTAGTTTGAAAGGCCTATTGGCAAAAATTGATGTGAGTCGTGTAGTTATGAAAAAAAACCAATCTGATACCCCTGCATTAAGTGTAGATCGTAAAATTCTTATTACTGATTGTGAAGATGCACAAGGCTTGATTGCCAAAATTACCGGGGTATGTTTTGCCCACCACCTAAATATTGTTAAAAACACCGAGTTTGTAGACCATCAACAAGGACGCTTTTTTATGCGTACTGTGCTTGAAGGTCATATTGATGATGATGCTTTGCTAGCCGATCTTAGGCAGGTGCTGCCTGAGCAAAATCATATGAAATTGGTAGATGCTGGTCGTAAGCGCATCGTGATCTTAGTGACCAAGGAAGCGCACTGTTTAGGTGATATTTTAATGAAGTCCTATTATGGCGGCCTTGATGTGGAAATTGCTGCAGTTATTGGTAATTACGATAACCTGCAAGCATTAACTGAGAAGTTTGATATCCCGTTTCATCATGTTTGCCATCAAGGGATTGATAGACAACAACACGAAATGGCCATTTTAGAAATCATTAAGCAGTACTCGCCTGATTATATTGTATTAGCAAAATTTATGCGTATTTTGACGCCAGAGTTTGTTGCTCATTATCCAAACACGATTATTAATATTCACCATTCATTTTTGCCAGCCTTTATCGGTGCATCACCATATCGACAAGCATGGGAGAGGGGGGTAAAAATTATTGGCGCAACTGCGCACTTTGTGAATAACTGTTTAGATGAAGGGCCGATTATTAAGCAGGATGTGATTAATGTTGATCATAGCTTTAGTGCAGAAGAATTGGCGCATAATGGCAGAGATGTTGAAAAAAGCGTTTTGAGTAAAGCCTTACAATTGGTACTAGATGAGCAAGTTGTGGTGTATGGCAATAAGACAGTGGTGTTCTAACTATGCTTGTATTTTGTTACTGCAAATAGTCACAGTAAAATGTTAAGTTTATAAAAAAGGCCTCATTACGAGGCCTTTTTTGAATCATTTATCAGATGATTAATATTAATCAACGATACGTAATAACTCGTTAATACCGACTTTTCCGCGGGTTTTAGCATCGACTTTCTTAACGATGATTGCCGCATATAAGCTGTAAGTGCCACATTTAGAAGGTAGGTTACCTGAAACCACTACAGAGCCTGCTGGTACGCGACCGTAATGTACTTCACCAGTTTCACGGTCAAAAATACGGGTACTTTGACCAATGTAAACACCCATTGAAATTACGCTGCCTTCTTCAACAACAACGCCTTCAACAATTTCACTGCGTGCGCCGATAAAACAGTTATCTTCAATAATGGTCGGGCCGGCTTGTAATGGCTCAAGTACACCACCAATGCCGACACCACCAGATAAATGCACATTCTTACCAATCTGTGCACAAGAACCAACTGTAGCCCAAGTATCTACCATAGTGCCTTCATCCACATAAGCACCTAGGTTTACGTAAGATGGCATGAGTACGGTGTTCTTACCGATGAATGAACCTTTACGTACCGTTGCTGGTGGTACAACACGGATTGCTTCTTCTTTAAATCTTTCAGCTGTGTAATCAGAGAACTTTTGCGGTACTTTATCAAAGTACTTAGTGTCACCACCTTCAACCACTTCGTTGTCAAAGATACGGAAAGAAAGTAGTACTGCTTTCTTTAACCATTGGTGTACGTGCCATTCGCCATCAATCTTCTCTGCAACACGAGCTTGGCCTTTATCAAGCATGCTAATGACAGTTTCGATATCTGCACGAACACTTGGCTCAACTGTGCTAGGTGTGATGTCCTGACGAGCCTCAAATGCAGCTTCTATGCGTTGGCGTAATGCCTCCATTACTATCTCCCAAATTGTGTTTATTGATGTAAAGGTTGAGAAAGCGCTCCTGAAAGCGCTTCGGATAATTGTGTTTGTTGTTCTTCATTTAACGCTTGTCCATCTGAAGTTTGCAGAATGAAGAAGTCTTCAGCTCGTTCGCCAATAGTGGTGATTTTAGCTGATAATAACGTGGTATCGCAGCGATATAATACATCACCGACTTTGGCCAGTAATCCCGGGCTATCCAATGCAATAAGCTCCATCATACTTGTATCATGCTTTGCACCTGGCAAGAAACTCACTTGTGTTCGAACGTTAAAAGGTTTCATGATACGGGCCATTTTCCTAAATTTAGGTGGTTTAGGTTTTTGGCTCGCTAATGCTTTTTCAAGCGACTTTTTAATCGATTGAATTCGCGAGAGCTGAGTGATGGGTTCGCCATCTTGCTCTAAGATAACAAAGGTATCTAGGGCGTAATCATCATTTGATGTCATGACATTTGCATCATGAACATTAATATTTTTATTGTCTAATACTGTCATCACCGTGGCGAATAACTTTGGCTTGTCTTTAGCATAAACAAATAGCTCGCTGCCGCCACGTGTCGTATGCTTTGAAATAAGCACTAATGGCTTTTGCTTGTCATGCTTTAGCAAGGCTTCTGTGTGCCACGAGACTTGATTAGGCTGATGGCGTAAAAAGTAATCGTCTTTAAAGCGCAGCCACAGCTCGTTGATGCTTTTTTGTTTAAGGCCACGTCTAAGTAGTTCTTTTTGCGCTTTTTGTTGGATTTCTAATACGCGATCAGCAACATCAATAGGTTTCTCTTTACCGCGCGACAGCACCCTTTGAGTTGAAAAATATAAGTCTCGCAGTAATGAACCTTTCCAGTTATTCCATGCTTTGTGATTAGTCGCGCATATGTCTGCCACAGTTAGACAATACAAATAACTGAGGTGCACGGCATCTTGCACTCTATCAGCAAAAGTGGCGACAACATCAGGATCAGAAATATCACGACGCTGCGCTGTTACCGACATCACCAAGTGATTTTCGACCAACCAAGCCACGAGCCGTCCGTCATGATCGCTTAATCCATGTAACTTACAAAAATCAAGTGCATCAGTCGCGCCGAGTTTACTGTGGTCTCCGCCACGGCCTTTAGCGATATCATGAAAGATTGCGCCTAGAACCAATAACCCTTTTTTTGGTAATTGGTTGATCAAAATCGCCCCGAGTGGAAACTCATCTTTCTGATCTGCTTGGGCAAATCGGTCGATATTCAACAGCAATCGATGTGTATGTTCATCAACAGTGTATGCATGGAACAAATCAAACTGCATTTGGCCTTCAATTTTGCGCCACGCAGGTAAGTAAGAAGATAAAATCCCATGCTTATGCATTAATGACAAGGCGGCAATTCCACGAGGATGCTTTAATATTGCCATGAAATACTTGCGGCATTCAGGATTATCTTGCAAAGGACCTGTGAGTTTACGTCTTGCTTGCCTTAAAAGGCGCAACGTCGGGGCGTATATTCGTTGAATATTAGAGTTACGTGCCACTTGTAAAAAGAGATTAAGAATTTGTTCTGGCTGGTTTTCAAATACACTTTCATCCAAAACTTCAATATAACGGCCGCGGCGCTGAAATTGATTATTGATAGGGTATATCGTTAATGACGTCGTTTGATTAAGTGTTGCCCGTTTAAACAATTGCAACAGCATTTCATTCAGCTCCATCACACGTCTAACCGTGCGATAGTAACGCTTCATCATTTGCTCAACAGCCAGTTGAGTGGCATCTTCATAACCCATTGCTGTCGCTACTTGGCGTTGTAAATCAAATAGCAGCCTGTTTTCATTTCTACCCGACGTCATATGTAGAGCAAAGCGTAGTTGCCATAAAAAATCACGACATTCGAGCAGCTCAGTTAATTCAACAGGAGTTAGGAAATCATGCTCAACTAAATCTTGTAATGAGGCGGCATCAAAATGACGCATCGCTACCCAAGCAATGGTTTGAATATCTCTTAAACCGCCAGGGCAAGATTTGATGTTAGGTTCTAAATCAAAAGCGTTGGCTTTTTCGTGGCGCAGATCTTGTTCTTCTTTTTTGCCTAAAAAGAATGTTTGCGAAGGCCAGAAGTCAGGCTGGCGGATAGCATCGTATAATTCGTCGTATAAACGGTTATCACCCATTAATAACCTTGCTTCCAACAGATTGGTAGCAATAGTGATGTCTTGAGCACCTTGAGAAAGTGTATCTGCAATAGTGCGAACACTATGGCCAATTTCTAACCCAGAGTCCCACAGGTAAGTGATGAACTGACTGATGGCATCTTTAGCTTGCTGACTGGTTTCATCAGATTGGGATAGCAGTAGTAGGTCGATATCTGAATGCGGATGCAGTTCTCCTCGACCATAACCGCCCACAGCGATTAAGCAAATAGATGCTTGGTCTAAACCAAACTTTTGCCAGCTGTCGAGTAAAAGAGCATCAACAAATTGGCAGCGCTGCTGAACTAAGTCCGTAATTGGCTGTTTAGCAGTAAATTGCTCCAATAAGCGCTGGTTGAATTCGATGAGGGTGTTTTTTGCTACCAGCGCTGTGTTCATTGATGTCCTTATTGAGTGTTTAGTTATAACGTTCTTGGGAAGTCTTCTTCGCCACGTAAGGTTAATACCTCAACACCAGTTTCAGTAACGAGTAAGGTATGTTCCCATTGAGCTGATTTTTTACCATCTGAGGTGGTGACTGTCCAGTTATCTTCTTTATCTAAAACAGTTGTATAACGTCCTGCATTAATCATTGGCTCAATTGTGAAACACATGCCGGCTTTTAATACAGTATTGTCATTGTTTTTGTAGTGAACCACTTGAGGTTCTTCATGGAAGCCTTCACCAATTCCATGACCACAATAATCTTGGACAATTGAGTATTTGTCCAAGCCTGATTTACTTGCTTTGATGAATTTTTCTATTGCAGTACCAATTTCACCTAATTTAACACCAGGTCGTACTTTTTTAATCGCAAGATATAAGCTTTCTTGAGCGATACGAGCAAGACGTCTGTCTTTCGGGCTAACATCGCCAATTAAAAACATTTTTGATGTGTCACCATGGAAACCATCTTTAATGACAGTGATATCGATATTTAGAATGTCGCCATTCTTTAGTTGGTAACCGCTTGGAATTCCATGACAAACGACTTCATTAACTGAAGTACAAATTGATTTAGGGAAACCATGGTAATTTAATGGTGCTGAAATCGCGCCATGTTCTTCGGTGTATTTAGCGCAGATATCATTGAGTTCATCTGTGGTCACACCGACCTTGACGTGAGGTGCAATCATTTCCAGTACTTCTGCTGCTAATTTACCCGCAGCACGCATTTTTTCGATTTGTTCTGCTGTCTTGATGACTATGCTCATGAATATTCTCTTACCCTTGTATCGGTCAAAAAAGGCGTAAATAAATTTGTCAAAATTTGTGCTTTTTACCCAGTTATGGTATAAAGCGCGCCGTTATGTTTAAGTCTTAATGAACGAGTCATTTGAATTAAGTATAAATACTTTCTTCACTTACTGCTTCACTAAGCGTAAAATATGGCGGCCATTATACATGTTATAGATGGCAATTTAACTAAATACTAAATCACACACGTATCGACACATTCTTCGGGGTGCTCTTAGTGCGCTATTTTAGCAAGCAAGAGTCGAAGGTATGGGATTCGTGGAGGTCTAACCCCCCAAATTAAGGTATATAAAATGACTACTGTTTCAATGCGCGACATGCTTCAAGCTGGTGTTCACTTCGGTCACCAAACTCGTTACTGGAATCCTAAGATGAAGCCTTTCATCTTCGGTGCACGTAATGGTGTTCACATCATCAACCTTGAGCACACTGTGCCAATGTTCAACGAAGCATTAGCGTTCATTAGCAACGTTGCTTCTAAAAAAGGTAAAATCCTTTTTGTTGGTACTAAGCGCGCTGCTGGCGAAGCTATCAAAGAAGCTGCAATCTCTTGTGACCAGTACTACGTTGATCACCGCTGGTTAGGCGGTATGTTAACTAACTGGAAAACTGTTCGTCAGTCAATCAAGCGTCTTAAAGAGCTAGAAAGCCAGTCAGTTGACGGTACTTTCGACAAGCTTACTAAGAAAGAAGCGTTAATGCGTACTCGCGAGCTAGAGAAGTTAGAAAAATCTTTAGGCGGTATCAAAAACATGGGCGGTTTACCTGACGTATTATTCGTTATCGGTGCTGACCATGAGCATATTGCTATTAAAGAAGCTAACAACCTAGGTATCCCAGTTGTTGCTGTTGTTGATACTAACTCTGCTCCAGACGGCGTTAACTACATCGTTCCTGGTAACGATGATGCTATGCGTTCTATCCGTTTGTACACTACTTCTGTTGCTGCAGCTGCTAACTCAGGCCGCGGTCAAGATTTAGCTGTTCAAGCTGAGCAAGACGGTTTCGTAGAAACTGTTTAATAAGGTGTGATGGTTACCATCCCCCTTATGTACCAATAGTTAATTGGTGAACAGGGGCCTTATGGGCCCCTGTTTTTAAATGCAATATTAGACGAATTTAAAATAGAGGATTTAACAATGGCAATTACTGCTGCCCAAGTTAAAGAACTTCGTGACCGCACTGGCGCTGGCATGATGGATTGTAAGAAAGCACTAACTGAAACTAACGGTGATATCGAGCTAGCTATCGATAACATGCGTAAAAGTGGTGCTGCTAAGGCTGCTAAAAAAGCAGGTAACATCGCTGCTGAAGGTACTATCCTTATCCAAGCAGGTGAAGGTTACACAGCTTTATTAGAAGTTAACTGTCAAACTGACTTCGTTGCTAAAGATGCAAACTTCTTAGCATTCGCTAACGAAGTATTAGCTGTTGCAGCTGCTTCTAAAGTAACTATTGAAGATCTTAAAGCACAATTCGAAGAAACTCGTGTTGCGCTAGTAGCTAAAATCGGTGAGAACATCAATGTTCGTCGTGTTGAATACATCGATGGTGCTTCTCAATCTTCTTACCGTCACGGCGACCGTATCGGTGTTGTTGTTTCTGGTGAAGCTGACGAAGAAACATTAAAGCACATTGCAATGCATGTTGCTGCTTCTAAGCCTGAATTCGTTAACCCAACTGACGTTCCAGCTGATGTTGTTGCTCGTGAGCAAGCACTTCAAGTTGAAATCGCGATGAACGAAGGTAAGCCTCAAGAAATCGCTGAGAAAATGGTTATCGGTCGCATGAAGAAGTTTACTGGTGAGATCTCTCTTACTGGCCAAGCTTACATCATGGAGCCAAAGAAAACTGTTGGCGACATTCTTAAAGAGAAAGGCGCTACTGTTTCTAACTTCATCCGTTTAGAAGTTGGTGAAGGCATCGAGAAGAAAGAAGAAGATTTCGCTGCAGAAGTTGCTGCACAAATTGCTGCTACTAAAAAAGCATAAGTAATTATCTCTTCATCCCCTAAAGCCGCAGCAACCGCTGCGGTTTTGTTATAATCAGGAAAAAATTATGAGCACCAATCCAAAACCTGCATTTAGACGCGTTCTTTTAAAACTAAGCGGCGAAGCGTTAATGGGCGAAGAAGGCTTCGGCATTGACCCTAAAGTTTTAGACCGTATGGCTCAAGAAGTGAAAGAGTTGGTTGAGTTAGGTATTCAAGTTGGTGTTGTTATTGGTGGTGGTAATCTATTCCGTGGTGAAGGCTTAGCGCAAGCTGGAATGAATCGTGTTGTCGGTGACCATATGGGGATGCTTGCAACTGTGATGAACGGCCTAGCGATGCGTGATGCACTGCACCGTGCCTATGTCAACGCACGTTTAATGTCTGCAATTCCTTTAAAAGGTGTTTGTGATGACTATAACTGGGCAGAGGCAATTAGTTTATTAAAATCTGGCCGAGTTGTTATTTTTGCAGCTGGTACAGGTAACCCATTTTGTACAACTGATTCAGCAGCCTGTTTACGCGGTATCGAAATTGAAGCAGAAGTTGTACTTAAAGGCACAAAAGTTGATGGTGTTTATTCTGCTGATCCAATGAAAGATCCTGACGCAGTTAAATATGATACTTTGACCTATGACGAAGTATTAGAAAATGAATTCAAGGTAATGGACTTAGCGGCATTTACGTTAGCCCGTGACCACGATATGCCTATTTTAGTTTTCAACATGAATAAACCGGGTGCTTTACGCCGTGTTATCATGGGTGAAGATGAAGGTACGCATATTAAAACGAAATAATCTCATAAAGGTTATTTGTTTAAACTAAATGTATACCAATGAGCGAATATCGACATAGCAACGACTATGTGCCATTCTCAGATTATCGCTTAAGTAATAAGTATTTGTGACCAAAAGGATATTTATCGTGATTGATACAATTAAAGAAGATGCTCAAGAGCGCATGACAAAATGTGTTGAAGCTACTAAAAACCAAATGGCTAAAGTACGTACTGGTCGTGCTCACCCAAGCCTACTTGATTCAATTCAAGTGTCATATTACGGTGCAATGACACCACTTAAGCAAGTGGCAAACATTGGTATTGAAGATTCTCGCACATTAAATGTAACTGTTTTTGATGCCACTATGGTTCAAGCTGTTGAGAAAGCGATCATGAGTTCAGACTTAGGTCTAAACCCAATGACTGCTGGTAACGCAATGCGTATTCCATTACCTGCACTGACTGAAGAACGTCGTAAAGACTTCATCAAAGTCGTACGTGGCGAAGCTGAAAATGGTCGTGTTGCAGTACGTAATGTACGTCGTGATGCTATCAGTGAAGTTAAAAAGCTTGAGAAAGCCAAAGAGTGTACTGAAGATGACGTTCGCCGTAGCGAAGATGAAATCCAAAAGTTCACTGATGCAAGCATCAAGAATATTGATGGAATTTTAGCTGCTAAAGAAAAAGAATTGATGGAAGTCTAATTCTCAACCTAGCAAAGCTAGAGTTAAAGCGCCGTGTAAGGTTATACTACACGGCGTTTGTCTATTTGAAAGGGTTGTAATAGATGTCATCCACTGTTGGATATGAGCCAGAAACAAAGTCGAGTGCTGATATTGCGTCATCAGAACAATTGCCAGGGCAATTATCTGAAGCAGTAAAGCAGTCGCTACCTAAGCATGTCGCTATTATTATGGACGGTAATGGCCGCTGGGCTCAGCAGCAAGGAAAACCAAGGGTGTTTGGTCATAAGGCTGGTGTAAAAGCTGTACGCCGAGCTGTGAGTGTCGCGAGCCAACTAGGCATTGAGTCACTGACCTTATTTGCATTTTCAAGTGAAAACTGGCGCAGGCCAGATAAAGAAGTCAGTTTACTAATGGAGTTGTTTTTCTCAGTATTACAAAGAGAAATTAAACTACTGCATAATAACCATGTAAGATTAAATATCATTGGTGATACCAGTCGTTTTTCTGCACGTTTACAAAAACAGATTGAAAAAGCACAACAACACACTGCAGAAAATACCGGATTAGTGCTTAATGTTGCAGCTAACTACGGTGGCCGTTGGGATATTTTACAAGCAGCTCAAAAGCTTGCAGATAAAGTTGCCCAAGGCGAGATTGAGTCAAGTGAATTGACAGAAGAGTCGTTAAATCAACAACTGTGTATGAGTGAACAGCACGAAGTAGATTTAATGATACGAACTGGCGGTGATTACCGTATCAGTAATTTTATTTTATGGCAGGCTGCATATGCAGAATTGGTCTTTACTGAGACTTTGTGGCCAGACTTCAACGAGCAAGCTTTTAAAGATGCACTTGCCGTTTTTGCCAGTAGGCAGCGTCGATTTGGTTTGACTGGCAGTCAAATTGAAGAAATACGAGCTGTATAAAAAATTTAAGAGGCTTTTGCTTTGTTAAAACAACGAATTATGACTGTACTATGGCTCCTTCCATTAGTGATAGGTGCCATTTTCTTTTTACCAGCAGAATATTTTGCTTGGGCACTCGTGCCTGTTTTTATGATTGGAGCAAAAGAGTGGGGGAGTTTTATTGACCCACAATGTACAGTCACTCAATGGACGTTTACCGTCACGGTTTCGTTAATTCTTATTGCACTTAATATATTTGTTCCAGTTGAGGCATTATGGCTGAAAGGCCAAGTTCATCCTATCTTTTTAGCCGTCATTTCAATTGGCCTTTTTTGGTGGGTAATTAGCACCTTGTTAGTGTTTACTTATCCTAAAAGTGGCAGCATTTGGCAAGCCAGTCCGATGTTAAAATCAATGTTTGGACAGTTAACGTTAATTCCCTGTTTTGTCTCACTTATCACCCTCAAGTCAATCAGTGCTAATGTTGATCCTTACTTTGGTGGTACTTTAGTCTTTTTAGTCATGCTAATTGTTTGGGCAGCTGATACAGGAGCTTATTTTGCTGGTCGTTCATTAGGCAAGCATAAATTGATGCCGAAAGTGAGCCCTAATAAGACTTTAGAAGGCCTTGGTGGTGGTTTAGTTGCGACTATGGCGGTTGTGGCAGGTGTTATGTATTACTCACCAGAACAAGAGCTTGGGCTTGTCATTGCGGTTACCTTAATTACGGCAATGGCTTCAGCATTTGGTGACCTGTCTGAAAGTATGTTTAAACGAGCAGCTAATATAAAAGACTCAGGAAAAATCTTACCGGGTCACGGTGGTGTATTAGATAGAATGGACAGTCTGACTGCAGCATTACCTGTTTTTACTTTCATTTATCTCGCATTCTGGATTTAATCAACCATGCAAAATATGGTCATCCTTGGAGCCACGGGCTCTATCGGAAGCAGTACGCTAAGTGTTATCGAGCATAATCCAGAGCAATACTGCGTTTATGGTTTAGTTGCCAATGCCAGTGTAGAAAAGATGCTTCAATTGTGTCTGAAGCATAAACCTCGTGTTGCGCATATGGTGGATTCAACTGCGGCGCAAGCGCTTAAAGAAGCGATACCAGCGAACCTCAATATTGATGTCACCACAGGCGCCGATGAACTTGAAAGTCTTGTTACAGCCACTCAAGTAGATACCGTGATGGCAGCAATTGTTGGTGCAGCGGGGTTAATGTCAACTTACGCTGCGGTTAAAGCGGGCAAAAGGGTGCTATTAGCCAATAAAGAGTCACTGGTGATGTCTGGTGAACTTTTTATGAAGGCTGCGCGTGAAAATAATGCGACGCTACTGCCAGTCGATAGTGAGCATAACGCAATTTTTCAATGCCTCCCTGCCGATATTCAAGCAAATCTCGGAACCTGTGATTTAACGGCATCTGGTATTTCTCATATCTTATTAACGGGTTCTGGTGGACCATTTCTGACCTCAGATATTGCCGCTTTAAGTGCAATGACACCAACACAAGCATGTAATCATCCTAATTGGTCTATGGGACCTAAGATTTCTGTTGATTCAGCCACCATGATGAATAAAGGGCTTGAATTTATTGAAGCGCGCTGGCTTTTTAATACTAATAAAGAGCAATTGAAAGTGGTGATTCACCCTCAAAGCGTGATTCACTCCATGGTGCAATACAAAGATGGTTCAGTGATTGCACAAATGGGTAACCCTGATATGCGCACTCCCATTGCGCATTGTATGTCTTTTCCTGAAAGAATTTACGCTGGAGTTGAACCTTTGGATTTTTTCAAAGTCCGAGAATTAAGCTTTTGTGAACCTGACTACCAACGTTTCCCTTGTTTAGCTCTTGCGATGAAAGCATGTGAACAAGGTCAAGAGGCTACAACTGTACTCAATGCAGCAAACGAAATTGCTGTTGATGCTTTTTTAAATGAAAAGATTAAGTTTACTGATATCGCTCGTGTTAATGAGTCCTGTTTAGAACGGGTATCACATTCAGCATTAGGTACGATTGAAGATATTATGGCGTTAGACGGGCAAGCTCGTATAATCGCAAAAGAAGCAATCAAATCGATTAACTAGTTCGTAGGAGAACAATGTTAGATTTTTTATGGAACCTGGGGTCATTTATTGTCGCACTGGGTATTTTGATTACTGCACATGAATACGGACATTTTTGGGTTGCACGTCGTTGTGGCATCAAAGTAGAACGTTTTTCTATTGGTTTTGGTAAAGCCATTTGGCGTAAAGTGGGTCAAGATGGCACTGAGTATGTCGTTGCCATGATCCCTTTAGGTGGTTACGTCAAAATGCTCGATGAGCGAGTTGAGGATGTGCCTGAAGAGTTAAAAGATCAGGCATTTAATCGTAAAACCGTTTGGCAACGGATTGCGGTTGTGTCCGCAGGACCGATTGCAAACTTTTTATTTGCTATTGTGGCACTTTATTTAATGTATCTTATTGGGGTCCCTTCACTAAAACCTGTTATTGATACAACAAGAGCAAATACTCCAGCCGCTCAAATTGAGCTAAAAGAACCGATGCAAATTGTGGCAGTTTCTGGCCAGAAAGTTAGAAACTGGGAGGAAGTTAACCTTGCTTTAGTTGGCCATATTGGCGGTAAAGAACTGGACATTAGCTTAGTTCCTTTATCTTCGACAACAACATCGGAAAAAACTTACATACTAGATATCCGTGATTGGCAATTTGATCCAGACAAAGAGTCACCTATTGGGGCTATGGGTCTAGGAATATATCGCCCAGGAATTAAGCCTGTGATTGCGCTTGTAACCAACGGTAGTGCTGCCGAAATCGCTGGTTTACAGTTGGGTGACGAAATACTCAAGGTAAATGGTCAACCTTATCAAGATTGGAATGATTTTGTTGATGTGATACAAACGTCTGCAAACAAAGACGTTAACCTGACCATCGCACGTAACAATAAGCAATTAACTATCATTGTCACTCCGCAAGCACAAACAAATGCAAACGGAGAAACCATTGGCATTGTTGGTGTAAGCCCAACTCAAATTGATTGGCCTGAAAGTATGCGCTTCCAGCTTGAGTATGGCATAGTAGATTCCTTTGCTGCAGCTGCAGATAAAACCTGGCAACTGGTTGTTGTCAGCTTTAAGATGATTGGAAAATTATTTACCGGCGATGTGTCGGTGAAAAACCTGAGTGGACCTATATCAATAGCTCAAGGTGCTGGCACCAGCGCAGACTATGGATTAGTGTATTTTCTTGGGTTTATCGCACTCATCAGTGTGAACTTAGGGATTATTAATTTAATGCCTTTGCCAGTACTCGATGGGGGACACTTGCTGTATTACTTTATCGAAGTGATTACGGGTAAGCCTGTACCAGAAAAGGTTCAGGACATAGGATTCAGGTTTGGTGCAGTTATGCTGCTGTTGTTGATGAGCATTGCCATCTTCAATGATTTTTCCAGACTCTGAGCAGGGAACACAAATAATTAGAAGTGCTCTATGAGATTTAATAAACTTTTTGCCTCGATGATTTTAGTCGGTGCGTCATTTTCAGGCAATGGTGTGGCTGATACTTTCCAACCATTTGAAGTGACCGACATCCAGATTGATGGTTTACAGCGAGTTGCACTTGGTGCCGCCTTGCTTAGTCTCCCCGTTAAAGTGGGCGATACTGTAGATCAAATTAAATTACAGCAAGCGATTAAAAGCTTGTACGCCTCAACTAACTTTGAAACGATTAACGTTGCTCATGAAGATGGGGTGTTAATCGTTACAGTCAAAGAGCGTGCGACAATTAGTGCCGTGACCTTTGAAGGTAATAAAGACATTAAAGATGAGCAGCTTCAAGAAAGTTTAGATGGCTCAGGTATTAAAATAGGTGAGTCTCTCGATAGAACCATGTTATCGGGGATTGAAAAAGGCTTACAAGACTTCTACTACGGTGTCGGTAAATATGGCGCAAAAGTAGAAGCTGAAGTCATTAACTTACCACGTAACCGTGTTGAGCTGAAGTTTAACTTCACTGAAGGTCTTGCGGCTGAAATTCGCCAAATCAACGTGGTTGGTAACAGCGTGTTCTCAGATGCAGAATTGATCGGTTTATTAGAGCTTAAAGACTATGTTGCTTGGTGGGATTTATTCGGCGAACGTCGATACCAAAAGCAAAAACTACAAGCAGATTTAGAAACGGTAAAAACCTACTATCATAACCAAGGTTACATTCGTTTTGAGGTGACTTCGACACAAGTTGCGATGACACCTGACAGAAAAGGATTGTATATCACCATCAATGTTGATGAAGGTGAGAAGTATCAGGTTTCTGAAGTTAACTTAACCGGTGAGCTAATGGGCCGTGAAAAGTTAATGAAAGCGATTTTGCCGATTAAAGAAGGTGATACTTACAACGGTGGCGATGTTACGTTCACCGAAGAAATGTACAGCAAATACCTTGGCCGATTTGGTTATGCTTATCCAGAAGTGAAAACCTACCCTGAAATTGATGACGAATCTAAAGAAGTTGCGCTAAACATCAATGTTAACCCTGGTAAACGTGTCTACGTTCGCTCGGTTAATTTCACTGGTAATACAGTGACAAAAGATGAAGTAATGCGTCGTGAATTACGTCAAATGGAAGGTGCATGGTTAAACTCTGCACAAGTTGAACAATCAAAAGCACGTCTTAACCGTCTAGGTTACTTTGAGACCGTTGATACAGAGACTGTTCAGGTGCCTGGAAGTGATGATCTTGTCGATGTCGCATTTAACGTTAAAGAGCAACCATCGGGCTCATTTAACGCTGGTGTTGGTTACGGTACTGAATCTGGTCTGAGCCTTCAGTTTGGTGTTCAGCAAAGTAACTTCTTAGGTACAGGTAACCAAGCTGGCGTCAGCTTAAACACCAACAAATACTCTAAGAATGTAAACTTCTCTTACACTGACCCATACTTTACTAAAGATGGCGTGAGTTTAGGTGGTAGCATTTATTGGAATGAGTTTGATGCGAACGAGGCTAACCTTGAGCGCTATAAAAACAAATCTTATGGTATTGCATTAAATTCAGGTTTCCCGATTAACGAATACAACCGTTTAAACGGTGGTATTGGTTACCGTCATAACCAAATTTCAGAAATTTCTGCTTATGAACAAGCATTACGTTTCTATAATGTTTATCGTGAGTCAGATGATCCTAATGCTGATTTAAGTTTTGATAACTTTGAGCTTAATGGTGGTTGGAGCCGCAGTACATTAAACCGTGGTACTTTCCCAACCGACGGTTCATCACAGCGCTTTAGCGCTAAAGCGACCATTCCAGGTTCTGATTTACAGTATTTTAAGACAGATTTGGATACTAACTTCTATTTCCCATTAACTCGTAATCATAGCTTTGTATTATTGACCCGTGCACGTTTGGGTTATGCTAATGGTTATGGCCAGTTTAATGATAATGACCAAATTCTTCCTTTCTGGGAAAACTACTATTCAGGTGGTAGTAGCTCATTACGTGGTTTCCAGTCAAACTCTGTTGGTCCACGTTCATTCTATTTATACCGTGGTAGCGAACCATGTTCTCCAGATCCTTCTGGTGACAGCTGTTCATTACCGGGTGAGCCAAATAGAGTACAAGTGAGCTCAGGAAGATCGATTGGTGGTAACGCAATTGCGACTGCCAGTATGGAAATGATTGTGCCGACTCCATTCTTGGATGAAGCTTATTCAAATTCAGTACGTACCAGCTTCTTCGTTGATGCAGGTAACGTATGGGATACCGAGTTCGATTATGACTCGTATAGATATCTTCCAGCCGATGAGTTTGATAAATTGGAAGATTATAGTGACCCAAGCAGAATACGTGCCTCTTGGGGTATGAGTGTTCAGTGGCTATCGCCGATGGGACCTATGGTGTTTAGCTTGGCTTGGCCGATTAAAGAATACGAAGATGATGAAACTGAGATCTTTTCGTTCAATATTGGCAAAACGTTCTAAAACAAATACACTCGGCAAGTTTTGCTGATAATAACAAGGAGTCTATTTTGAAAAAGATGGTAAATCGCGCGTTAGTAACAATGGCATTTTTAAGTGCACCTATGATGGCACATGCTGAGAAAATTGCTGTGGTTGATATGGGCGAAGTGTTTGAGCAACTACCTCAACGTGAACAAATTTCACAATCACTAAAAACTGAATTTGGTGACCGTGTTGCTGAAGTACAAAAAATGCAAGAAGAAATGCGTACTATGGTTGAGAAGCAGCAACGTGATGGCGCGTTGATGAGCGACAGCCAAAAGACAGATCTTGTACGTCAAATGGAGTCGTTAAAATCTGACTTCCAACTAAAAGGCAAAGCACTTGATGAAGATATGCGTCGTCGTCAAGGTGAAGAGCAAAACAAGCTTTTAGTTAAAGTACAAGAAGCAATCAACACTATTGCACAGAAAGAGTCTTATGACATCGTTCTTCAACGTGGTGCTGTAATCTTTGTAAAGCCAGAAGCTGATATCAGCGACAAAGTTGTTCAAGCGTTAAGTAAAGGCAACTAATGAAAACTGTGACTTTAAAAGAGCTTGGTCAGCTGTTGGGCGCAACGATTTTGGGTGATGATTCTCTGGAAATAACCGGAGTTGCGACCCTTGAAGATGCTGCTTCAGATCAACTTTCTTTTTTAGCCAATAGTAAGTACCGTGCACAGCTTGAATCTTCTCAAGCTGGTGCGGTGTTATTGAGTGAAAAAGATGCCGAAGATTACTCTGGTAATGCTTTGGTTTTAAAAGATCCTTACGTAGGATTTGCACGCGTAGCGCAATTACTTGATACCACCCCGAAAGTGGCAACAGGTATTCATCCCTCAGCAGTTATTCATGCTTCTGCCCAATTAGGTGAGAATGTTGCTATTGCGGCGAATGTCGTGATTGATGCCAATGTGATTATTGGCAATGATGTGCAAATCGGTGCTGGAAGCGTTGTCGCAAAGCAATCAATTATTGGTTCTGGCACATGTTTGAAGGCAAATGTCACCTTCTATCATGACGTGATAGTGGGACAAAATTGTATCTTTCATTCTGGTTGTGTCATTGGCTCTGACGGTTTTGGCTATGCCAATGAGCGCGGTAACTGGATTAAAATTCCACAAACCGGTGGCGTGAGAATTGGTGATAATGTCGAAATCGGAGCTGGTACTACAGTTGACCGTGGCGCATTGTCACACACTGAAATTCACGATGGCGTTATCATCGATAACCAAGTCCAAATCGCCCACAATTGTGTTGTAGGCCAAAATACAGCAATTGCAGGGACATCTTTCTTAGCCGGTAGCTCAACTTTGGGCAAATATTGTATTGTTGGCGGCGGAAGTGGAATTGCAGGTCACCTTAAAGTGGCGGATGGCACACATATTTCAGGCAGTACCAATGTAACAAGCGAAATTCGTAAGCCTGGTCTGTATTCATCTGCTACAATTGCAATGGATAATAAGAGCTGGCGACGTAATACGGTTCGTTTCCGCCATTTAGATGAATTGTTCAATCGTGTGAAAGAGATTGAGAAAAGAATAAAAGATTAGCAGTAAATGGCGTTAACGCCATTTCGAGGAATTACGTGTGGCAAACCAATTGAATACAATGGATATTGAAGAAATTCTTCAATATCTTCCTCATCGTTACCCATTTTTACTTGTCGATCGTGTTTTAGATTACACCGTTGGTGAATCATTACATGCGATCAAAAACGTGACGTTTAACGAACCTTTCTTCCAAGGCCATTTTCCTGTTAAACCTGTCATGCCCGGCGTGTTAATTATTGAAGCAATGGCACAGGCTACTGGCTTACTTGCATTTAAAACCATGAGCCCAGATCCTTCTCCTGATGTGCTATACCTACTTGCTGGTGTTGATAAAGCCCGTTTTAAACGTGTTGTTTCACCAGGGGATCAATTACATTTTCACGTTAAAATGATTAAAGAGCGCCGAGGGATTGGTGTATTTGAAGGACAGGCATTTGTTGATGGTGAACTAGCTTGTTCAGCCGAAATAATGTGTGCACGCAGAGAGATTAACAAGTGATTGATAAGTTAGCATTCGTACATCCCGATGCAAAAATTGGTAACAACGTTACCATTGGTCCTTGGAGTTATATCGGCGCTGATGTTGAAATCGGCGATGATACTTGGATTAGTTCCCATGTGGTTATTAAAGGCCCAAGCGTCATAGGTAAGGGTAATCGCTTCTTTCAATTTTCATCTATTGGTGAAGAATGTCAGGACAAAAAATACGCAGGTGAGCCAACGACATTAATCATGGGCGACAACAATATTGTTCGTGAAAATGTCACCATTCATCGTGGCACGATTCAAGACAATAGTGAAACGCGTATTGGTTCGAACAATTTATTGATGGCTTACGTGCACATTGCTCATGATTGCGTATTAGGCGATAACATCATTATGGCTAACAATGCGTCAATTGCTGGTCATGTACACGTCGGTGACTGGGCAATTTTAGGCGGCATGACAGGCGTACATCAATTTGTTCATATTGGTGCCCATGCGTTTACTGCAGGTTCTTCTACTATCTTCCAAGATGTGCCGCCATTTGTGATGGCTGCAGGTAGCCCAGCAATCCCTCGTGGGTTAAATGTTGAAGGTCTTAAGCGCCGTGGTTTCACTAAAGAAACTCAACATGCTATTCGCCGTACGTATAAATCGTTGTACCGTAAAAACCTGACAATTGAAGAAGCATTAGCTGAAATTACAGCCGATGCTGAATCAGATGAACATGTAAAAGGGATGGTTGAGTTTATTAATGGCTCATCTCGCGGGATCATTCGATAGAAGATAACATGACAAATAATACCCCTCGTATATTTGCAATGGTCGCCGGAGAACTCTCCGGCGATATTTTAGGTGCAGGATTAATAAAGTCACTGCAAAAACAATACCCTGATGCACGATTTATCGGTATTGGTGGGCCACAAATGGAAGCGCTCGGTTTTGAGAGTTACTTTTCATTTGAAGAGCTTGCTGTCATGGGGATTGTTGAAGTCCTCGCGCGATTACCACGACTGCTAAAAGTACGCGCGACGTTAATCAAAAATATTTGTGCTGAAAAACCTGATTGTTTTATTGGCATAGATGCACCCGATTTTAATATTGGTCTTGAGCTTAAACTCAAAGCACAAGGGATTAAAACCGTTCACTATGTCAGTCCATCTGTATGGGCTTGGCGTCCAAAACGTATTTTTAAAATTGCAAAAGCAACCAACATGGTGCTGTCATTACTGCCGTTTGAAAAAGCATTTTATGACAAGCATCAGGTACCTTGTACTTTTGTTGGTCACACTTTAGCTGATGATATTCCCATGGAAAGCGACAAGCTTGCAGCCCGTGAGCAGCTTGGCTTAGATCCGCAAGCGGAATATTTAGCGATTTTGCCTGGTTCACGAGGTGGCGAACTCAAGCAACTTGCCGAACCATTTATCAAAGCTGCAGTCATTATTAAGCAAACCTATCCAGATATTAAATTTGTGACGCCTTTGGTTAATCAAGCTCGCCGTGAACAGTTTATAACGGCACTTAAACAGTTTGCGCCAGATCTTGAAATCGAATTGGTTGAAGGACAATCTCGTGCTGTGATGGCGGCATCAGATGCCATATTGTTAGCATCCGGTACAGCGGCGTTAGAAGCCATGCTTGTTAAGCGTCCGATGGTGATGTCATATCGTGTTAATGCGATGACATACGCCTTGGCAAAGCGACTGATGTTGGTCGAGCACTATTCTTTACCAAATTTATTAGCGGGTCGTGCGTTAATCCCTGAAATTGTTCAAGATGAATGTAACGAGAAGAATATTTCTGCAGCTGTGATTGAACAGCTAAATCGTGACTTTACGCCATTGAAAGCTGAGTTTGAGCAAATCCATGAAACCCTTCGCTGCAACGCCAGCGATCGAGCTGCAGACGCTGTTATCGAATTAATAAGCCACTCTCCACTGCAAGAAGTGAAATCATGAGCAGAATACCGACAGTCATTAAAGGGATTACACCTGAGCAAGTTGCGTATATCACTCGTGGTGTTGTTGCTGGTGTAGATGAAGTTGGCCGCGGTCCTTTAGTAGGGGATGTGGTGACTGCCGCTGTTATTCTTGATCCTAATCAGCCGATAGCGGGGTTAAATGATTCTAAAAAACTATCAGAAAAGCGTCGAGAGTTATTGTTTAACGAGATAACAGATAAAGCCTTAGCCATTAGTGTTGGTAGAGCAACGCCAACCGAAATTGATGATATCAATATTCTGCACGCCACTATGTTAGCAATGCAGCGAGCTGTTGCTGGATTATCCATTCAACCAGAAAAGGTTTTAGTCGATGGTAATCGTACCCCTGATTTTGGTATTCAAAGCCATGCGATTATAAAAGGTGACGGATTAGTAGCAGCGATTAGCGCAGCGTCAATTATCGCTAAAGTCACTCGCGATCGTGAAATGGATGCATTAGATGCCAGATATCCTCAATATGGATTTGCTAATCACAAAGGTTATCCAACAAAAGCTCACTTCGAAGCATTAGAAGCACACGGCGTACTACCTGAGCATCGCAAAAGTTTTAAGCCTGTGATGGCTATTCTTAATCAGTCATGATGAGCGATGACTTTTAGTTCATTATTTTTACCTCATTATTTTTAGATTATTATTTGTTACGAAGCCCTGTAATTTCAACTTACGAGGTCAGGGCTGAACCGTTGACTTTCCGCTTAGATTGATATTAATTTCGCTATTATAAATTGGCGTAGTTTGCTAATCTGGTCAGCGGTTTTTTCCTTTTAATCATGCATTTCAAAGATACTCATATTCTATGTCCGATCCTCGTTTCGTCCATCTCCGTGTTCACAGTGATTTTTCCATGTCTGATGGCGTGGCAAAAGTTAAACCTATTCTGGCGAAAGCCTCAGAACTTGGTATGGGAGCATTAGCAATTACTGACCAGAATAACTTTTGTGGTCTAGTAAAATTCTATGGCGGTTGTCATGGCGCGGGAATAAAACCGATTATCGGCGCTGACTTTTGGATGAAAGTGCCAGGTTTTGCGGATGAATACTGTGCTATTACCATTATCGCCTTAGACAATGACGGTTATCAAAGCTTAACTCAATTAATCAGTGAAGCGTATTTACGTGGCCAGCTTAACGGCAGAGTGGTCATCGATCAGGAATGGTTAGTTAAATTTAATCAAGGCATCTTGCTGATTTCAGGTGCTAAAGATGGCGATATTGGTAAAGCGCTATTGAAAGGTAACATGGCGCAAGTTGAAGAGCTGGTGTCATTCTATAAAACCCACTTCCATGACCGTTACTTTTTAGAGTTGATCAGAACGGGCAGACCGGATGAAGAACGTTATCTTCATATGGCTGTTAAACTGGCTTCAGAAAATGAATTACCTGTTGTTGCAACTAACCAAGTGGTGTTTTTAAAAGCCGACGACTTTGAGTCTCACGAAATTCGGGTTGCGATTCATGACGGCTTTACGTTAGCCGATCCTCGTAGACCTAAAAAATACAGTGAACAACAATATCTCCGAACCGAAGATGAAATGTGTGATTTGTTTGCTGATATTCCATCTGCATTATCAAACAGTGTTGAAATTGCCAAACGCTGTAATGTCACGATTCGTTTAAATGAATATTTCTTACCTAATTTCCCAACAGGCGATTTGACCATTGAAGACTTTTTGGTTGAAGTGTCTGAAAAAGGTCTGGAAGAGCGTTTAGAGTTTTTATTCCCTGACGAGCAAGAGCGTAAAGAGAAACGTCCTGAGTATGATGAACGTCTCGATGTTGAACTAAAAGTGATTAACCAAATGGGGTTCCCTGGTTACTTCTTGATCGTAATGGAGTTCATTCAATGGGGTAAAGATAATGGCATACCTGTTGGACCGGGACGTGGCTCTGGTGCCGGTTCTTTAGTGGCTTATGCGCTTAAAATTACTGACTTAGATCCATTAGAATACGATTTGTTATTTGAACGTTTCTTGAACCCTGAACGTGTATCCATGCCCGATTTCGACGTTGACTTCTGTATGGATCGCCGTGATGAGGTAATTGACCACGTTGCCGATTTATATGGCCGTGATGCAGTATCTCAAATTATTACCTTCGGTACGATGGCGGCAAAAGCGGTAGTACGAGATGTTGGGCGGGTGTTAGGTCATCCTTATGGTTTTGTTGAACGGCTTACCAAAATGATCCCAGCCGAGCCTGGCATGACACTGGCTAAAGCGTTCGAAGTCGAGCCGTCACTGCCAGAAGCTTATAATAGCGATGAAGATGTCAAAGAGCTTATTGATATGTGTCGCCGCCTTGAAGGTGTGACCCGAAACGCGGGTAAACATGCTGGTGGTGTTGTAATTTCACCGACAGTCATCACTGACTTCTCACCACTATATTGTGATGCAGAAGGCTTAAACCCAGTGACTCAGTTTGATAAAAATGATGTTGAAACGGCTGGCTTAGTTAAATTCGATTTCTTGGGATTAAGAACCCTAACTATTATCGACTGGGCTTTGCAGATGATTAACCCTCGCTTAGAAAAAGCAGGGGAAGAACCTGTCAGAATTGAATCCATTAGCTTGACTGACCCTAAATCATTTAGATTATTGCAGCGTTATGAAACCACGGCGGTATTCCAGTTGGAGTCTCGTGGTATGAAAGACTTGATTAAACGTCTGCAACCCGATTGTTTTGAAGACATGATTGCATTAGTGGCGTTATTCCGCCCAGGACCTTTGCAGTCCGGCATGGTAGACAACTTTATTGAGCGTAAGCATGGCCGTGAAGAAGTCTCATATCCTGATGCAGAGTATCAACATGAGTCGTTAAAAGACCTACTAGAGCCGACATACGGTATTATTTTATACCAAGAACAGGTTATGCAAATTGCGCAGGTATTGGCTGGATATACCTTAGGTGGCGCGGACATGCTTCGTCGTGCTATGGGTAAGAAAAAACCTGAAGAAATGGCTAAGCAACGGGGTACTTTCGAAGCTGGCGCAATTAAGAATGGCGTTGATGGGCCATTGTCGATGAAAATTTTCGACTTGGTAGAAAAGTTCGCGGGCTACGGTTTCAACAAATCTCACTCGGCTGCTTATGCGCTTGTTTCTTATCAAACCTTGTGGCTAAAAACCCATTATCCTGCAGAGTTTATGGCAGCAGTAATGTCCGCTGATATGGATAACACTGATAAAATTGTGATTTTGGTTGATGAGTGCGAGCGTATGGGCTTGCCAATTATTCCACCTGATGTGAATAAGGGATTGTTCAAGTTTACTGTCGATGACGACTTAAACATTGTTTATGGGATTGGCGCGATTAAAGGGGTGGGTGATGGCCCTGTAGAATCGATTTTAAATGCGCGTAAAGATGGCCCATTTACCGATTTGTTTGATTTCTGTGCTCGTATCGATCTTAAAAAGCTAAATAAGCGGGTGATTGAAAAGTTAATTTGCGCAGGAGCACTCGATAACTTAGGTCCACATCGTGCGGCCATGATGGCGACCTTACCTGAAGCGATTTTAGCTGCTGCTCAACATGCGAAAGCTGAAGCAATTGGCCAGAATGATATGTTTGGCTTACTTAATTCTGAGCCAGAAGATAACAAACAAAGCTTTGTCGAATGTCCTACATGGCCTGACAAAGTTTGGCTTGAAGGCGAGCGTGACACATTAGGTTTATACCTTACTGGTCACCCAATTAATCAGTATTTAAAAGAGTTAAGACAATACACTTCTGGACGATTGAAAGACGTTCACCCAACTGATCGCGGTAAAACCGTTAAAGCTGCAGGGTTAGTTATTGCCACTCGAGTGATGATCACCAAGCGAGGCTCAAAAATGGGCTTGGTCACTCTTGATGATAAAAGTGCGCGATTAGAAGTCATGTTGTTTACTGAGGCATTTGAGAAATTTAATCATCTTTTAGAAAAAGATCGTATTTTGATTTGTGAAGGTGAAGTGAGCTTTGATGACTTTGCTGGCGGTAACCGAATGACTGCACGCAATATTATCGAAATCGGTGAGGCGAGAAGTCACTTTGCTAATGCGGTAGAAATTAATGTTACTGCTGAGGATATTAACCCTGAGTGGCTGGAAAAATTTGAACAAGCGCTTTCGCCTTGGAAAAATGGTAGCGTACCAGTAGTGATTAATTATCAGCAGCGTGAAGCCGCAGGGCAATTACGTTTAGGGGATGAGTGGCGTGTTAATCCTACCGATGAGCTGATGTTAGCAATTGAAAGCTTGGTCGGCTCGAGTAACGTTAAGATTGTTTTTTAGTGTTAACTCTGCGTAACTTTGTCGTGTTAAGTGCGCTGAGTAACGCACTGGATTAATCATAGTATGTTAAAAGGGACAAGCTGATGAAAATCATTAATATCTGTGAAGCGATTAAGCAGCACACATCAGCTTTGTTACCGATTAACAGCCCAGCTGGTGCTGTTAATGCTGCTCATCATTCACCGAATAAAATTGTGCTGGCATACAGCGGCGGGGTTGATTCTGAGTGTCTTTGTTACGGCTTGAGCCAGTTTGCCCAGCAAAACCCGCATATTTCATGTTTATTGGTCCATGTGCATCATGGTTTAAGCCCAAATGCAGATGAGTGGGCGCAGCACTGTGTATCACAAGCGAGTCAATATCAACTCCCTATTCAAGTAGAGCATGTCTCATTGACTAAAACATCTCGGACGAGTCTTGAAGCAATCGCCCGAGATGCTCGCTATCAAGTTTTTAAAAAGTACCTTAATCCTGGTGATATTCTCTTAACGGCCCATCATCAAGATGATCAGCTTGAAACGTTATTACTAGCGTTAAAACGTGGTCAAGGCCCGAAGGGATTGGCAGCTATGGGGAGCATTCAAGCATTTCATCAACAAAGTTGGGTCATTAGACCTTTACTGGGCTTTTCTCGTAGTGACATTGAGGCATTTGCAATCGATAAGTCATTAATTCATATCGAAGATGAGAGTAACTTAGACACCCAGTATGATCGAAATTTTCTGCGTCAAGATATCATTCCTAGACTAAAGCAACGTTGGCCGAGTATTGCTGCAACAGCATCTCGCAGCGCGCAGCTTTGTGCGCAGCAGCAATCTATCGTTGACGCTGAAGTGACTCAGCGACTTCCTGAATTCATTACATACTCTCCGAGTTTTAGTTTATCAGGCCCTGGTTTAGCGCTATTAACATTCAAAGAACAATCAAGTGAATGGCAAAACTTGCTGTTACGCGGTTTTATTTTAGCTCAAGGCTACAAATTACCGTCTCAGTCGCAGCTTGAGCAAATTGTGAGTCAACTATTGTACGCTGCTAATGATGCTAACGTAGATGTCCAGTGTGCTGGATATTCGATTAAACGTTTTGCTGGATGTGCCTATGTTGTACCCAAGATCAGTAAAAAGGACTTAGAGGAATCACAGAGCATTGATGCTGAGTTGCTGACTAATGCGATTCAGCGGTTAGACATGCGAACTGAAGAGGTTTGTACTGTTGAGTTATCCAGTCTATCTATTAATAATTTAGAAGGTGAGCAATCACCCCAACCTTTACATGTTTCAGTGGGAGCGAGTACTCAAGGAGCGCGACTATCGATAACGGATTTAACCTCGGTTAGCATTGCCTTTACAGCGAAAGGGAGTACCCGCTGTCAACCCCACTTTAGGGATAAAGGACGAGAGCTTAAAAAGATATGGCAAGAACTTGCCGTTCCGCCTTGGATGAGGGATAGAGTAGCTTTGGTTTTTTATGGCGAAGTGTTAGTTGCCGCGATTGGCTTGTGGGTCGATAAACGCTACTTAGCTAAAGCTGATGAAATCGGTTTACTATTAAACTATAAAATGCAGACATCAGATTAACGTTTACAAACAGTTACTGCATTTCTTCAAGGTAACTTAGTATAAAACGGCAATCTTTTTACTCACTAAGAACGCTCAACGTTAAAGTGATTCGCTAATATAGCTGAACACTCACAATTATCTTTGTGATTTATTATCAATAATTTAACTCTGTTAAGTTTTGTCTATTCATACCTTAGTCATTGCAAATTCTAAAACAATTTCTGCCCGCATCTTTGGCTTCATATAACGCCATGTCAGCACTTTCATACAGTTTATCTTGGGTTTGTGCGCCACTTGAACTTGCCACGCCTAAGCTGCATTTAACTTGAAAAGTGCTCATTAACGGATGTGACTCCATGGTGTTAATGATACGCTGACACAAAGGCGTCATTTCGAGTGCATTTCCTTGAGCTATAATTATAAATTCGTCACCACCAATACGAAAAGCTTGATCGGTATTTCGAATAGCGTCATTAATCAGTTCAGCAAATGAAGATAAAATCGTATCGCCAAGTTTATGTCCGTGTTGATCATTTACACTTTTAAAGTTGTCTAAATCGAGCACAACCAAAGAGATATCACCTTGGTTTCTGTTGGCTCTGGCCAATGCGCTCTTGATACTTTGTCGATAATAATAGCGATTACCTAAGCCTGTTAATGCATCAAACATGGCTTGATTCGACATTTGACTGTACTTAGTTGCATTTAAAAATGGTTGGCAAAACAATTTTTCAATTTCATTAAGCTGTATTAATTGGTCGGGTGTTAATGGTGAGCTAAGGTAATATTTGATGCTATAAGGCTCACCAAAGCCGCTAATCACTCTTTGTTGATTAAGTCCATGACAACGGCCCCAGTTTAGTTTTAGCTGGTGATTCAGTTGTACACCTTGGATCGGCAATAATTGGCCTAGTGATTTGCCGTAACTGGCAAAGACCGTTCTTGGCTCTAAACTTGCGTGCATTTGCTGCAAGATTTCCATCAAATTATTATCTGAGTTGTGATCTTTGCCAGCTGTGTAAGGCGCTGATTTTCCCCAGTTTTGTTCTGGATATGGCTGTGAAGCTATGGCGTAATCCATTTTTACTACCTCATTTGATGCAAATACATGCGAATGCGAAACATATAAATAAAATTGTTTTTACCTGTATCAAAATGTAAGCAAAAACTGTGCCTGATATTTTTAGTTACTAATTATCATAAGGTTATTGTTAATTGGTTTTATTGTTAATAGACTGTTTCATTGAATCGCTATTTTATTGACTCGGAGAACTCGCATTTATGGAGCACAGCATCTTTATCCATATTCTCTCAATGCTCGTGATAGCTATTGTGGCTATTTCACTGCTAAGGCGATTTGGTTTACCTCCCATTCTTGCTTACCTACTCACAGGAGTAGTGAGCGGTCCTAGCGGTTTTCATTGGTTCACCCAGCAGCAAATGCATTCAGTGGCTGAGCTTGGCGTTGTGTTATTGATGTTCAGTTTAGGGCTTGAATTCTCTGTACCTAAGTTGTGGTCAATGCGAAGAACGGTATTTGGCTTAGGTAGTGCGCAAGTTACCTTTACTGCGCTGTTAGCTGGTTTGGTGGCACTGCTATTTGGCCAAGATATGATTTCAGCCATTGTTATTGGTTCTGCAGTTGCATTGTCTTCAACGGCGATTGTATTAAAGCTGGTTAACGAGCAAGGGTGGATGCGAAGACGTCACGGCGAGCTCTCTGTCAGTGTGCTGCTCTTTCAAGATATTGCAGTGGTGCCGCTATTAATTATCTTACCTTTACTATCAACCAATGGTGAGCCGATAGGCTTTCTAGATATTGCTTGGGGTATGCTTACAGGCATTTTGGCATTCATTGGTTTGATGTCTTTCGGTAAGTGGGTGTTACCTCGAATTTTTGACGAAGTAGCCCGTTCTCGTTCAAATGAATTGTTCGTGTTATCCACCTTAGTTGTTGTATTAGTCACAGGAGCCTTTACTCAGTGGTTAGGTTTATCGATGGCGCTCGGTGCTTTTATTGCGGGTATGTTATTGGGTGAGAGTCAATATCGTCGTCAACTTGAAGCTGATATAAGACCATTTAGAGATCTCTTAATGGGTCTGTTTTTTATCTCTATCGGTATGCTGCTAGATTTTACGATTGTTGCGCAATTTTGGTGGCAAATTCTATTAATTTTAGTTGCTGTTTTAGTGACTAAAACTGTCGTGGTATTCGGTATTTTAAAGTTGGGCGGTGAACAGTTTAAAGTGGCGTTAAGTACAGCCATTAGCTTGGCACAAGTGGGTGAGTTTAGTTTTGTACTGTTAGCTTTGGCGGTTAATTATCAGCTATTAGAAACTCAAATGAGTACCATTTTTGTCATGGTGGCCGTTTTGTCTATGTCAATTGCGCCTTGGCTTATCAGAAACAGTGTTGATATAGCGCAGGCTATCGAAGGTAAAACATCACGTAAAAAACAGATTGAAGATGAGTTTCAATTGCCGCCACCAGAAGACGGGGATTTAGTATTAATTCTTGGTTACGGCCGAGTGGGGCAAACCATCGCCCGATTTTTGAAAAAAGAAGCAGTGCCATTTGTGGTGTTAGATCTTGACCCTACGAGAGTGTCAGAAGCTAAGAATGCTGGCGAACCTGTATTTTTCGGTGACGCTTGTAAAATGGGGTTATTAAAACAAATTGGTATACGTCGTGCCAGCATGGTGGTCATTACATTTGGAGAGTCTCGCCAAGTGGAAGATTGCCTGGCACTGTCGCGCAAATTGGCGCCAGATACTAAGATTTTAGTGAGAACCACGGATGATGCAGAGCTTGATAGTTTAAAAGAGATGGGCGCCACGCAGGTTATTCCCGAAAAGCTTGAAGGCAGCTTAATGCTGGTATCCCAAGTGCTATACAAATGTGGGGTGCCACTACCAAGAATTATTAAGCGATTAGAATCAGAAAGGCGTAACCATTACCAATATCTTCATGGCTTTTTTACTGGAGCTGAGACGGATATGACCTTAGAGCTACTGCATGCGGTGTCGTTAGATACTGGTTCTAATGCGGTTGGTAAGCGCATCGCTAAAATCCCTTGGTCTCAGTTTGGTGTTGAACTTAGAGCGGTAAGAAGGAAAGGCGAGGAGATAAGTCCTGCACCAGAAGACTGGGTTTTCGAGCGTAATGACATCATCATGTTGGTTGGTAAACCACGCTCAATAGAGGCTGCAGAAGAGTATTTATTGCAAGGTTGATGGTTTTTTTTGAAGATGGCTAATTACAGTAGAATTTTGCCATCTTCTTCCATACAATGGCTAGTTACGTTTGTTGTTGAGTAGCCATGTGGTTACTGCTTGTATGGGATAGTCATGTCGGCCAAATTGTTTAATCTTCCTATCAAAATAAGCTTAGAGTTGATTGCTAAGTTATTTTCATCAGTTCAATTACAAAAAGCGCAGAATTATCTCATTGAAGGCCGAGTGCTTGAAGTGCACGCAAGCCAAGAAAATCATAATGTTGAATCTTATGTGGCTGGCTCTGCGATCGAGCCTTATCGCCAAGACATTACTCTGGTAAATGTTAATCACAAAATCGTGATGAAATCACATTGTACTTGTCCTGTCGGCTCCAACTGTAAGCATGTTGCAGCCGCCTTGTTAGCGCTAATTGATAAAAAACCAGTTGAAGAACAACGATTAAGCCAGTGGTTGATGCAGCTTGAAAAGCAAGATTTAGTGCACGCCACAGAAGAAGATGAAGAAAAAGATCGAATTATTTTCACGCTTTCTAGCGACCATCATGGCATTTTTGTCGACTTTAAGCGCAGTAAGCTAAATAAAAAACAACAGTTTAATAAGGGCAGTAAAATTGCCTTAAATGATGTTAAATATCATCTACCTTGGTGGATCAGTCCTGAAGATAGTCAGATTATTAGCTTGCTGTTATCTTCTTCAAAAAGTGCTTCAAAAATATACCTTGAGGGCGAAATTTGCGCTCTTGCATTAACAAAAATGCTTGAGCTTGGTACGTGCTTCTGGGAAGAGAATCGCACACCTTTAACGTTAACTTCTAAACTGGCTCCTGATTTTGTTTGGCAAGAAACTGACGCCCGTCATACTCAAATTAGCATGAGTATGCCAGAGCTAGATAATTGGGAGTTTATCGCTACCAACCCACCAATGTTCGTTGACTTAGATTATTTAAAAGTTGGCTATTTAGACACGGATTTATCAGTAGATAAATTAAAGCTGCTGCAACAAATGCCGCCAGTGCCATTAGATAAGGTGGATGATATTAGCGATAAAATGCTGCGTCATTTTTCACCTAAAAGTGTGCCAGTTCCCAGTGAGATTGAATTTCATGAGATAGAAGATCCGCTCAAAGTCTCGCTAACCTTTACGATGGCACAGCTTGATGACAGTCCTATGATGCAGCCTGTGCTACAAGTCGAGTTTCTGTATGGTGATATCAGCATTGCTGGTAGAAAAAGCCGAGAGAAAATTAACCTTATCAAACAAGGTAAGGTGCAATATCAAATACATCGAGAGCTTGAGTTAGAAGCTCAAGCACTTGAATGTCTCGAAAGCCTACAGTTACAGGCGATTGATAACAGTATCCTGACCTATAACAATCAACATGTTAGCTATTTTAGCCTTGGTTTAATGCCAGAGATGGTTAACGAGTGGGCGCAACTCACGACTTTTGGCATTATGACCTTAGAAGATTTAGGCTATAACGTGGAATTTGCTGCTGACTTTGACTTAAATATTGTTGATGCAGATATTGAGGTAGATTTAGATGACGATGAAGATAGTGGTTGGTTTTCGTTATCGTTAAATGCTGATATCGAAGGGCAGAGTGTGCCGCTGTTGAGCCTTGTTGCCCGTTGGCTCCAGCAAAATGGTGAGCCTGATGATGAGCAAGAGCTTATTTTACCTGGGCCAAATGGACGGTTTGTCAAAATCAAAGCCAAAACAATTAAGCCGCTAATTTCGGTGATTCAAGAGTTATTTCAGCGAGGCGGTGGTGATGTTCTCGAAGTCCCACGTAACCGAGCTGATTTGCTTAATGAATTGTCAGAAAGCGATATTAGATTACTCAATGGTGAAAGAGTCAGGCATTTAGCGACAAAGTTAGCCGAGTTTAAAGGGATTGAGTCAGTTGCATTGCCCACAGGGCTTAATGCCACTTTGCGAGACTATCAAAAACTAGGGTTTGATTGGTTGTGCTTTTTAAAAGAATATCAACTGGGCGGTATTCTTGCTGATGATATGGGCTTAGGTAAGACGTTACAGACATTGGCATTTTTATTAAAAGCCAAACAGATGAAAGCGCAAAATATTGACTCGAGCAGCACGACGTCATTAACACCAAGACCGAGTCTTATCGTTTGTCCTACTAGTTTAGTGGGTAACTGGTATAAAGAAGCGCAAAAGTTTACTCCCGAGCTAAAAGTGTTGGTTATTCATGGCAACAAGCGTCAAGCATTACTCGAAAAAATCGAAGAGTTTGATGTCATTATCACCACATACCCTCTGATTTTACGTGATGAAATGGTGTATAGCGAATATAGCTTTGAGCACATTATTTTAGATGAAGCACAACAAATCAAAAATGCGCAAGCAAAGGTGACTCAAGCGTTAAAGACTTTTAAAGGTCAATTCCGTTTGTGTTTGTCAGGCACACCGTTAGAAAATCATTTAGGTGAATTAAAGTCGTTAATGGATTTTTGTTTACCAGGATTATTAGGCCAACATGCTTACTTTAATAAAGAGTTTCGTGGCCCAATTGAGAAACAAGCTGATACTGAAAAGTCAGCTATTTTGCTAAACCGAATTGCTCCATTTTTACTACGTCGTACTAAAAACGAAGTGATGTCGGAGTTACCTGAAAAAACCATCATAGTACAAACCCTTGAACTGGAAAAAGATCAACGTAACTTATATGAAAGTATCCGCTTAGTGATGGAGAAAAAACTGCGAGAACTGTTTGCAAAACAAGGTGTTTCAAGCAGTCATATTGAGTTTTTAGATGCGTTATTAAAACTACGCCAAGCCTGTTGCGATCCTAGACTGGTTAAGTTAGAACAAGCTCAATACGTTGAAGATAATGCGAAGTTAACTTGGCTGACGCAAAACGTGCCAGAAATGGTTGAAGAAGGCCGAAAGATCCTAATCTTTAGTCAGTTCACAGGTATGCTGGCATTGATTGAACAAGAGTTTATTAATATGGGTATTCCATATAGTAAATTAACTGGTCAAACTCGACAGCGCCAAGATGAAATCGACGCGTTTCAAGAGGGGGATGTGCCGGTGTTTTTAATCAGTTTAAAAGCGGGCGGAACTGGGCTTAATTTAACCGCTGCAGATACTGTGATTCACTTTGATCCATGGTGGAACCCCGCAGCAGAAAAACAAGCGACCGACCGAGCGCACCGCATTGGTCAACTAAATCCAGTATTTGTTTATAAGCTAATTGCTCAAGGTACAGTTGAAGAGAAAATTCAAGAAATGCAGCAACATAAACAAAGTCTTGCAGATAGTATTCTCGCTGGAAGTGCCAAAAGTCAGTGGCAAGGCAATGCCGATGACTTACTGGCACTATTGAGATAATGCAGCTGCTAAGATTGACTGACTAAATTATCAAGTACAGTAAAGCTTTCAATATGCTGATATTGCCAATAGAGCTGAGTTAACTCAGCTCTATTTTTTTTGTGTGTTAACGAGGCAATATTGGGGCTTTCACCCATGGTGTGCAAATACTTTAACAGTACATCAAATTCAAAAATGACTTCGCCTGCCATGGGGAGGCTCTCTGCGTAGGGGTAACACTGGCGGCTATCAGCTTGATATTCTCGATGATCGAATTGAAAAAACACAATGTCGGCTCGGGTCTGCAACATGTCTATGTATAAAGATGAATAGTCTGTGATCAGTAAATCAACGTCATTGATGATTTCATAAGTATCTTGCCAATCAGAGATATTAATAATATTCGGATAGTGACTAATATCATTGGCTAAATCAGCTTCATTAGGGTGTAAGCGCAATAATAATAGCTGCTTATTGTAGACGAGTGCTTCCGATAAGCTCTCAAAATTAATGGCTTGTAGATAAGGGTTAGTGTGAGCTTCCCTATCACTCGCAATGCCACTGTCTCGCCAAGAAGGGGCGTACAATAACACCTGTGACACATTATTATTCTGTTTCAATGTTTGTATTATGGATGTTGATTTAGGGTATCGCTGATAAAAATCTGTACGAGGATTGCCCGATAACAACATATGGTGCTCGCTAATATGAAAAGCTGTAGCAAATAATGCTGAGACTAAATCGCTTGGAGCAATCATGTAATCTGGAGCAATTCTTTGCTGGTGGTATTGCGTTAAGGAGACAAACTTTTGATGCAAACTCTGAGGGTGATAAATCGAGAATAATGGGCCGTTATTGATATCATATTCAATACGTTTTAATGGCGAACCATGCCATAAATTAATCTTGACAGCTCCTTTGGCAAAGTACTGATTCACATCTCCAATATAGCTGTTATACACGTAATATTTGGCAGTAAGGGCATGGAAAATGCCTTTTATACTCCAACGATAATAAGCTTCATAACCTTGAATGGTCAGTTGAGCAATAACATCTTTGTCACCGGAAATCCAAATAGAGCGAATCGTTTTTGCTTGTTGCCAATGCAGGTATAGGTACTTACTATTATCTGCGAATTTGTTTTTATAGCTTCCCATCACAGCCTTTTGAGTTCTTGGAAACAAGGCTGCAATAAAATAGATGGATTGAGTGACTACAAACCTGATGCTGTTGACAATGTATTGGCCCAATTTATGATCCCATAACAATTGAAAAATCCGTTAAATACAGAATAGCACTAATCAAGTTAACTGCCAGATATAAAAGAAATTTATTAAAAATGTTACCTGCCTGCAATTAAGCAGGCACTGCAAGATTATTTTTAATTTCAGTCGTTGAAATATCATCGGTACGAGTAAGATATAACACATCACATTGACTTTTTAGATGATCAAATTGACCTTCCCAGTCGTCACCGATAGCAAAAACATCGACATCAAATTTCTCTATATCGGTACTTTTTTGTTGCCAGTTTTGCTCAGGAATGACTTTAGATACATATTTACAAGCAGCAATGATTTCACTGCGTTGCTCATAACTGAAAAATGCAGCTTTGCCTTTCATTGCATTAAATTCGTCGGTGGACACCCCAACAATAAGTTGGTCACACATTTCGCTTAAACGAGCCAGTAATCTAACGTGACCAAAGTGAAATAAATCAAAAGTACCGTAAGTTATAATCGTTTTCATAATGATATTCCTTAATCGTATTCATGCGATAAATGAGTATTAGGGTTAACCTTTTATAACGATGTCCGTATTGGCTTTATTCATTTGCTGTTGCAACAGGTTGACTAAATATTGTGGTTTATTCGCTTGTTCAAATTCTATTTCAACCATTTGGACTTCTTCGATTGGGGTTGTTTCATCAAAATTAAGTTGTACTGGTCCATAAACACCATATGGCGTAGAACTATTGATTTTGCTTTGGAATTGCGTTGAGGCACCAAACAAGTTGAGGTCTCCTTTGGCAGCACTCCAAAGTTGAGGTAATAATGCAAAACTAGGGCTAGCAATATTGAACTTGTGTACTTTAATCGGTTGATTATCATTGCTAACAACGGTGTCAGTTACTATGGGTTTTCTGGGTTTATTAATGCATGCACATAAAAATAACGTCAGTAAAAGTGGCGATAATAGGACGTATAGTATGAGTAATCCTGCACGCTGAACTAACGTATTGTATTGCGTTGGCTCTTGAACTGACTTGGCAATAAGACTGGGATCTTCAATACGAGTCCAGCTATTGGTTTGCGGGTCTATCATCAAGTCTTGCGAGATGATTTTATTGTTTACACTGAGCTGTGGTCCAACATATGAGTTAGGTAAAATGATGCTGTTTTGAATGGTGCTATCTTCAATAAAGCAGTACTCACCGACAACTACGCCTTCAGTAAGCGATGCTTTTGGAGATACTTTTGTAAACTCGCCGATGGCGCCATATACATCTGTTTTTGATAAATCAGGTAATTGACATTGCGCTTCAACAATCAAATGTTGCTTGGTATTGTTTGTCGCTATCGCACGACCTTTAACGCAAAAATCACGACTGTTGATGACATATTCAGATGCTTCAACATAGGCAGCTAAACTATCTAAGTAAAAGCATTCACCATGAAGTAACTGCGCAACACTATCTGCATGGTTAACTTCTTTCGTCTCAAGCGGCCAGTTCATTAACTCATGATGTTTCCAACCAGCGGGTAGCATCATCATTGCTGGATTACGCTGTGACATTTTTGCATGCACAAACTTTGATGGCATTAGACTGGCAAATTCAATAAAACGACCCAAACAAGGACTGCGTAACATATCTCCACGAACCACCAATGCTTGGGTGTCTTTGTTGATACTCATGCGAGACAGCACGCTATTAACTTGCTCTTCAGGTTTGCTTAAGAAGTAATCTATTTTTAATCCCCATTGCTGACCATTTCCGAGTTGGCTTTCGATTTTTTTTGCGTCGCTACAGATGACTAGCTTCACGTCGGTAACACCTGCTGACGCTAAGTCTTCTAAGGTATATTCAACCAATGCTTTATTAGCAACGGGCAAAAGCGCTGGGCAGTATTGTTGATTTAAAGGGGCTAATTCATTGCCTGTACGATTTGCAAATACGATAGCTTGCATAATGTCTCCTAGTAGGCGCCGCGCGCCAAAAGTACTGCCGGAATGGTTTTCAATAACAAGCTGATATCTTCTTTTAGTGATTGCTTGTAGATATAGTCAATGTCGAGTTCTACTTGCTTATCAAAAGGGATATCTGAACGTCCGCTAACTTGCCATATGCAGGTTATACCTGGTTTAACTCCCAATCTGCGACGGTCACTTAACTGATATTGGCTTACTTCATTAGGTAGTGCAGGTCTTGGGCCAACTAGTGACATATCACCAATTAATACGTTCCAAAGTTGCGGTAATTCGTCAATTGAAGCCTTTCTTATCAGTTTTCCTATCGTGGTGATACGCGGATCTTTTTTCATCTTAAAGATTACGCCACCTTGCATTTCATTGTTTTTCTTGATTTTTTCTAGTCTTTCTTCTGCATCAATATACATTGAACGGAACTTCCACATCGTGAATGGTTGATTATTACGACCACTTCGAGTTTGTGAAAAAAAGATTGCTCCTTTTGATTCAACACGGATGCATAAGGCGGTGAGTAGGAACAAAGGCGCCAATAGGATTAGCAAAATGCTAGCGGCCACAATATCAAATGTGCGTTTTGCAAATTGACCACATTTGATTCCAAAGAAATACCAGCGACGCTTATTTTGGTTGTTCACTTGGCCTAGATTAGTTGCAATGTTTGTAGGTGCTTGTTCAATAGATGCATGACTTAAACGTTTTTGCTTTAATACTCGAGCGATAAAAAGTGGGTTACCAACCACATAACGTTTCCACATACGTGTTGGCTCTTGGGCTAAGCGCCATACCCACTCCATACCGACTTGTCTTACTGCAATTGGTGCTCTTGAAACGTTATTGGCAAAGAAGTCAAATAATCCACCCACACCAACAGCAACTCCAACGCTAAGTGCTGATTTATGCTGACGTATCCAAGCCTCTTGTTTAGGTGCGCCCATGCCAACTAACAAGATGTGCGCTCCAGATTGATTGATTTGTTCAATAACTTGCTGCTCATTTTCATCGGTTAAGTAACCGTGGTGACAGCCTACAATCTCAAGGTTTGGATATTGCGCAGCCAAGTTAGCTGCGGCTTCGTCGGCAGTGTTACCTTTGCCTCCTAAGAAGAATAATTTGATGCCAATTAAGGATGCTTTCTCGCAAAGTAATGGCAGCATATCTGTGCCGTTAACATTATCTTTAAGGCCGATATGATGTAGCTGGCAGGCAATCCTAATACCGCTTCCATCAGCAAACACTTGATCGCATTGATTTACCGTATCGCGATAGTCAGAGTCACTCGCTGCAATGTTTAAACAATCGGCATTTACGAAAGCAAATTGTTTAGTGCTAGTCGATTGTGATGAATGGATAAGTAACTCAATACTTTCATCCATGGTGTTGTTATCGATATCGACACCTAAAAGATTAAACTGTTTTGGGTAGTTTAATTGTGTTGAAACAACCACTAACTTGCTGATTAGGCATTTAAAAATGTTCGATACATAACCGAAGAGGCCAAATGTTGGCACTGTATTGGGGTTAGTATTGATATGCGTAATGCCCATACGGCGCTGCATTTGTTCAACTGATAAGATCCCTGGGCGCTGGTTAGCGTGGCTTGGCTCAAATACGGCGTACTCAAATGACGTACCTAACAATCCAACTTGGCCTTTTAAGACACTAAACAGCAAAGGGAGTGTCGAAAATCGGCCTTGTGAGAATGTCCGAATCGCAACTTCCTTTCCACCAGAATGAATAAAAAGTGTTTCGAAAATAGGGTGCTTAGAACAGGCAAGGAATGCCACTTTCACTACCCAAATCGGGCTTGATAAGATCAGAATGCTGCATGCCACAACCCAGTCGAAAACTAAGATGCTAATAGGCGTTTTATGTGAATGAGTGTTGTTAGGTGCAGTTTTCATATGTTGCCTCACACAGGATCGACGTAATTGATACCTTGGTAAAGCAGGAAGTGTTCCAGCTTTTTAAGTTGTTGTTATTTAAGTGGTTGTATTGGCTTTTACTGTGTTGAGGAATGGTTGGTAACAGGCGATTACCATAATGAAAAAGTCGGCTTTGCAGATTGCAAACAAGTCTGCAAAGCCAAACAGGGAAGCTTTTTCATATATCGATAATTCACTCAAGTTTATCTTGGCCTTATAAAGGCATTTTAAGGTCAGTGATGCGTTTACAGTTTGTTGTCTTGCATAAACTCACTTGATACGCCATCTTTCGCAATGCGAAGTTTTTGCATCATGCTAATACATTTTTGACCGACGCCTTCGATAACCAGGTATCCCCAAGAAGGCATTACCCATTGCGCATAAGCTGCAATTAAAGTGGTTACTGTACGACCCGTTTCAGATTGCAAAATACTTGGTGAAGTCGAAATCGCTTGGTTTACCAGTTTTACCGCAGCACCACCATCACCTAAGCGAATCGCTTGTCTTGATAAATAACGTAACTGGTAAGCACGCGCAGCTTTCTCATGGCGTGCAAGTAGCGTAGGGGCGAAATCACGTGCTTTTTCAATCATCTTTTCCCACGAAGCATATTGCTTCATTAGATTTGCAGATAAACCACCATGATTAAGACGGTAATACGTTAGTGGCTCTGGTAAGCCTTCAATTTTCCAAGAGGTAGTTGCAGCAATACGTAACCAACATTCAATATCTTCAGATTGACGGAAGCTCTCATCAAAATAACAGCTATAACGTTCTGCTGTACTCATTGATTGGTAGCGAATGTCATTTAATGTAGTACGGCGAATGACTGGTGCGCTGCCATTACCAACAGGGTTGCGACATAATAAGTGGGCAGCATCAATATCAGTTAGTTTTGGCATTTGATAAAAATCAATAAACTTGCCTGTGTAATCAATGAAACTTGAGCGAGAAAAGCTAACACCGATTTGTGGATCGCTTTCTAAATGTGCCACGTGACGAGCTAGTTTTTCTGAGTGCCATAAATCGTCGGAATCAATAAAAGCGATATACTCACCTAGTGCATGACGTATCCCCGTGTTTCTCGCTGCTGCTAACCCTTTATTTTTAGCGTGACGAATAATGTGCACACGTGGGTCACCAACAAATTGTTTACAGATTTGGATACTGCGGTCATCGCCGCGGTCATCAATAATAAGTAGTTCAAAATTATCAAATGTTTGACTCAATACAGATTCAATTGCTGATTTAACGAATTTTTCAACATTATAAACTGGCATGACGACTGAGATTCTTGGAGACATAGTGTTTTCCTTAACTGTTTATAACAGTTGATTGAGTAAAAGTGATGCGGCTGCTGTACCAGCAAAGCCAAGGCATGATGATTAAGTAAGTCACCATTACGCTGCATGCGACGGTGGTTAAATCAAACTGGCTAGCGATACTGATAACCAGTGTTAAAAGGGCGGTGATAGAGATATTTAGTTTGAAATTTAAATGGCTGTGTCCATGTGCCAACAGTAGTTGGCTGGCTGCTTCAGCCATCGGACGAACTAAACCGCTTAAACATAAAAATACGAAAACCGAAATTGCATCTGTGCTTATCCATTGCTCGCCGTAGACAAAAGGGACATACAATGGCGCTAAACTGGTTTGTAAGATAATGATTGGCGCAGCAATCGCGGTGATTGCTATGACACTACTACGATATTTCTGCTGTGCTGACTGTTCATCTGATGTTGGGTTACTGCCGCAAATGTGAGAGTAAAAAGCAGTGCCAAAACTTTGTACTAGACCAAGACTGACGCCCAAGCTGACGTTGTAAGCAAAGAAGTAAACGCCAAGAGCTTCAACACCCATGAAATAGCCAATAACAAGGTAATCAATGCTCTGTCTTAGGGTATTAATTAAGTCGCTTAAACTTACTGGTACACTAAAGTTAAGCAGTGCTTTAACTTGATTGGCAGACGGCTTTTGAGTGCTTACTGGTAATTTAGTGTCTTTTTTATGGATGTATATCCAAACCAATACCATCACCACTTTTGGGATAATAATGGCCCATAATCCAAAACCGCTTAAGGCTAAGGTTGCTGTTAACACGCCGTCACCTATGGTTTGCCATAAGTTAGCACTTGCCACTTTACGCATATTGTTATTACGTAAGTTGGCCGTTGCGTACATCATCCCAAAAGGTAAAAGTAGGTAGCTTGATGCAACAAAGATAATTGGCAGCACTAATTGCGTATCTTGATAGTAATATGCAAGTGGAACACTGATTAAGCTCATTAAAGCAAATGCAATCACACAGCTGGCAAGGTTGATAAGGTTAGCGCTGGCAAGGTTGTCACTAAAGTCGCTGTCATCCATACGAATTAACGCAGCGGAAGTGATACGTCTTGTAGGAGTGCAGATTAATTCAAATAAGGTTAAGACGATTGCGACTTGACCAAATATCTCTGGGGTCAATAATCGAGCCGTTATAACGCTTGCACCTAGTCTCACCACTCGACCGCTGAATTGTGCACTAGCTAACCATAAAAGGTTTTTACCTAATGAACGTATGCCTTGATTAAGCATCTCATTAAGCGCTAGCTTTTGATTCAGCATTTGCTTCGATTGTGATTGAAGCTTAGTGATGTTCTGCATGACCGCTATCCTTGATATTAAATTGCATTTTGCTGTTTAGCATTGAGAGCAAGTTGCGTTGATACCTAGGTATTACAGTTATTGTGCCAACTTTTAAGTTATTGATTTTGTGTTATTTTGTTTTTAATTTTTAAAGATTAATATGTGAAGTTAGCATTTTGAAAGTGGAGGATTGCAGAATGCAATTTGCAATAAATCTGCTTTTTGGGGGAAATTTCACGCTGTCAGTAAGCAAGTCAGGGGCTTGATGTCTGTCTAGCTCAAGTAATGAGTATGCTAATAATTTAAAAACGTGATGGATATGACTTCATATTAGGTGACTTAATATTAGGTGACTTAATATTAAGTGACTTCATATTAAGTGATATTTAAAGATAAACTTGTGCTGGGATAGAGCGATTAACCTTGAGGTATAAATAGTGATTAAAGTAAGAACAATAAAAGTAAAAGTAGCAAAAGCAATCAAAACGAGCTTCCCAGACCTAAGGTTATTGATTGGTACATTTCTGGTATCTGGGTTTCTGATAGGTTGTGGTGAAGAACAAGACGTTGCTGCAAAAGCACAAGTTTCGGTAGAAATGCAGGAACAGTGTGGAGAGCAAGAGTTTTTAGTTATTGCTGAAAAAGTGAGTGCTGGTGACGGCCAAGGACATGGTCCAGATATTGGCTCAGATGAATGGCAATCAGTCATTGAATTTAAACTTGGCATTAGAGGGCAGGCAGACGTGCCTGCAAGAGATGATGTTCAATGGTGCCAATTTATTCTTAAAAAGCTATAAGCATTCATTTGTTATGGAGCATCCAGTGCATCTGCTTTAGCAAATACGTCGTCAGGCTCTTCAGCGCGAAGGGCCATGCCTAATACAATAAGACCTGGCCAAAATAAATAGGCGAGAATTTCTAAATTTTCCCCAAAGGTATACAGTCCTAGCATAAGTAAGATAGCCATGCCTACTTTGGCTAATGGGTTGCTAAAAAGGCGTATTAGCAAGGTGATAAAGGTGACTAACATAGGGATGGCTAACGCGACAGCACCTACGACCCCTTTAACAAATAGCAATCCGTACCAAGTGTGATGCGAACCTATCGGCATATACTCCACCATATGTGGGCCTCGCTCGACAATACCATGGCCAAAAACAACTGCTTCGTTCATCCACCGTTCAACAGCAATATCTGCCAAAGCTTGTCTTACTCGAGTAGAGTCGGCACGAGCCGCTTTAACGGCATCGATACTTTGCTCAATTTTAGAAATGGTGGATTCACCGATAACACCGACAAATAACATCACAGGGCTGAGCAATAAGTACAACCAAGGAGAACGCACAAATCTCAGCGTGGTAAAAAAGCCAATTAATGCAAGGTAGCAGACAATGGCAAGTCGAGACTGTGACATGAGGATCATCAGTAAACTGCCGCCGTAGCCCCATCTTCTCCATGTTGCATTTTTTTCTTGTAAGGCAAAAATAAAGTACAAATTCCCTAGCATCCCCAGTGCAGGTGCCCACGGAGTAAATAGTCGCCAACGGGGGACGCCGCTTCCAGGGTCAATTTCATAAAGGCTGACACTAAAAAACTCAGGCCCTGGGCCACCAATGATGCTTAAAGGGGAAACATATAAAGTGCTAGGTAAACCAGCGACCCAAGCAAATACAAACACTGGGAATAACATGATGGTATGTTTGCAAACTCGACAACTTGCGCGGTAAATAATTTCAGGTCGAATAGGTAAGCAACCGATTAAAGGGAATATCGCTAATAAAGCCCAACCTTTAGCCCAGCCAATGGAGGATTTTATAAGTTTGCCCGTGCCAAGGCCAAACTGCAGGTGCCCAACGACCAACGCAATTAACATGACCCACATGCCTAGTACCCAAACATAATGTGTGATGCTAATACGAAATGCGGGTTGGTTATCTAACTTTTTGACAAGAAGTCGCAAAAATAGAATCCAAGCAATCACAGGTGCAATGACGTAAAGCGCACCTAATAACCAGAAAAAGTAACTAAAACTTATGCAGTTGTAGATGATTTTTTCGTCAACATTTTCCGTAATAATGGTTTGCGAATCCATAAAATGCTTAGTCCTACTAATGACATGAATGATGCACATATACCGCCGAAAATAATCAAAATAATGGCGAGTTTATCGGGTGATGCAGGCAAACTTGGTGCTGACAGTAACTGCAACATTGGGTAAGCGGTGTAAATATCTGATTTACCAACATCCATTTTTGCCATGGCTGAAGTTAATACTGCCGAAGCTAATTGATGTTCACGCTGTAAGTCTGCAAGTTTCGCTGCATCGTCATTGCTGTGTTGTAAACGTTGTTCCCATTGATTGATTTGAGCAGTTAACGAGTCAACTTCTGACTGGGTCGCTTTGCGATTAGAGGCGAGTGTGATGAACTCTTGCATCATTTCAGCTCGACCATCAACGTCATCAACAGTGAGCATCATGAGTAGTTTTTCATCTTGAAAACCGATCACGGTATTAAAGCGTTTTTTCATGCTGTCTAAAATACTGTCTAACTCTGCTTTTAATGACACTAAAACAGGATGGCGGGCACCTAATCTGCCAGCATTTTCGATATACATAGTGTTTGCTGTATTGTGCTTTTCAACTAATTGTTGGAACAATTTGTCATTATTTAGCTTTAGCAACATTGCTGCTTGGGCATCACTTAAACCCAAGTGGTTTTCGTATAAAAAGTAACTTGCATTTAACCCTTGTAATTCGGCAAGCATAGTGACTTTACTGTGTCTCAGACGTTCGATAGTAATCGCTAACTCTTTAAATTGGTCAAGTGTGACTAAGCCGCGCTCAGATTGAAAATCTAAAAGTTGCTTTTGGGTTTCTTTTACTCGAGTTGAATAACTTTTAAGGCCTTCTTTTATTCCGATTTCACGTAAAGCAATTTCGTCGGCGCGTAAATCATCTAAAATATTTTGCAACGAGCGATACATTGCCCAGCCTCGCTCTTGAGCTGCTTCTGGACTGTCAGCTTTAATACTGTATTCCATTAAGCCTGTTTGACTAGGTAGTTTTAGTTTAGGCTTTTTAATGGCTGATGCTGAAACATCAAGGTAGTGAGCTGCACTTTGCATTAACAAGGTGCTCATTGAAATTGCTTTGTAGTTTTCTCGTGGATCGATGGCAGAGCTCATGTAAGGCGAAATACTAGAGGTACTTGCTTGACCTAAGCTATCAAGGCTTAAAGATGATCCCGCCGCTGCACCAGGTAAAATAAGTACCCACTTGCTTACGTATTGCGTTGGCGTGAGCATAATGAAAATGCCTGCCAGTAACCAGATGATGAGTAATGCGCCAAAACCTGTTTTAAGATAAAGGCGTTTACGCAATTTAGGCGTCAGTTTACTGCCTTCTAATGTGGCGCGTTTTATCCAATATAAGTAAGCAAGTTCAGAGAAACTTGTTTGCTCACTCGTTTCGTCATTGTTGTCGTCGGCTTTTTCTTGTTTAGTATTTTGTTGGTCAGTGTGTTGCTGGCTATCAGCAATGGCTTTTTCAATAGCTTGTTCTATAACAGGAGCCGCTTGTTGGCTATCCGTGCTGGTTTGAGTCTTATCTTCATCATGAATTCGGCTCATTGCTGACTCCTTACAACCATCCAATAAGGGTGGTTGGTACGACTAACTCAGTCACTGTTCTTGCTATTTCGCGCATGTTGGTAACACGAGAGTCATAACATGCAAGACCATCACCAGGAAGTAACACTGGGTTTGATTGATCATTCCAAGCGCTTTGTATTAGTCCATCAATTGAACGCTCAACAACATCAATTTGATTTGAAAGTGGATTTTTGGTTACAAGTATCACATATCGACTTGCGTTAGTTGATTGCGCACCACCCACACAGTTAGCTGCGATAGCCCCATTGAGTAAGCGAGTACCATATGGAAAACGTGTTGCTTCACGATCGACCGCTGACTGACTGTTTGAGCTAGCTGGCTGTGTTAAGTTTGACATAAATACCCTGATCCCTGGAGCTGTCAATTGTGAAGGTCTAGCAAGTTGATCATTAAATGAATGTGTCGATGGAACATGAACATGATCGCCAGCCATTAATGTCATGCTGGGTACTTTTTCACCTGTTAGCATACCACGTAAATCCATATTGAAAACCTGACCATTACGGATAACTTTAATCGCAGAAATATCAGCATCAGGGCGCACACCACCTGAAGATTTTACAGCGGCACCAATACTACGGTTAATGGCTTGGTCACCAGCATAATTACTACCGTCATCTTTTAGTTCTATCGGTAGTTTTTTATTGATCATGTGTTGACCAGGTTCAAATACCGCACCTGAAGTCGTAATTTCAATTGGCGCCCAGCTGATAGGTAAAATACTAATGCGCACTGCGTGAGCTAACATTAATCTTTCATCAATGAGTAGCTTATTGATATATGTATTAAGCTGCTTAAGTGTTAAGCCTTTTGCTGCAATTGCAGGTAAGTAAGGTAGATAAATATTACCATCGGCATCCACTTCAACATCTTTACTGAATTCTTCACCGTTTAGGATGTTAATCGAGATTTTGTCACCTACTGATAATGACAATGCTTGATTACTTGCATCGACAATCATGGCTTTGTCACCAAAGATTGGCGCGGTTGGAAAAGTGGTATGGTTTGAGGTAACCGCACTGACTTTTCGATTGTAAGGTGTTTGCTGACCAAAATAGTGACAGCTAGTAAGTTGCTTTTCTAAATCACAAACGTCCTGTTGCGCTGGCTGCGAAGGGGTGACGCAAGCGGTTAAACTTGCGACCATTGCGATTGAAATTAGAGTATTAATCATTTTCATTGCGTTATTCCCTTTACGTTTAGTTTAGAAAAATTTCAGTTATTGTCAGTTTTTATTAACTGGCTAAATCAGCGATGACACGTTTATCAAAATCAGACTCTTCGACAATGCTGCTGTGACGTAAAAACTCGAGTGCTAATTTTTCCGTTTCAAAGATTTCGAAAATATGATGTAAACGTGTTAGTTCAATCAGTGATCTCACTGCGGGTGTTGGCGATAACAAAACAATGTTGCCTTGATAATTGAGTGCTTGATTTCTTGCAGATATAAGCACTGATAATCCACTAGAGTCGATATATTCAAGGTGCTGCATATCGATGACTAAACGTGTGTGACCTCTATCGATATAATCAACAAGTGCGGCTCTATAAGTTGGTGTGTGCGCCATAAACATTCTTATTGGTAGGGTTACTACGCTCGCATGTTGCGCTACTTTTAATTCAAATTTCATAACGTGCTCCTAGACTGTAATGATGCTTCTATATGTATTGTTTATTTGAAGCTTGTAGTCTTTAACAGCAGGTACTATGCCAACTTTTTATTCGTTTTATTTCAATTGTTTATGTGTTTGTTTTGTTTTTTCGCTATTGGGGTTTGCTGTTTGCGAAGAGGAAAATTGCTGTTTGCAACAGAGGTTTTTGATGATATTTGCAGTTTGCAATTTGCAAAATGAACGCATATCAATTGATCTGAGGCAGAACTGTGATTGGCTATTACACGTTTAAGAGGCTGGAATGTTGATGTTTAAATATGGGGATAAAGCGCAATACTGAAGTTATGTGTTAAGTGATATAAAAGGGTAAAGAAGCAGGCCCAATAAAAGGGAAATATAAATAAGAGGCAAAGAGAAGCAAGTGGTGAGAGAAGTAACAGTGTTTCGATTCTAAAAATGATTATAGGAACGAGAATACGGCATTAGAAGTTGCAATAGTGGAGTGGTGGCAAATAGTAAGGCTACAAGCTTAAACAATAATGATGGAGGTCGAATTCAGTATCATTCAGCAATAAGCTTGTTCTATGTAAACTTGTAGCCAGTCTTGCTCGGGGCTGCGCAATTTTTGTTGGTCATCAAATTGCTGCCTTTTCTAATGAGAGTCGCAGATGAGTGCCTAATACGGTGGCTTTCTTGTTTACCTTGTCCATCCATTGATCCATGATCCACAGGCCTCTGCCATTAGGTCTATCGTTAGTCGGGCACTTTTTAGGCGCAGAAAGCTCAACAAACTCTGCTGTATCAAGAATATCAACGACGATATTGTCTTTGTTGTTTTGCACTAACAAGGTCACATCCTCTGTGTTATCAGGGCAATGCTGCGATACATTATTAACGGCCTCCAAGATACAGAGCATTAATTTGAACCTTTGCAGAGAGGTAATTTCGTTGGCAATTAAAAAGGCCTCAACTTCATCATAAATCTGTTCAGGTGTCATGAGCTGTAAGTTTAAATTCATTTGTAAACTATTCATTGTTAGTCCTTAAAAGTGGCTATAGCACTTCATGGGTTAGGTTACTTTGCAGTAAATGATTTAGTTATCAACGTTGGCATCAATCAATCTTAATTATCTGATTGTCTTGTATCTTGGCATCACAGATCCAAAATAGCGTTAGCCTGTTCATTGCGATACTTTTCTCATTACTATGCCTTTGTAATTCATAAGCTTAGTGACTAAGTTTCGGGTGCTGTAAACAATAACAGCGACATATCATCCTGAGGTTGATTTTGCTTCCATAGGTTTAATACATAAGTAAGGTGTTTAAGTAGTTTATTGGCAGGCAAATTTTTGGCTTCTGCACAACGCTGCTTGAAACGTGCTAAGCCAAACATGCCATGTTGTGGATGATTGACTTCATAAACACCATCTGAAAAAAGTAGTAACTGTTCGCCAGGATAAAGCTGATACTCACCGGTTGAATATTGACTGTTTTTATCAATACCAATAGGGAGACCAGAAGGCACCGATAATGTTTGGACATCATTTTTGGAAATGATTAAAGGCATTGGGTGGCCTGCACTAGACATGTAAACCTGATGAGTTTTAATATTGATTTTACCAAGGATCACCGTGGCAAATTGGCCTAAATTAGCGGGGTCATCAAACAATAAGTTTAATCTGTGCATTAACACTTCTGGTTCAAGCTGCCAATCCATTCTTTGAGGAGATAAGCCTTGAGCTAGGGTGAAACTTAGCATTGCAGCTCTAGCGCCATGACCCGATACATCAATCACATAAAAACCAATCCACTCTTCATCAATTTTAAAACACTGAAAAATATCGCCAGCAAGTTCTGCTGCAGGTTCAAAAAAATGCTTAACATGCCAATTATCGAATGATAAATCTTCTTTGGGCAGTAAAGATTGTTGTAAAGTCGCTGCTTGCTCAAGCTCAGTTTGCTTGTTGTTTAATTCAATTTCTAACTTTTGGTTATTCTCTAATATTTTTTTTTTGGCTTGTATTAACCTCACAGCGGCTAAAACTTTCACCTTTAAAACAGAGGCTAAAAAAGGCTTAGTAATGTAGTCATCAGCACCAGTTTCCATGGCATAAACCATATCTTCAGTTTTATCGTTACCAGTAAGCAAAAGGAAAAAAGCGGGATTATTTGAGGCTTTTAAACGTTTACATAATTCTATACCCGTCATATTGGGCATACGCCAATCACTGATGATTAAGTCAAAATCATGCAGTTTACAGGTATCAAGTGCTGTTAACCCATCTTCACATTGAGTTATTTCAAACTCGATGTCATCAGGTTGAAAGCTTTGGAGTAAACTTGCTATGTAGTAACGCTCACTAAAAGTGTCTTCAACTAATAATATTGACAACCTTTTGGGCGTTGTACTTGCATTTTGCATAGCTGTTTCCTAAAAATATAGAGATATGTCTGATAAAAGCAATTACTGTACCTAAATTGTTTTAGTGTTTAATATCAGTGTTATAGCGTATGTTGTTATTTAGGTTTATTCATGTTTTTTCATTTTGCGAATAATTTTTTGCAAAATGCAACAAGGTGATTCATAGTGAGTTGTGGCGTGGTTATTGTCAGCTCTGTCAGCGCTTTTTCAGCTTGAAAACATGGATTGATTTGCAAAATGCAATAGGAGAAGGAATTTGTCTTTCAGATTAAAAGCCATCATTGCGATTGGGTTGATGCAATCAGCATTGTTATTGATGCTTATCTATAACGCCTTAGGGGTAATAAAGTCCGCTAATCAAGCCGAAATTCAACAGCAGGGGCATCTGTCTGCCATACTCGTCGCCAATAGTGTCGATGTCACTAATCCACGCCAATCTATATTATTACTTAAGCAATCCCTCGAAGAACATCAAATTAGCCACATAGAATCTGTGCAGGTATTTCAAGCTGATAAACGCTTATATGCCGCTGAGCGCAATAATCTTGGTGAGTTTGCATTAGTTGAACAGCCCGTTCGTATCGATAACCTAGTACCTATTGAAGCCCAGTCGAATAACGGTAGTGGGGTTGCTATTAAGGTAATGGTGAATACTGACGAGTTTGATCACAGCGTTAATGGTGTCGCGATTAAATACAGTGCCTTGATGCTGCTCGTGATTGTGCTGATATCCATTTTATCTTGGTATCAGGGACTTAACCTTATCAAGCATGTGTTCAATATCCAGCGGGCATCTAAACAAGTCCTCGAAGGCGATACAGGGGTTCAAGTTAACGAGCCTGGCACTCAAGATATTACAGATACCACCAATGCTTTTAATGAAATGCTGCAATTTTTAGATCAGCAGCGCCACGATCTTCAAGGTGCTAATGTCCGATTAAATACCATTTTAGATTCTGCAGCAGACGGCTTTGTGATAATTGACACTAGCGGTGTGATAACCGAGGTTAATAAAGCGGTAAGTAGTTTATTTGGTTATCAAAAAGAAGAATTAATAGACCAGAATGTATCCATTCTCATGCCGATGGCTGATAGGTTTATGCATGATGGTTATATTCAGGATTACTTAAAAGGCGGTGACGCCAAAATTGTTGGCTTAGGTGGTGGACGAGCATTAAAAGCTCAACATAAAGAAGGCCACCTTTTTCCGATTGAGTTGTCTATTTCCAAAATGGAAATCGATGGTGATGTGTTATTTCTTGGCTTTATTAAAGACATGTCTGAACTTAAAAAGGAACAAGCATCTGCGGCTCGAACTCAATCAATTCATTTAGCAACATTAGAAGCCAGCCACGATGCGTTAATCACGATTAATATCGCCGGGCGAGTAGAAGAGTTTAATGCTGCAGCTGTGAAGTTGTTTGGCTACGAGCGTGAGGAAGCTTTAGGCGAGTTACTTGAGGATTTGATTATTCCTGAAGGGTTCCATAAGGCGCATAAAAATGGCATGGATCATCATCGTAAAACCGGTGAAGGACCAGTGTTGAATAACCGAATAGAAGTGCCAGCACATAATAAAGCAGGAGACGAATTCCCTGTGGAGTTGCGGGTTATACCGATTCAATTAGATGACGAAATGTATTACACCGCTTTCTTACGTAATATTTCAGAACAGAAATCAAAAGAAGAAGAACTGCGCCAAGCTAAAGAGCAAGCCGAAGAGGGCAGTAAGGCAAAATCTCGCTTCTTAGCAACAATGAGCCATGAGATCCGCTCACCACTTAATGCGGTGCTCGGTAGTGTTGATTTATTGCTTGATTCTAGCTTAGAGAAAGGTCAGAGGATGTACGCTAGGACGGCTAAAGAAGCTGGTTCTGTGCTGTTAAGTACCATTAATGACATTTTGGACTTTTCTAAAATTGAAGCGGGCCAAATGGTGTTGGAGCCCAAAGAGTTTGAACCTGACGAGTTAGTGGCGCAAGTATTACAAATCTTATCCCATAAAGCCCATGATAAAGGGGTTCATTTAGCCAGTTATATCAATCGAAATGTACCGCAAAAGCTGGTGGGTGATGCGCAGCGTATTAGGCAGGTAGTGCAAAACTTAGTAGATAATGCGATTAAGTTTTCTACTGAGGGGTGTATCTCTGTTGAAGTTTGGATCCCAAATCGTGATAACGATAAAGTGCAATTATGTTGTCGAGTCACTGATCAAGGTATTGGTATTGGGGATGCCTCGCAGGAGAAACTGTTTAGAGAATTCTCTCAGGTTCATGACACTCATACTACAAGTTACGCAGGCACAGGTTTGGGTTTAGCGATTTGTTCAGAACTTGCTCGAATGATGGGCGGTAACTTAGTGGTTGAAAGTAAGCTGGGTGAAGGTAGCCAATTTACCTTATCTGTATTGTTAGATGAATCTAGTCAAGCCAGTAATCACAATGTTCGCTTACCAGAGCACCCGCGTGTACTACTTATTCACCCCGATGAAACCTTGTGCAAACTGATTAAGAAACAGTACAGTCAATATGGTGTTGAAACGAAGTATGAGCACCATGTTAGCGATATATTTAATAGTAAAATAGTGCGTGGACGATTTGATTTAATCATGCTCGATGATGCATGTCTCTTATCTGCTAAAGAAAAAGACGTCAGTATTTTACACAGTGATTATTTATTCGAAACTGGCTATATCGCAGCTCTTGCCACTGGCGTTAATAATGATGCGCAATCACTGATTGAAAAATTGGGCATTGAAGAATCGGTGAGTAAACCGTTAAGCCGTGCAATGCTATTGAGTTTAATTAGTGGCGCGACAGCTGAAAATAAACATGAAAAGCCTTTAGAGAAAGTCGCTAGTTTACCTCAAGGCTGCCGCCTATTATTAGCTGAAGATAGCCCTGCTAATCAGATGGTCGCAGGTACAATGCTCACCAATGAAGGCGCAGTAATGACCTATGCCAATAATGGCGTAGAAGCTGTTGAATTAGCACTGAGCCAAGACTTTGATTTGATATTGATGGATATCAGAATGCCTGAAATGGATGGCTTAGAGGCATGTCAAAAGATATTAGCTCATAAACCAGATCAAATTATTTTGGCGATGACTGCCAATGTATTTAGTGAAGAAATCGCTGCGTGTAAAGCCGTTGGCATGCTTGATTGTATTGGCAAACCTGTGAATAAATCTGATTTGATCTCAGGTGTGAGTCATTGGTTAGGTCAAGTAAAGCAGGCATCTTCAATGGGAATGGGGATGCAAATAGAGTTAACTCATGACAAGCCGCAAGTTGAAAATAAAGATAAGGTGACAGCTGAAATAAGCGAACAAAGTACTGAATTATCCGCCCCCAAAGTTTCTACAGACACAGACACTGATGAATTGTTCACAGAGGTCATGCTAGATGAGGCTGTTTTTGACGAATTACTCTCAGCTGTGGGTGAAGCTAGCTTAGCCAAAATGATGCAAGTGTTTTATCACGAGACGATAATGCGGGTTAATACACTTAAAGCCTTAACGCCTCAAGGAAGTCGTCATGATATCGAAACGGAAGTGCATACCATTAAAAGTAGTGCAGGTAGTTTCGGCGCTAAGACCTTAGCTGATGTTGCTGTTAGATTAGAAGCGGCTTCAAGAACAGAAGATGAGCCTTTAGATGCGTTATTTAATGAAATGTTTGCCGTTGCTGAACAGAGTTTAAACCTGATCCAGCAACGCTTTAATATTACTCAAAAATCAGAGTAATCGAATGAATGATAAGGAATGAACAAATGGGTTTTAGTGCCATTCTTGTAGAAGACAGTATGTCCTTAGGCGCACTTTATAGTGAGTACCTTTGCGCAGAAGGGGCTGAAGTCACTCATGTTAACTTTGGCGAAGATGCGTTAAAAGAATTAGCGCGCAAGCAACCAGACTTATTAGTATTAGATATCAAGCTACCTGACATGTCAGGAATGGATATTTTAACGAAGGTGCAAAAAGAATACCCAAATATTACCGTTATTATGATCACCGCCCATGGCACGATTGATCTCGCTGTAGATGCAATGCGTGCAGGTGCATTTGATTTTTTGATCAAACCATTCGACAGTAAACGCTTATCGATTACCGTGCGTAATGCTTTAAAGCAAAGGGATTTATTAGCGTTAGTTTCCAATTATGAGAACAGTTTACCGAAAACCAATTTTCATGGTTTTATCGGTGACTCACTGGCAATGCAAACGGTATACAACACCATTGATTGTGTTGCTAACAGTAAGGCTTCTGTGTTTGTTGTGGGTGAAAGTGGCACAGGTAAAGAAGTGTGCGCACAAGCGATTCATGAAGCTGGAATTCGATCAGAAGCCCCATTTATTGCCTTAAATTGTGCATCAATTCCAAAAGATCTCATTGAGAGTGAAATTTTCGGCCATACAAAAGGGGCATTTACTGGCGCAGTCAGTCATCGTGATGGTGCAGCTACTCGTGCAGATGGTGGTACGCTATTTCTTGATGAACTCTGTGAAATGGATTTAGAACTGCAAAGTAAGTTATTACGGTTCATTCAAACGGGTGTTTTTCAGCGTGTGGGTGGCAGCAAAGAAGAAAAAGTCGATGTGCGTTTTATCAGTGCAACCAACAGAGACCCTTGGAAAGAAGTGCAAGAAGGACGTTTTAGAGAAGATTTATATTATCGTCTTCACGTTATTCCGATTGAATTACCGCCATTAAGACAACGGGGTAAAGATGTTATTGCTATTGCTAAAAAGCTATTAAAGCAATACAGCAAAGAAGAGGGCAAAAATTTTAAAGGCTTTAGCAAAGAGGTTGAACGTTGTTTTGGTTTATATTCATGGCCTGGCAATGTGCGGCAATTACAAAATATTATTCGCCAAGTCGTAGTGTTAAATGTGGCTGATGAAGTTGCGATTTCCATGTTACCCGCTCAAGTGACTGCGGCTTTATCTCAAGCCAATGTTAAATCTGTCAAGGTCAGTGAACAGGTTGCACAAACAGCAGTAACGAGCGCAACAGTGACAGATATTCATGCTAAACCTCAAGCGCATGCTGTTGGTGAGAGTACCGTCGCTGCCGCGACATCGGATGATATTGTTGATAACAATATGCCAGTTAATAGTGGAATAAATGCTATTGAATCGGAAGAAGATATTCAACCTTTGTGGCTTACTGAAAAAATCACCATTGAAACCGCCATTGAACAATGTGATGGCAACATCCCCAAAGCGGCTGCTTTATTAGATGTCAGTCCTTCAACGATTTACCGTAAAAAACAGCAGTGGGAAGACAAAGGTTTGTAGGGCATTATTTAATCACTGAAGTAGTTGAACAGAGATAGAAAATAAGCAGATAGCGTAAAAGGTTCGAATAAAAAGCCCATCATATGATGGGCTTTTTATGTAAAAACGACTTTTCAGCAATTAAAAATCTCGTTCCCAACCTGCATAAAAGGTCGTTTCCCAGTCACTACTGGTATCAATTTCTGGGTATTCACTGTAACCAATGGTACCGCCGACTTTTAACTTACCTGCATAGAATGGTCTATGGTAACTGGCATCGAGTTGATATAAGCGCTCGTAACGACCAGGTGAAACTGGGTTTCCACCAGAAGGGTTGCCAGTATCTACTCCATCAAAGTTAAGTTTAGCGTAACGGAATTTGGTGCTTAGGCTCTGCCCATGCTCAAGCTGAGTGATCCCGCCTAATACCACCACTCTTGAGTCATTATCATAGGTGCTGCCGAGACTGCGCCCGTAATAACGATATCCACTTTGGTAAAAACCGTGCTCATACATACAGTTATAAACGTCAGATTCGACGCCACATGATGCTGCAGTATCTGAGTATTCAGCAAAAAATCGAGTGTTTAAATCGGCAATGAAAATATCAACGCCACCCATGTTTGATGCATTAATTAAACGATTTTTACCTTTGTGATAATCTTCATGAATACGCTCGTAGTAAATGCCATAAGGCACTCCCCATGCGGTATCTGACCATCTGAAATCATAACCTGCGAGCATGTTTTCTTGGCCATTTTCTTTATCGCCTTCATAAACACCGCCGTTAAATAAACCATCCCACCAGTCTGAAAGGCTATTACCATAACCTTCGCCGCCCCATTGCATAGTCCATGAAAAACCTACCTCTAGTTTAGATATAGGCTTAAAGGTGCCTCGAGCGCCCCAATGCTGGGTATCTGGTACATAACGCTCACTTTCCATTTGGCTAAAGCTTGTGGTGAAAGTCCACGGGCCAATCCAATTAAGCCACGGCGTTTCAAATGCATTACTGTTGTTACGAGAAAAAGTTATGCCTGGCATTGGGCGTGCATTCGTTGTTTGTATTAAACCTGAGTCCCAACCTGGCCCCCAGTATTTTTGGACTGCACCACCTGTCACAATCCAATTGCCCAGCTTAACCGCAGCAAAGCTATTATCTAATCGGGACTCGTTACCATCAATGGCATCGTAATGATAACTGGCAGCTAATCGCCCACTAAACCAGTCTTTGGTGACTTCAGCGGTGAACTCCACTTCGGCTTTATCGCGGTAATCATTACCATAGCCAATAAAGCGAGCTTCCTCGTTTGCCCCAGATAAGCTGGCACCTAAACTGACCGTTTGATGGTCTTTGTCGTAGGCCCGCATCACCCGATGAAAAGCATCTTTTTGATGCACAGTCATTGGGCTATCAACGGCATTATCTAAATCAGATTTTATCCCTGACCACATTAGAGGGAAGGTGGTGACTGGCTGAAGGATGATACCTGTATCAGCAAGTAATTGAATATCAGCTCGAAGCGGTAAGTCGGTAGGTTCAATCCACCAAGCAGCTTGTGTTGAAAAGCTGCTAAGTAATGCTATCCCTGCTAAAAATTTTAACTTCATTAGGTACTCTTTAAGATGAACAAATACATCAACTAATAAAAAAGGCTGTTATCGTTAATGATAACAGCCTATTGAATTAGAGCACTAATACTGAAGACAATTTTTCAATTTGTTAGGTAAGTATTGAAACAAGTGATGAATTAGATGTGAATAATGTTACTTATTCGCTGCTTACACAGTTTCATTTATACTTTTTGTTGTTTCAATATAAGCATCTAACATGTTTTGTTGATTATTCATATTTGCGGCATTGACAGTTGCAGCTCTGGCATCATCATTATTTTTGATGATATAAGCTGAAGTTGCACTTATCGAATCGTCACTGCCATTGGCTACGCCTGCTAAGTCCGAGTAAAACTGATATTGGGTCTGAGCTTTTTTATAGTGGACATAGTTCTCCACTTTTTCGCCATTATTTGGCAAGCTAGGTTGAGTTTCAGGCTCTGATTGACTTTGTGATAAGGCCATGGCTTGAGCACTTATCGTTACTGAATCTCGTTGAGTCGCATTAAGATGACTGACCGGTTCACTTGACGGCTTATTTACTGACGTATTTTGTTGAGTGCTATTGGCTGGGCTAACAGTATTCGCACTCATTTGTTGAGCGGCAGTATAAGATTGAATTTGCATGATAACCCCTGTTTAAATAATGGTGACGAAAAACTTGATGCTATGCTAATTGGTATTAGCTGTACTGAAGTTGAACAAAACAGGCTGAACAATACAGCTTGAACAATATTGTTAACCAATACTTATTAATACAAAGGAACCGTTTTACCCCAGCTAAATGGGTTGTACCACTTAGATACTGACCGCATTTCGACTATTGTTTGGGTAAAGTCACAATGAGTTTGGCAACTTGGGCATAAGCATCCGCTTAATCCATCAGGATAGTAGCGAGTATTAGTCATGATGTGTTCTTTGCAATGACTGCAGTGCACTTTGACTTCTATTATCATTTTTAGCCCCCTGACTTGTTATTATCTCGCTTGGGACATGATGTAATTAACTCCAACTTGATTATTGAGCTAGTTACATAAGTGGCAAGGCGTAGATAATGTTAAAAAACGTTTGATATTTAATCAATATTTTAACCTTGAATATGTGATGTATTAAGTGTTCTGTTTGCTGATAAGAGAAATAACACCAGCGCTGTAACAAATGTGAAAACTGGCAGCGTGAATGTGGTTGATTATTTAACAATAGATCGCGCGGTTAACATTACTGTGTCTGTGAAATGGAATACGAGTCGATTAATAAGCTGCGCTTTGATGTTGGGCTATAAATTGATTGCGATGAGCATGCCTGCAGAAATCATGATGCTTCCAGCGGTGCGATTAATCACCCGGATGGCTTTAGCTGAACGAAAAACTTTTTTGGCCTGTGTGGCCATTAACGAGTAGCCCAAATTGATACTGCCAAATGCCAATGTTGAAATCAGCATGACAAGAATAACATCGTTTAACGTGGTATGTAGTGGAACAAACGCAGGGAAAAAACCAACATAAAAAATAATCGCTTTGGGGTTACTTAATCCAATCATTAATCCTGTCATTAGGTTTTGATAAGCTGATGTTTTTGTCCCAGTGGCCATTGGATTAGATTGATGCTGAGCTTGAAATAATTGAAAGCCTAACCAACAAAGATAAGCAGCACTGACATATTTTATGACGATAAAACTGGGCCCCATTGCATTGGCTAAAGCAGATAAGCCAAATAAAGCTGTGCAAATGAAAATATAATCAGCAATTAATACCCCTAAAAACAGCTGCATGGCCGCAAGAAGGCCATGTGAGAATGACCGTGAAATAATTGCAAATACCACTGGGCCAGGAATGATTGCCAGCACTAACATGGTAAAGAGTAGGCTTAATGATTGCTGCAATTCCATTGTTTATTAAGTTCCCTACTTATCGCTGTTATCAATCAAGCTGAGTGTGCTTCAAGATATTCCGTCGCTGAATTGTACCTTTTTTTTTCGCTAGTGTATTGGAGCTATCACTCTGAATAGTGATAACATTCAGTTTGTACAACAGACTGTAAATACTGCGATATCCCTATTCTTATTCCTATTTACCTTGGCTCCTTATATGAAGATAGTGCTACTTACTCACCAAAAAGAAATCAGTCGGGTAAATAATACTGGCAGATGCGTGACCACCATTTTAAAAGACGATGCCTTGGTCGTGGTTTGGGATAGAGTAAACCCTGATCTTCAATTATTGAATATGATTAACACCTGCAAAGTGGGATTATTGTATCCTGATAATCAACAACTCAGTGATGCCAAAGTACCAGAAGCGACGGCTCAACAATCACTTTGCCAAATGCATACAAACGTTGCGCAAATTAAAGAACATAGACAAGAACAACACCAAGAGAGAAACCAAGATCAAAACCGAGAGCAAGAGCAAAAAACAAATCAAGATAAGTTTGATGCGTTAATACTCATCGACGCAACATGGCAAGAGGCACGCAAAATATATAATCGCAGTGACTACCTAAAGGCGTTACAAAAAATCTCGATATCTAGCCAGCAAGAGTCGATTTATAAACTTAGACGAAATCAAGTTGAAGGGGGATTATGTACTGCAGAATGCGCAGCACATATACTTTCAGCTGCAGGTGAGTCCCAAAAAGCTGAGCAGATAATGGCACTACTTGTTCAGCAAATTGCTGATGAGCAAAGTTATCGAAACTAAAGTCATCGAAACTAATGCATTACTTAATTAAATCAGTATATTCATTATTAATTTAAGGTGAGCTGCTCCACTTTCGTCGTTAATAAGCTGTCTTGTAATTTAGCTTTATTTACATTGGATTTGTTTTGGATAATCTTAGTAGCAAGCACATAGGCTTTTGCATGATTGATAGCATCGACAGCGAGTAAAGTATCTCCTTTAAAGTACCAAACTGAAAATGACGTTGGCTTGTTTTCTTCAACTTGTTTAATGATTTCATCATAGCCTTGGGCTAAGCCAACCATTTGTAATTTAGTATCAAATTGATCAGACCAAAACCAAGGTATGGCTTGGTATGTTAACTTTTCAATTTCATTCAATGTTGCTTCAATACGCATTGAATGCGCTGTTGAATAGTGATCTTTTTGGTTTTGTGCAATCACCTTTGCTGCAACTTTGGCTTGTTCAACTGCGTTCTGTACTGATTCAAGCCGAATCATACGATCATAATGTGGATTGTGATGATATGTGCAGTCACCAATTGCAAAAATATTCTCGTCACTGGTTTGCAATGAAGCGTTTACCCATATCCCAGATTTAGGTGTGCTTTTAGGTTTATCACGGCCATTTGCTTCATTATGATTAGGCTGCTCATTAGGCATATCAGATGCGAGTTTAATCCCACACGCTTTGGCAAGCTCAGTGTTAACTGTAATACCAACGCCAATCACAATGACATCCGCAATATAGCTGCTGCCATCTGCGCAGGTAATCTTATGTGCTAATGGCATATTTTTATCATTATTCAAATTTGATGTGCTGATTTGTTGAACTAACTTGTCGGTTAATACCTCAACCTGATTTTCTTGATGCAATTGGGTAAAAAATTCAGACATTAGCGGGGCAGTGACTCGAGCTAAAATACGCGGCTCTCTTTCTAATACCGTCACCGTTGCACCAAGCTTTTTTAATGAAGAAGCGGTTTCTAGTCCTACATAACCGCCACCAATAATAACGACGCGTTTTTGCTCACTTGTAGCTAAGGCCTGTTTAATGCGGCTGACATCACTAACGGTTCTTAAACAAAAAGCTTCTTTACAAGCTTTTAAGCCCGAAATTGGTGGAATAAAAGGTCTTGCTCCTGTGGCTAATACGAGCTTGTCATAAGCTTGTTTTGAACCATTACTTAATGTCACTTGTTTGGCGTTTCTATTAATTTCCGTTACCGTGAGCCCCAATTTAAGGCTGATGTTTTGCTTGCGATAACTATCTGGGGATTTTAGTTGAATACTGCTGGGTTCAAGATGGTTTTTATGGCTAGCGCATTCATTCACATTATGATTAAGTAAGAAAGCTTTCGATAAAGGAGGTCTGTGGTAGGGCAAATTTGGATCTGAATCAATCAAGATAATATTACCTTGCCAACCTTGTTTTCTCAGTGAAAAAGCAAGGTTAACGCCGCCATGACTTGCGCCAATGATCACACAGGTATCATTTTGGGTTAACGTCTGTATTGCATTATCAGTAAGTTGAATAGTCATATTTGGCCTGTTTAATCAAATACCGTGGTTGAAGTTAATCGTTATTGGGTGAATTGAGTGGGTAGCGACTATTTCGAAAAACTATTGAGAAAAACTATCGCGCTAACACTTTTGCACGAACACTACGGCGCTATGGCGCTACGGTTACTATAAGACCGTCTAAGTCATCAGATAGCGTTATCTGGCAGCAAAGCCGGCTTAATTCTGTGACATTATCATCAAGCTCTAACATGTCTTTTTCGATTTCACTGATAGCACCTGTTTTATCAAGTTGATCAGAGGCCACATATACATGGCAGGTAGCGCAAGAACAAACACCGCCACAATCTCCATCAATGCCTTCAATGTTATTTTCAACTGCTAGCTCCATGACTGAACCCTGATGTCCTTCAACTGTTGTTGATTGTTCATTTGAAGTAATAAATGTAATTTTTGCCATGGTAAATCCCTTCTATATTTAATGTGGTGTTATCGGCAAGGACTGAATATCGCGTTCAGTTGCTCATAGCCGACTTTTCGCTGAAATGCGCCCCAGTCTTCGATGTTATCTTGTTGTGATAGCACCTCAATCGTGTCAACTTTATTGGTTAGTGTCGTGATGAGCGTCTTGATTATTTGCCTTGCATGGGTGGCTCCAAGACAGTTATGTGTTCCAAAGCCGAAAGCGACATGAGGGTTAATTTTTCTATCTAAAATGACTTCATTTGGTTGTTCGAAAACCGAGGCATCGCGATTTGCTGAAGCCCAGCAAAGTGATATCCGTGAGTCAGCTGTCACTCCCTGCTGAGCCACATCTGTATCTTGGGTAACGACTCGGCCCATATGAGTTAACGGTGAAAAATAGCGAATTAATTCCTCGACAGCTCTGGGTATAATTTCGGGCTCTTTTCTGAGTCGAGAAAGAGACGATGGCTGACTGGCAAAGTAGGCAATGGTATTGGTGACAGCATTAATCACCGTATCTCTGCCGCCTGCAAAGGTTAATATCATCACGCTTTTAATTTGCTCTTTAGATAGCTTTTTACCGTCGATACTGGCACTAAGTAAGGATGAGTAAAGGCTGTCGCTTGGCATTTTTATGGCTAATTCAATTTGATTATCAATATAATCGTATAAGATTGCGGCTTTTTCGCCGTCTAACTCTGACTCGTTACTGCGAAACACATGGGTGCCCCAATTAATCCAGACTAAGGATTCTTCATAAGGTACATTTAAAAGCAAAGTGAGTGCCCGAGATTGTAGTTTTAGCGAAAATTCGCTCACAATATCGGTCGAACCATTGTGAATAACATCATCAACGAGTTCTGCAATGATTTGTTGTAATGAGTTGATATAGCCTTGTTCCAGTGGTCTTTTAAACCATGGATTAAGTAAATCACGAAATTGCTTATGCTCTGGAGGGTCGAGCTCAAAAGGAATTTGCCTTGTCTCTCTAATACTGACTTCTGAAGGAACAACGATGCGCCCTGGAACTGCCCCAGATTGGAATATCTTCCAGTTATGAGCACACTTTCGTACGTCTTTTAACCCTAAAATCATCGTCACAGGATCATCCTGATCTTCAATGAAACCCAATCCTTTTGTAATACGTGCTTGTTCAAAAACATCAGGCAACTGGTCAGTAGGGTTAATAGGGCATCGATTTATCGGGCGATTATTATTCATGTCACTATTCCCCTGTGCTGGCGACTAAAAAACGGTTACCTTGTTAAATTAATAGTGTTAATCCTATGGCATCAATCGATGCCTAAATACGCATATTAGGGCCAGAAGTATCAAATATTTGCACTATTGGCATGGTTGCAGTGAAATAGAAGCAGTCAATACAAGCGCATTAACCTTAAGAACGGATTAACGGATGAAACAGATGGGATAGAGTCAGTGAGTGAATACTTTTTGGCATAGACTCTCGCAAAACAAGGATTGAACGTGGTACACAAATTAACAGCCATCACGCTGAGTATATATGCCTTGATAGCAGGGTGTTTATTATTGTTTTCATATGCAGACAAGACAATTTGGCAACAATTTATTTATGCCATTGTATTTATTGTTATTCCCATTATCGGCACGCTTAGTAGTCTTTATGGTGATAAAGGAGGCATTAGCTTAGTGTTATTACTCATGGCATCACAGGTAATTAGACCCTTGACTCCGTTTGAGGTTTTTCCTTTTCATGCGCCTTTTTCTCTTGCTTTTCCTTTTGGCCAAATTGAGCAAGGAAAGGGCTATTTATTTGATATTTTTGCCTTTGTGATGTTGCTTGTCGTTGCTTTTATGTTGAAACCCAAAAAGCGATAGCTTAAAGATTAGGGCTGAGGGTTGAACTTGAAGCTGACATTAATGTCTTAAAAATGGCCAAAGTTTACATAAAATATGACGTATAAAATACGAGCCTATAGTAAACAGACGTTAGAAACTGAACATTAGATAAACATCAAAGGAAAGAAAATGTGTGCTATCAAAGGATTGTTATATATCGCTGCAAGCGTCGTTGTTTTGTATCCATTATGGGGATTAATTCAACCCGCAAGTTATTTGACTGAAATTGTCGAGGTTTATCCTTTTGCTGGTGATGCTAATGAGGCTCAAGTTAGAGTCGCTGCAGGATTATTATTGTTGAGTAATACCGTGATGGGCTTATCTTTGGTAAGCATTGCTGGGTTTATCGCGCGTCCAACGTCTATTCACCTATTGAAGCTTTCCGCTTTATTACTGATTACGTATCCGTTTCTATTAACTGTCGTTGAGGTGTTTTCTGCTAAAGCACTTTCAAGTCACCTTGAGGCATCTGCTGTAACAGTAGAGTTTTCAGCAATGAAGTTGTTTTATGTGATTTTTGGTATCGGGTTATTGGGCGTATTTAAAACAATTTCACTTAATGATGTTACAAAGGCCTAAATCAAAAACAGCGTAAACCGTGAGTCACTCAATCGGTATACGCTGTTTTAAATGCTGGATAAGATTCGTCTAGCAAGCCGTCTTGCTATTTTTGATAGTTAAAGCTTTTTTGCAAACGAATATCTTCTACTGATGAGCCAAGCATTACAGTAAATTTCCCCGCCTCAGCAAGCCAATTATTTGAGTTAATATCCCAAAAAGACAGGTCTCGCTGAGTTAAAGTAAAGCTAACTTGGCCCGTTTCGCCCGCTTTGAGCCATATTTTATCAAAACCTTTTAGCTCTTTTTGTGGACGCGAGACGCTGGCTTTTACGTCATGAAGATATAGTTGCGCGACTTCGGCACCATCAATGCCACTAGTATTAGTAATGTCTGCTGTAATGGTCATTGTGCCACCTTCAGCCATTGTACTTTTAGATAGCTTGATATTGTCATAACTAAATTGACTGTATGATAAGCCATGGCCAAAAGGGAATGCAGGAGCAATTTTTTGTTGCTCAAACCAGCGATAACCAATAAATACGCCTTCGGAATATAACGACTCCGTTTCATTGTAATCATTCAACGCTATCGGTGCGGTGTCCTGTAATGACTTAGGTAAAGTGATAGGCATTTTTCCATTTGGGTTGGCATCGCCAAAGAGGATGTCACTATAAGCATGGCCCGCTTCCATTCCGCCGTACCAGCCCCAAGCAATAGCGTTAGCTTTGTCTGCCCATGGCATTTCAACTGCCGAGCCTCCAATGATAAACACAACAGTATTCGGGTTAACCGCAAGGAGTTTATTGATAATTTCATCTTGTTGACCTGGAAGCTTCATATCTGGGCGATCAATGGACTCACGATCATCAGCATGGCTCAGGCCGCCAAAATACAACACGGCATCGGCATTTTTGGCTGCTGCTAAATATTCAGCTTCATCGTTATATAAACTGTTTGGCGTTTCCCAGCCTAAAGTGACTTGCTGTTGACCTTGATAAATTAATCTAATGGCATAGGTCTCTTCAGCGGTGAGCTCAATGACATAATCGATAATGTTGGCTGGATTTGCTTTTTTATTGACTAATACCTTGTCATTAACAGCAAGGCTAACATCGCCATCCGCTAGTATTTTTAAGGTATGCTTACCTGATTCAACTGGCTTAATATTGGCTTTTATCTCAACATTTTGAGGCTGATTTTTGGCATCGAATTGGGGATCGGCAATCCAAGATTCACTGGTTAGCTGATTAAGTTGTTTATCGGCATAGTAGTTAATCTGCCAAGAAGGGGTGCCTGTCCAATGACGTGTCGTAAGGTAATCATTAGGGATAGGCATAAACTGACTACTTGCAGGGCGCATATGCTGAATATTAACGTTTTTTCCTGCTTGTTTAAACTTGGCCTTGAGTCCGTCTAATGGGCTGATTTCGTACAATGCTTTTACTTCTGATGAGCCGCCACCAAAGCCGTGACGTTTATCTGCATTAGGGCCAAGCACTAAGATATTGTTAACTTTTTTGGCATCTAAAGGCAGCACTTTACCGTCATTTTTAAGCAGTACCACGCCATTAGTAGCGATGGTGCGCGCATTATTTCGGTGAGCCTGAGTATTACGCTCACCTGACAATCGCTGTTTATCCATCATGCCAATACTTAATTGTACTCTAAGAATTCGGCGTACTTTATCATCAAGCTCTGACTCAGGCACTTTGCCAGCTTTTATCATGTTTAGCAGCGGTGTTGCGAGAAAATACTCATCATAACTTGCGACATCTGTGCCCATTTCAATATCAAGGCCATTCATCGCAGCGTCATAGGTATTAATATCGACATTCCAGTCAGTCAACAACACGCCCTCGTAGCCCCATTCACCTTTTAAGATGGTTTTAATAAGGTGATGACTTTGGTTAGCGTTAGTTCCGCGAAATTCATTATATGCTCCCATGATGGCATAAACGTTGGCCTCTTTAACTGCAGCTTCAAAAGCGGGCAGGTAAACTTCACGTAATGTGCGTTCATCGGGTTTTGCATTCACTCCAGTGCGATTTAGTTCTTGAGTGTTTAGGGCATAGTGTTTGACAGTTGCACCAACATCGTTGGCTTGAATGGCTTTGACTGTGGGGACAACCAAGGCTGCAGCGAGATAAGGATCTTCACCCATGTATTCAAAATTACGACCGTAAAGAGGTAAACGAGCCAAGTTGACACCTGGGCCGAGTATGAGGTCTTTATTACGGTGGCGAGCCTCAGCGCCAAGCACATTGCCATGTAAGCTCGCCATGTTCGGATCCCAACTTGCTGCGACAGCGGTAAGTGGTGGTAAATAGGTCGAGTAGTCATTAGTCCAGCCTGCTGGTGCCCAAGAATTTCTGTCAATTTCATAGCGTACGCCGTGAGGCCCATCCGACATCCACATTTCATGAATATTGAGTCTCTCGATAGCTGGGATATGAAATTTACTCCCTGCATGCACTAAGGAGACTTTTTCTTCTAAAGTCAGTTGTGGCAGTAATCTTTCAATTTCAGCTTCTACTTTCGATAGTCGTGTCTGTAAACGCTGCTGCTCAGATTGGCTTAATACAGAAAGCGCATGGTTCTGATTAGTGTTCATCCCATCTGATTGAGCAAAACTGCTGGAAGTACTGATAAGCATTGATGCCGAAAGGGAAACAACCAGGGCGTGTTTAATATCTTCTGTAAGCGCTTTCATTTTATGGCGATGTTTCATTGTCATGTCAGAGTCCTTGCTGATTATTTTTATTTAATTTGGTTATTCACTGCAGCTGGTTTCGAATTAGTGGATTCGAATTAGTGAATTCGAATAACGAGATAATTTGCTCAACGCTTATGTCACATTGATAAATATATTGGCGGTTAAGCGCCCGGAACTTGGATTACTATCTATATCCGTTTGTTGATCAACTAAGGTTGAGTGCAATAAGTTTCCAGGGTAAATGACTAATCGATGTTGTTTGTAATCGACTTGATGGTATTGCTGGTAGTATTCATTACTGTCAACGAAGTATTTCGCAGGAAAGGGCGCTAACGCCTGTAAATAGGGCTCAGCAGCGCGAAAATAATTATCCATATTCGCTTGTGTAATTCGCTCATAACCTGTTGGTTGATGCTTAAAAAAAGCCGTGGCGCCATGTGTACTGTCATTAAGGTATTGTAATAATGCAAAATAATATGGCGCTGGGGTGTCAAAATGAGGAATACGCTGCAAAGTCGTTAAACTTTCCGGTGGTCGGTTTATCAATGAAAAGTAGGTCGCTTGCGGCTTGATACGCAAGTTTTTAGGGATTTTATAGACATCGTAAATCAGCTGAAATACCTGATTTAGCACTTCAATGACGTAGTCTCTAGGGAGCTTGGCTCTAACACCTGGATAGTAAGAGCCTTTATCGAGATTAAAGTCGATTTGGTTAGCATAATTCTGTAACGCTGATAAATCGGTTGTAAAGTCATCGATAACAATCACAGGCGTTTGCAGCTCACCGATATAATGGATCTCAGGGTTCAAAGGCTTGTTGATTAACACCAATGAATCGAGATTTTTCATATCTTGCGCCCGCTGACGCTGTGATTGAGAACTTGTCATACTCTACCTTTACACTTCATTTAGTGACTTAATAACGTTCCTAGCTTACTCACTGCATTGCAGACTTACAGCATTTTTGACTTGCAGTAATGCTGCACGAAATCATAATGATCAGGCAAGTTTGCTACTTTTTGTTTTGCTTTTGCCTTTATTGATGCAAGGAAGTTTTCTAGCTCATCATCTTCCATCATGTCAACAATTGGGTGGTATTGTTTTGGAGCAAGACCCTGTCCCATCATGACTTGAATCCAAGAGCTCTCACCAAATAACTCATTACCATGTTTATATACTTTGCCAGATGCATCAAACATATCGATTCGGTGTTGAAGTGATGCAGGTACGCTCATGTTTTTACAATAACGCCAGAATCGGCTATCAGTTCGGTCAGTGACTTTGTAATGCAAAACAATAAAGTCGCGAATATTTTCAGTTTCGGTGCGAGTTTGTTCATTAAACTCATTAATGTCTTCTTCAACGAGCCCTTGAGAAGGGAACATTTGCAATAAGCGCACAATGCCACGTTGAATTAAATGAATGCTGGTGGACTCTAGGGGTTCTAAGAACCCGGAAGATAGACCTATAGCAACACAGTTCTTATGCCAGGTTTTACGGCGGCTACCTGTGCGGAATTTGATGACACGAGGGTCTGTTAATGGTTCACCTTCGATATTGTCCATCAAGGTGGCTTTAGCTTCTTCATCGCTCATGTACTTACTGCAAAATACTAAGCCATTGCCTGTACGACTTTGCAGTGGAATGCGCCATTGCCAGCCTGATTCTCGCGCAATTGAGCGAGTATAAGGAATCGGTTTTTCAGTGGTTTTAGTTTGCACCGCAATGGCGCTGTCGCAAGGTAACCAGTGACTCCAGTCATCAAAGCCGGTATTGAGAGTCTGCTCAATTAACAGCGCTCTAAATCCAGTGCAATCAAGAAACAAATCACCCTCGATAACGTCTCCTGATTCAAGGGCTAATCCGCGAATATTACCAGTATCATCATGCTGGAGGACTTCTTTAATTTTGCCCTCAATTCGGGTGATGCCATGTTGCTCAGCAATACCCCTTAAGAACTTGGCGTACAATGTGGCATCCATATGGTAGGCATGGTTGTAATCTTGATTAGGTAATACGGCAAAACGCCCCTCACGAGCCGCTAAATGCTCGGTACAGTAATCACCAATTTGGCTGACGATACCGCGTTGTTGCCCTTTGAGCCAAAAATGTTGAAATCCACATGCCCAACAGTCTTTGCCTAAAAATCCAAAGGAGTGAATATAATCTTTACCTACGTCATGCCAGTTTTCAAATGCAATTCCGAGCTTAAAGGTTGCATTGGTCGCAGCCATGACATCTTGTTCTTTTATGCCAAGTAAACGGTGAAAGATGTGTAGCGTTGGAATCGTGGCTTCACCAACCCCAACGGTGCCTATTTGGTCTGACTCAACCAGCACCACTTCTAGGTGTTTTCCCAGTAACTTTGTTAATGCAGCTGCAGCCATCCAGCCCGCAGTACCACCACCGGCAATCACGACTTGTTTAATCGGTTTGTTTGAACTTGTTGTATTTGAAGCTTGCTTTTGCATAACAAAATGTCCTTTGAATCAACTTATACCCGAGGTAATTTTATTTTCGTTGTTGATTTTGTTCGTTAAGTTGCTGTTTGTGTAAATCAAATGGCCGCACATTAGTATCACAGAGGCGATTACCGCTTGAGCTTGTTTATTAAGTCTGCTCTTAACTTACGTGCGTTTAATTCATCCAGTGGCTTAGTTTGCATGCCCTGAGCTGAATCTGGTATGTGCGAAACGTCATCGTCATCATGGTCAAAAATATAATGATTAAAATGCGCCTTCCAAGCTTGTCGTTGCGCTTTAGGTAAAGAGCGTAAGCTGAGCATTGCCAGTGCTAGGGCGTTATTGGGTCTTCCTAGGTAAGCGGGTGTATCTCGCCACCAATGGGTAATGAGTACATTAAATGCTTCGATACCACTGACTTGATGCCACCACATGCTTGGAACATACAGTACATCGCCAGGCTCTAGCTCGGCAGTTTGAGCAGCGTTGAGGGCATGTTGGTATTTGGGGAATTTTTCAAAGTCAGGATTTTCAAAATCCACCATACTGATTTCTTGGCCGCCGGGTGCAAATTCCATTGGGCCAGTATATAAATTGCCTACTTGCTCAGGAGGGAATAAGGTAAATGTTCGCTTTCCCACAACGTTACAGGCTAGATTCTGAGGAAAATCAAAATGCGTCGCAATGCGAGATTGATTGCCTAACCACACACTTGTCAGAGGATGAATCTTGTCAAATGTTAGACTGTTTTCAGCAGCAAGCCCTGGCAGAAACTGATTAATTTCTGTTGATCCCATATAAATACTGGGTGGAAGGGCATCGTCTTTATGGGTAAATAGCTTATCAATGACTTGGCGTAAGTTTAGCTGCGCTGCTTGATAGTTAAAACCATTGACTTGCTCGTTATAAAAAACGCGCCCTTTATGCTCTGATGAAACATAATAGGCGGTAACTGGTGCTTCTTGATAAAATGTCAGTAAGTATTGTGCTGCGGCTTCTGCACTTTGTTGTCCTGCTTGCACAATAGGCCAATGGGCACATGCGCCTTTAAAAATCACAGGCTCATCTGTGTTATCAATCACTTTTAAAATATGACTGATTTCAGTGTTATCAATGACCCTGACTGCCTGCTTTTTTTCCATTGACTACAACCTTTTAAATAATCCTAACGAGACATTGCTATCTATTGTGCATTTTTAAAGTTGAGTAATTGTCTGATATTGGATTGTGATGCCAACGTCATATAAATTGCGCTCAAATAGCCGTTTTGATGCAGCTCACCTAAAGTTTCGGCAGGTAAGCTTGCTAAGGTTTCTTCATTGATGGTGTAAAAACCAATCATTTGGTGCTTGGCGCCATTATCAAGTTCAATATCTAAAGTGAATGATTCGAGCAGTTCTAGCTTGATGAGCGTTTCAATGAACTGTTTACTGTCAATTAACCCATGATGGATCACTTCAAGCATTTCACCGACTTCATCTAAATAAGGCGTATTACCGCCGTATGGAAAAAATAGCGGCTCACCTTCAGTTTCATTAATACGAGGATGATTAGGGTCAAGGTGAATCACACGTTGTACTTGCTCTACACCGTCTTCTTGAATAGTTTGTTGGCCGATTAAAAATGGCTGACGACGAACGGTAAGCGGGATATAAGATGCTTGCCATTTGCCATCTTGTAAAAACAAATTCTCTTTATGTTGAAAACCAAACATGGCAACAGAGTAAAACTGACCTGTATTACTGTCTTTTTGAAAAAAGATGGGATAGTGCGCTTGAACACTTCTGAATTCAGCCGGAAAAGTCACTGTATACCATAGGTTATCACCGTACTTTTCTGAGCGTTCGGTAATAATTTTAATATCTTTATGATCGACACTGTTGAGTAATACTGGTTTGTTCATGCTGACATCCTAATCAAATATTATTGGTTTTTGCTGTTTTTCAATTGTTCAAAAGAAAACAGATATTGTTATTTTGTTGCTAAATATGGGGCAAGCCATATTGACGAATTTTATTGAGCAGCTCGCGATTGGTTGGCAGGATTTGCTTTAATCCCTGGGTTCGCTTGATATTTTCAGTAAACAACTGCTGAGCACGCTGTTGAAGCGTTGGTTTTAGGTGAGTTGGCACATGGGTCTCAAACGCCATTCCGTATAATACAAACTGAAAACTTGCAGCGGGAAATAACACGTCAGTGTGCTGAATATCATGCTTATTGGGCGTTTGGGTTCGCCATAGCGCTATCTGCTGTTGCAATGATTCTGGTATGGTCGATGACTCTCGATGATCATGCCAATAATCACTATCGCTGCGCTGACTTAATACGTAATGTAACTTTAAAAATTCAATAATTTGTTGCCAATGCTGAGAAAATCGTTGATTGACTCTAGTGGCAACAATATCCATAACTTGTCTATTGGCAGGTAGTTGCTGCGCTAAGGTATTGGCGCTCCATTCAACTAATGCTAATGCAGAGGCTTCTAACGGCTCAATAAAGCCCGATGCCATACCAATTGCCATACAATTGTTTTTCCAGCAAATTTTTCGGTGACCTGGTGCTATTGATAGTTTTCTAATATCAAGGTTATCGAGGTCAACATTGACACTGGGTCTTAAGTAGTCAATCAATTGCTGTTCAGCTTGCGCTTGATCAGTATGGCTAGACGAATACACATGGCCCACACCACGTCTTGTCGGTAAGCCGATATCCCATATCCAGCCATTGGTTTGTGCGGTTGAATGAGTGCATGAAGCAATCTCAGTATCATCAGTTGGGTAAGGGACTTGAATCGCTAACGCTGAATCGTTAAATAACACTGATTTTTGACATACAAACGGTACATGCATTTGCTCACCGAGTAGCAAAGATTTTACCCCTGTACAGTCAACAAAGAAGTCTGCTGTCAGCTCGCCTGAATGTTGAGTGACTAATGAACGAATATCGCCATTCTCAGCTTTTTGAATATCGCTGACATGGTCTTGAATATGAGTTACACCGAGCTTTTCGGTACAATGTTGTTGCAGTAACTGACTAAATTTACCCGCATTGAGATGGTAACCGTAGTTGTTTTGAAACTGGTATTCACCGGTAGTAATTTGTTTAGGTGCCAAGCCCTGCATACTCAGTTGGTTTTGTTGGCCAACAGCGTCAGCAAAACTGACTTGTTGACGGTGAGGCAGCCAAAAAGGGCATAAATCAATTTCGTTAGTGCCAATTGGTAAACTGAATGGATGAAGGTAATGATCTCGGGGTTGCTTGGTTAGATCAGCGTCTGGGCTATGGGTCCAATTGATAAAACGAGAGCCTTGTTTAAAGCTTGCATCGCAGCTGATTAAGAACTCAGTTTCACTGATACCGATTTTTTTCAGCGTCGTGCGCATTGAAGGCCAAGTGCCTTCACCAACACCAATAGTGGCAACATCTGGTGATTCAATTAATGTAATGTTGAGCTTAGGGGTGGGCGATAATTTGCCATTGTCAGCGTTATGTTCAGCAGCCAAAATGCCAGCGGTAATCCATCCCGCAGTGCCGCCGCCAACAATAATGATGTCTCTTATCGCGTGTTCCATAATCTGCCTATTATTGTTTTGTTTTATCGTTAAGGCTGTATTGAAATGTTTGTTACTAAGAATAATGTGATTTTGAGTTTATTTAGCATTGAATATTTTTCAATCACTTACAAGAGGTATAGCGTAATAATTTGTATTAATAAAAATCAAAATGAAATTTAAAAAAGGTGCAACGTCCTTGTTGCTAACGGATGTAGCTTAAAAAAGAGGTGACCATAATAGTCACCTCAAACGACCTTAGTTTACATTTTGCAAAAGGTGCACACGTTAGAATGTATAACGAGCGCCAAGACTGTATCGAGCTCCTGTTTGTGTGTAGTTAAGTACTTGAGTACTTGAACGACCATGAGTTCGAGTATTCTCTTCAGTAATGTTTAACCCTTCGAAGAATACTGTTAAGCCTTCAACTGCGGCGATGTCGTAACCAATATTGAAGTCAACTTGCGAGTATTCTTCAGTGTAAGATGGGTTAGCACCTGTACCGTCACCAGTTGAGTTCAAGAACTCATCACGCCAGTTCCAAGCAAGACGAGCTGAGAAACCGTAGTTTTCATAGATAGCAACAACGTTCGCTGTATCACTGATATTAGTTAATACGTTTTGTGGCTCATCACCTGGACGGTTTAAGTTGAAGTTGTCATAAGAATCACCCGCATTCACTAACGTGTAGTTAGCTTGCATACCGAAACCAGACTCTCCAAAGAAGTGCTGTACCGCAAACTCCCAACCATCAATAACTGAGCTGTCGCTGCTATTAGACGGTGTGGTAATCACGAAGTTTAAATCAGGGTCACCAGGGTTACCTGTAATTTCGATATTACCGTTATCAGGGTTTAACGTAACGTTTGGATCTGTTGCGCCGTAGTTATCATAAATCCACTGGCGTTGCTCAATTGCGGTTGTTGCACCTGCAGCAATGGCTTCTTGAACGTAAACACCATTTGATGGATCCGGAATGTTGTAGATATTTGAATTAACAGGGTTACTGTCAATGAAGTTTGTTACGTCTTTACGGAAGTAACCAACAGAAACATAACTGCCTTCAGCATAGTACCACTCACCAGAGAAATCATAGTTAGTTGATTCAAGCGGTAATAAACTTGGGTTACCACTTTCACCACTACCACCACCACGGTTAGCGAGTGTGCCTACCGACGTACCACCTTGAATAGAGGTATAATCTGGACGACCAATGGTTTCACTGTAAGCTGCACGTAAATAGATATCTTCTACCACTTCAATGTTGAAGTTAAAGCTTGGTAGTAAGTAATCGTATGAGCCTGTTTGAGTACCAAATACGCGGTTATCAGCCGTTGTACTTTCTAGAGCAATCTCAGTTTCCGCAATCCAAGTCGCTTGATCGTACGATGATACTGCGGACTTAGATTCAACATCGGTTTTCTCGTAACGCAAACCTAAGTGAACATCAAATGGCATATCACCAAGCTCGCCTTCGTAGTTATATTGTACGTAAGCAGATTGAGATTCTTCTTGAGTGAAGCGGTCAGTATCGCTAGCGTAATCAGTCGATGGGCAGAAACCATTACCACAATCACCAATCGCCGTTGAGCCGTATAATTCAGCTGCACGTGCTCTTACTGCTTCAAAGTCCCATAAGAAGATAACGTCTTGTGGGTCAATAGAGGCAGAACCTTGATAATCAGAGAAGTCACCTTGTGAACCATCAAACTTATCTTGAACACTATCTGCAGGGAACCATGAAGGGTCAAAGTCGCCTTCAGCACCTACACCACCCCAGTCATTACGTTGAACGTTAACTGATTGAGAATGGTTATTAACGTCAGTTGCAGCGATACCGAAATCAATACTACCCGCTTCTTCAAATACGTAAGTACCGTTAATTTGTAATTGTTCAATTTCAGATTTATTACGAGCGTTACCAAATACAGAACCGGTCACGCGCATATCTTCAGGGCGAACGGCATTACCGCCACCCACAGCGAGAACGGGTACATCACCAGTAAAGTCAGTCGCTGCACTTGTACGAATAAATGCTGCTGTACTTAAGTTACTGTTACTACCATTTTTGTTGTTTGGTGAGCGTTCAGCTTCTGAAGTGTGGTAATCCAATGATAAGAATAAATTATCTGTTGCATCCCACTCTAAGTTAAAGCCTAATGAGCCACTTTCATCTCGGGTACCGTAATCACCAGCTGCCATTGATAAATCGGCGCCGCCATCAGGATAAGTTTCAGAGTAAACAAGTGGCGAAGATACTGGGCCGTCAGACCAAGTACTTTCTTGTGTTGGTACGAAGTTAAACCATGCAGAAACATCATGAGATTGAGTATCAACATCATTTTGCATGTAGGTGTAATCTAATGTTGCACGTAATGAGTCAATTGGCTCGTATTGCAGTACTAATTGACCATTTGTACGAGTACGTTGCTGCTCTTCAAAACGGTAAACCGTGGTTTGAGGAACTGCATATACGTCATCTTCGCCAGGGCGGTTGATTTGGTTATCGTCTTTTGGAACACCACCCCATTCAGCGTTATCGCCACCCCAGTCTTGGTCAACAATACCAGGGAAACTTCGCCAGCCTGTACCCACTTGCGCTTGCTGATTACCGCTTTCACGTTCTTGGTAACTTGCAGAGATAGAAATACCAAATTTGCCATCAGCAAAGGTATTTGAATATAAACCTGATAATTCAGGTGTTACAGAGCCTTCATCTGTTGATGTGTCATCAACGGCTTTAACACCAAATGTGGCTTTAAGACCTGGAGAGCTTAAAGGGCGATGAGTTAGAACATTAATGGTTGCACCGATACCACCGGTTGAGTTTTTCGCTTGGCTGGTTTTTTCAACTTCAACAGCACTAATTGCTTCAGAAGCAATATTGGCGAAGTCGAATGAACGCGAACCTGTGGTTACTGGCATTTGACGATTGTTCAGCATAACCAAGTTTTGGTCTGCACCGAAACCACGAACAGACACTCGGCTACCTTCACCATTTTGTCTGTCGATAGATACACCAGTAATACGTTGCAGAGATTCTGCTAAGTTACTATCCGGGAATTTACCAATATCTTCTGCGTTAATCGCATCAACGATACCGTCAGAGCTTCTTTTTAAATCCATTGATTTAATTAAGCTTCCACGAATACCAGTGACCTGAAGCACCTCGATGTTTTCATCTGCAGCGACTTCGTCTGCTGCAAATGCAGGCATTATGGTGCTTGCACTCAGTACTACCGACAAACTAGTGGCAATTCTGGTCTTTTTGAATGTTCTAGATTTCATCTAAGTCTCCCCTCGACTAGATCTCAGGCTACTACTCTCTGATTTTTTTATTCGGATTACGCATTCACGTAATGTGTTTTATTCATCATTTGTAAACGCTTTTAAAAGCCTTTATGTAAAAGTTAATGTAAGCGCTTACATAAAACTAGATTAATTTGTTAACAGCGTCAACAATAATTACGACAAAAAGTCACAACTTGTTAACCTTGTTTTTATAAAAGGATAAAGTAAAATTTTTTAGTTTATTGTTTTAATTGATTTAAATTTATTTTTTGTGCTTTTTTTTGTAGAAATAAAAAAGAAATATTTTTGTGATAGCGCTTACATTTTTATTGTAAATTTTAAGGTAGGGAGTTTGGTTTGTTGCAAATTTAAAATCATCATTTTTAAATCAAGACAATATACTGATTTAACGGGTTCCGATTTAAGGTTTCTTTGCCCGTTATTTGGTGCGATTACTCATGTTTCAGCTGGCTACTTAGGGCACCTAAAAAGAGACGTTATCCTCTGGGCAACGCTGAAGCACTTTTGAGCTTTAAAGGAATAGGCAGAGAGGATATTGGCAAAGTATTAAGGTTATCGGGGTAATATAAAGCGTATAGGGAAACAATATATGAGGGAATAGCGAGTTAGACTATTCCCTTAACGTCTTCAATTTCGAAGGTTACTTGTGTGGTGATGTCGCAGAGTCTCTCACTATCAGTTGCGGGATGAAGGTGTTTTCGACTATCGCCTTAGGGTCATTATATACATGCTTAAGCACCCAAAATGCAGCCATTTTACCCATTTCATGGATGGGGTTGTTCACTGTGGTGAGTTTTGGTGAAATATATTGTGGAAAAGGAATATTATCGTAGCCAACAAAAGAGAGTTCTTGAGGGATTTTCATGCCTCTTTCTAAGCAAACTGCAATCGCTCCTGAAGCCATCTGATCACTGGCACATACCACCGCTGTGAAAGGCTTATCGATGGTTAATAAATGATTCATCGCATCACTGCCGCCAAATTCACGGAAGTTACCTTCATAAAATAATGTCTTATCAAAGTCGACATTGAACTCTTTTAATGCTCGTTTATGTCCGAGTAAACGGTCTTGAGCATCTAGCTTGTATAACGGGCCTGAAACGTAAGCAAGATCAGTATGGCCTTGGCTTAAAATATGTTTAGTTGCTAAATAACCACCTAACTCATTATCTAAATAAACGCAGCAATCACTGATTTCTTCAATATAGCGGTTAATGAGCACAATGGGAGTGTTGCCTTTATGTAGATTTATCAAGTATTCATCATCGACAGCTTCAACGTCTAGAATCAACGCATCACAGCCACGGCTCATTAAAAACTCGACACCATCTTTTTCCTGTGATTCAACACTATGGCCAGCAGCAATAATAACGTGCTTATTGCCAGCTCGAAGCGCGGTTTCAATCTCAGTCATCATAGGGCCATAGTATGGTCCATCAAGTTGAGAGACTAAGACTCCAACACTGTTTGAGCGACTAGACGCTAGTGATTGAGCGATGGTATTAGGTCGATAACCTAACTGATCCATTGCGCTTAATACTTTCTGGCGTGTTTTTTCACTGACCTTAGTATTGTTATTCATCACTCTTGATACCGTTGCCAGCGAAACACCTGCTAACACTGATACATCATATATAGTCGCCATATATCCCTATTTAATACTTGTTTTGCTAGTCAAAATCGAAAAACGCCGATAAGACTAGCATGAACCTTCTAGCATAATCATCAAAAAAACAGATAAATTGACGAATGTAACTCAATCATCAGGCCAATTTGACAGCATTTTCTTTTGATAGTGTAAATTGTATCAAGGCTGTTTGTTGTTAACTATATACAATTCTGAGTAAATTTATACTAACAGCTTTATCTATTAACCCATTGATAGTTATTCTGTAATCTCAGCATGAACCTGACTTACCGCTTTGTTATCTAAGGTGTACCATTTCATTACGATGGCTACGATGATAGAGCCGACAGCAGGGTAAAGGGTAAATGACATCAAAATACCGTGTTGTGTCGCTTCTGTTTGCTCTACATCTGCTTGATAGCCATAAAAAGCCAGTAACCAACCAGCAGCTGCGCCACCAATTGCAACACCAAGCTTAATAAAGAAAATGATTGAAGAATAAATCATGCCAGTAATTCTAACGCCTGTTTTGTACTGGCCGTAATCGACAACATCCGCCATTTTAGCCCATAGCAATGGGGTGCCCATATTGAAGGTGAAGCCCCAAACAATGAACAGCGCAAATGCCAATTCCACTTGTTCACCCGATACAAAGTAGGCTGCTATACATAACGCAGCAGCAATAATTTGAATGGTAATATAAGCTTTTACTTTACAGACTCGTTTGGCTAAAGGCTCAGCTAAGATACAGCCAAAAATATTACCTATCATTCCAAGCGTGATAAATAAGGTAATGGAGTCAGGCATATTCAAATAATACTTAACGTAATAAATCGCTAAACTGGTTTTTAATACCATACCTGATAATAACCAAATCGCAGCGATTGAAAGAATGCGCCACTGATCGTTTTGCCAGAGTAATTTAAAGTCTTTTTTGAAGCTGAGGTTTTGATCTTTAGGAGGATGTAAGCGCTCTTTGGTTCCTAAGAAGCACAAGATAAACATCACTACGCCCAAGGCACTCATTGCCGCAATCGTAAGCTGATAACCTTTAGCTTGATCACCTTGTCCGAAATATTCAACTAAAGGTAAGGTTAATGCCGACACCATTAATCCACCAATCATGGCAAACACAAAGCGATAAGACTGGACGGAAACACGTTCTTTTGGATCTGCGGTTAATACGCCGCCTAATGCACAATAAGGAATATTAATGGCGGTATAAACCATCATCAGGGCGGTGTAGGTAACAAAGGCATAGATCATCTTGCCTTCTTCCGCTAAATCTGGCGTGGTGAAGGCCATAACACTGATAATACCGAAGGGCAGGGCAAACCAAATAAGGTAGGGGCGGAACTTACCCCATTTTGTTTCGGTTCTATCGGTTAATGCGCCCATTAGCGGATCGGTTATTGCGTCGATAAATCGTACTGCAAGGAACATGGTGCCGACAAATGCCGGCGAAATTCCAAAAATATCAGTATAGAAAAAGGTTAAAAATAACATCACGGTTTGAAACACGATGTTACTGGCGGTATCACCTAATCCATAGGCTATTTTCTCTTTAACGCTAATCATTGAAAACCTCTTTCGGGTTATTATTCTTTTTAAGTAGGGTTTTGAGTATGTATCGATTAATCAATGCGTTGATTAATAAAGTCACGGTAAGCTAAGCCACTGCGCTTTATGGTGCGTTTTTGTGTTTGGTAATCAACATACACTATTCCGAAGCGTTTTAAATAGCCTTCCGCCCATTCAAAGTTGTCCATTAAGCTCCAAGCAAAATAGCCATCAACTTTCACGCCTTGCTCTATAGCATTATTTACAGCGTTTAAATGGGCTTGATAATATTCTAGGCGGTCAATATCGTTAACGGCGTTATCTTCAATGTGATCGTCAATTGCCGCACCATTTTCAGTAATATAAATAGGAGGTAATGAGTAGGTATTATTGAGACTGGTTAATAAGTCAGTGAAGGCTTCTGGATAAATTTCCCACCCAATATCTGTTTTAGGGGCATCCTTCATATCTATTTGGAAAAATTGATTGTCGCTACATGCTTGATAAACGGCGCGGGTATAAAAGTTAATGCCTAAAAAGTCGATTGGCTGACTAATGATTGCCATATCGCCTGGTTCAATGTCGGGTTTATCACCAGCTGCAAAATCGTTAATGATTGCTGGATACTCACCATCCATAATGGGTTTGATATACCACTGGTTAAAGTAGTCATCTGCAATCTGTGTCGCTTTTTTATCTTCTGCGCTTTGGGTCAGTGGATAGCAAGGCGTAAAGTTAAGCACAATACCATTAAGAGATTGGGGACTATTTTTTTGAATCACTTGCATAGCCAATCCATGTGCAAGTAATAAATGGTGCGCAGATTTGCGGCCAAAAGCTTTGGTAGCAAGCCCTGGTGCATGAATACCAATTTCATAACCTAGATATGAACTACAAAAAGGTTCATTTAAGGTGGCGTAGGAATACACTCTATCACCTAAGGCTTTAGTAATTTTGTCCGCGTAGTCTTGAAAAAGGTATGCCGTATTTCGATTAAGCCAGCCACCTTCATCTTCAATATGTTGAGGTAGATCCCAGTGATATAGGGTGACGTACACTTTAATATCACGACGGTTTAATTCATCCATTAAGTTGATATAAAAGTTAACCCCATCTTGATTTAAGCTGCCATCTTGGTTAATCACTCTTCCCCACGAAAGTGATAAACGATAAGCATCGACACCTAAAGATTCGATTAAATTGACATCTTCTTTCCAAAGCGCAACGTGCTCGCAGGCTTGCTTACCGTCTGAACCATCTCGAATTTTATCTGGAGTCGCACAAAAGGTATCCCAAATACAAGGCAAGCGAGAATCTGCTGCTCCTTCAATTTGGAAAGAGGCAGTTGCCACTCCAAACGTAAATGATTTTGAGTGCATTTTAGAATTTTCGGGTAGAGAAATTTTCATATTTATTATTCACTTAATATGTTTCAGGCGTATTTGTGTCAACGAAACTACAGCGTCTTTTACTCAGGGTAATACCTAAGTGTTTTTACAATGATTACTTACAAAAAGCGTTGACTTTCGTTATCGATATGTTAAAAATGAAAGCGCTTACATCGAGATTAGTGATTAATTAACAAAAGGTCAATAATTGATTTAGATAAATCTTGAAACAGCCTATCTGCGTACTACTAAAGGTGTACAGCTACAGTGCTTAGATAGTCATCGACCATAAATAGATAATAATTAAAGAGGGAATGACATGGCCAGTGCACCATTAAATGCAGAGTCTGCAGAAATGGGAAGTGTTCATCAAAGCGGTAACTTTAAGTTTGCGTTGATGGCATTAACCTCATTATTTTTTATGTGGGGATTTTTGACCTGCTTAAATGACATCTTAATTCCATATTTAAAAAGTATGTTTGAATTAAGTTACACCCAAGCCATGTTAGTGCAGTTTTGCTTCTTCGGTGCTTACTTTATTGTTTCCGTACCTGCTGGTGCTTTAGTTGGCAAAATAGGCTATCAAAAAGGCATTGTGACAGGGCTTGCGATTGCCTGCGTTGGCTGCTTGATGTTTTATCCATCAGCTAGCTATGCCTCTTATTGGATGTTTTTAAGCGCGTTTTTTGTATTGGCTGCTGGTATTACAATTTTACAAGTTGCAGCGAACCCTTATGTCAGTGCGTTAGGCCCAGCTGAAACCGCTTCTTCTAGACTGACGATGACCCAAGCATTCAATGCGCTTGGTACCACTGTCGCGCCGTTTTTTGGCAGTTACCTCATTCTTAGCAATATGAGTCACAGTGATGATTCAGCTGCTGTTGAAAGTGCAACCATTGAAGCCGTTCATCAAGCAAGTACTGTGCAAGTTCCTTATTTAATGTTAGCTGGTGCATTGTGTGTGCTGGCGATAATTTTCTTTGTTTTAAAGCTACCTGTACTTGGTATCAGTGAACAAAACACCCAACAGTCTTCTTCTGATACTGGCAGCGCTTGGAAGTTTCCACACCTTGTTTTAGGTGCAGTAGGTATTTTTGTTTATGTGGGCGCTGAAGTGGGTATTGGTAGCTTTCTGATTAACTTTTTGACTCAGCCTGATATTGGTGGCTTTACTGAAGCGCAAGCGGCTAAATACATTGCGTATTACTTTGGTGGTGCCATGGTCGGACGCTTCATTGGCGCATTAGTCATGCAAAAAATTGCGGCGGGTAAAGTACTCGCCTTTAATGCAACTTGCGCCGTGCTATTAGTTGCCGTTGCGATGCTTGCTGAGGGCACGACTGCGATGTGGGCTCTGTTGTTGGTTGGATTATGCAATTCAATCATGTTCCCGACGATTTTCAGTTTAGCACTGACCGATTTAAAGCAACACACCAGTCAAGGTTCAGGCGTACTGTGTTTAGCCATTGTGGGTGGGGCTATTGTGCCGCTACTACAAGGCATGCTAGCTGACTCATTTGATATTCAAATGGCGTTTATTTTACCGTTAGTTTGTTATGCCTTTATTGCCCATTATGGCCTTATTGGCAGTAAGGCAAAGCGTCCACAAGTGTAATACCACAAGTTTTTTATTAATTAATCTTCTGCGAAGGCAGATTGGATAGAAAAGGCAATATTATGGATAAGGCAACTCACGTATTCGCAAATAAGCAAATAACCTTGCCACTCACTCTGCTAGCTGTCGTGATGGGTTTATCGGCATGTGGCGAAGATGATACAAAGAAATCAGTACCAAAGGTAAGTGATGATAAACCTGCACCTGTAGCTGAAACGTCACAAACGGTGTCCAATAAGATTGTTTCTGGGACTGTTTCAGGTGACATTTCTATTTGGCCGGAGTTAGCGATTCCATTTACAAAAGACGCTGCGCTTGAGAAGCGTATTTCTGATTTGATGGCGACAATGACACTTGAGCAGAAAGTTGCGCAGATGATCCAACCAGAGATCCGTGATATTACCGTTGAAGATATGCGTACTTATGGATTTGGCTCTTACCTTAATGGTGGTGGCGCCTATCCTAATAATGATAAACATGCCACGCCTGCAGATTGGATTAAACTCGCCGAAGATATGTACCAAGCATCTATAGATGACAGTATTGATGGCAATGCAATTCCAACTATGTGGGGCACAGATGCCGTACACGGTCATAATAACGTTATTGGCGCTACGCTTTTCCCTCATAACATTGGTTTAGGTGCGGCGAATAATCCAGACTTAATTCGTGAAATAGCCGTCATTACCGCTAAAGAGGTGATGGTAACAGGTATTGATTGGGTATTTGCCCCCACGGTTGCTGTTGTACGTGATGATCGCTGGGGACGTACTTACGAAGGCTATTCTGAAGATCCACAAATAGTTAAAGCCTACTCACATGCTATCGTCGAAGGTCTTCAAGGCAAGGTCGGAGATGACTTTTTATCTGATCAACATGTTATTTCCACAGTGAAGCATTTCTTAGGAGATGGTGGGACTGAAAAAGGGATAGACCAAGGACAAAACCTAGATTCTGAGCAAGAACTATTTGATATTCATGCTCAAGGTTATGTGGGTGGATTGACTGCTGGCGCTCAAACCGTCATGGCGTCGTTTAACAGCTGGCAAGGCAAAAAAATTCATGGCGAAAAATACCTACTGAATGATGTGCTTAAAGACAAAATGGGCTTTGATGGCTTTGTTGTAGGAGATTGGAACGGTCATGGACAAGTCGATGGCTGTACTAATGAGTCATGTGCGCAAGCGGCAAATGCTGGGTTAGATGTGTACATGGTACCTACAAGTGCATGGAAACCATTATATGAGAATACGATTGCCCAAGTGAGAAATGGTGAAATCCCTCAAGCAAGAATAGATGATGCAGTTAGCCGTATACTCAGAGTGAAAATTCGTGCTGGCTTGTTCGAAAAACCCAGTCCTGCTAACCGTGAAATTTCAGGTAAAACTGAACTTATTGGTGCTAAGGCACATCGTGATGTCGCCAGACAAGCAGTACGCGAATCGTTAGTTTTACTGAAAAACAATAATAATGTGTTACCACTTTCTCCAAAAATGAACGTTTTAGTCGCTGGTGATGGCGCAGATAATATTGGTAAGCAATCTGGCGGGTGGAGTATCACTTGGCAAGGCACCGATAATCTAAATGAAGACTTTCCAGGTGCAACCTCTATTTATGCTGGTATTGCTAAAGATGTGACAGCGGCTGGTGGCCAAATAACACTTAATGTTGATGGTCAGTTTGAAGAAAATAATAAACCAGATGTTGCTATTGTCGTATTCGGTGAAGAACCTTATGCAGAAGGTAATGGTGACATTGATAACCTTGAATACCAACGTGGTGATAAACGTGATTTAGCATTACTTCGTTCACTTAAGTCTCAAGGTATTCCTGTTGTGTCTATCTTTATCAGTGGTCGTCCTATGTGGGTGAATCCTGAGCTAAATGCATCGGATGCATTTGTTGCTGCTTGGCTTCCCGGTACTGAAGGTGATGGTGTTTCACAAGTGCTATTTAGTGATAAAGACGGCAAAGTTAATCATGACTTTACCGGTAAACTTTCATTTTCGTGGCCAACTCGACCTCAGCAAACAGAAGTTAATGTCCATGATGAAAATTATCAGCCTTTATTCGCTTATGGCTATGGCCTGAAGTATGGCGAGAAGAGTGACGTGTCTAATGCGCTCTCGGAAGATAATTTTGCAGCCCAGGAGAAGTTAACTTCATTAGCATTGTTTGAACGTGCAGTAAAAGCGCCTTGGCGATTAATGATTGGTACTGAATCATCGTCCGATACTGTCAGTAGCAGCATTCAAAGTAATGATGTTGTGACGATCAGAACTTTTGATAAAGTTGTTCAAGAAGATGCTCGTTTAGTTAGTTTTAATGGTACAGGCCTTGGGTTTGTTGGATTAATCAGTAACTTCCCACGTGACTTACGAGCATACTCAAACACCGATTCAGCGCTGTCAGTGTTAATTAAAACCACCAATAAAGTTGAGCAGCCTGTGATGTTAGGGGTTGCATGTGACCGAGATTGCCGCGCAGATGTGGATATTGCTAATGCCTTAAATACAGCTGTAGGTGAGTGGCAAACCATCAGTGTTGATTTGAAGTGCTTTGCAAATAAAGACGTCAATTTCGGTAACATCAATACACCTTTCTATTTGGCAACCAATGGGAGCGCTGAGATTAACTTTAGCGACTTATTGATTGTGCCTAATGCGGCAGAAACAGCCACAATAACCTGCCCAGACGCCTAATATAATTTTGTTTTGCCGGCTAGCATAATGCTAGCTGGCAAGTTATTCCTGCACTGTTGTGAACTTGCAATTAATTTTGTAGGGGATTTTGCTGGATTTTTTTCGTATTTTTTGAGTATTCCTTGGGGGGAAAATGAAAAAAAGAGCATCAGTTTTAACTATCACAAGTGTGAGTCTCGCTGCAGCCATGTTATTAGGGTGCGGCTCTGACAGTGCCACAGATGTTGTTGAAGACACGGCACCTGTCGATAACAGCGAAGAACAAGAAAACCTATGGAATTTGGTATGGAGCGATGAGTTTGATGGTACCACTATCGATTTAGACAAGTGGAACCTCGCATATAATTGTTATGGCGGAGGCAATGAGGAGCAGCAATGTTATACCCAGCGTTCCGAAAATAGCCAAGTTGCTGATGGAAAGTTAGTGATTACTGCACAGCGAGAAGATTTTAGTGGTCCTGCTGTTGCATTGGGCGATCCTAATTATGATGAAAACGATACGTCAAAACAGCAAGCGTACACATCAGCACGATTAGATTCGACGAACAAAGGTGACTGGAAATATGGCCGTTTTGAAATCCGTGCCAAAATGCCGCAAGGGCAAGGTACATGGCCAGCGATTTGGATGTTGCCAACAGATTGGGTTTATGGCCCGTGGGCTGGTTCCGGCGAAATCGATATTATGGAAACGGTTAACCTTAAAGTGGTGACAGAAGGCTCTGTTCCAGAAGCTAAAATTCATGGCACCTTGCATTACGGTAAAGCCTGGCCTGGCAATGTGTACTCTGGCGCTGAATATAGCTTACCTGATGGGGCTAACCCAGCTGACGATTTTCATGTTTATGCCATTGAGTGGGAGAAGGATGAAATTCGTTGGTATGTTGATGACGTCCACTTTGCAACTCAACGTTCAACAGGTTGGTACAGTCAATACGTCGATAGTGATGGTAATCTCGCTAATGCAGCGGAAGATGCTCCTTATAATCAACCATTTCATATGATTTTAAATCTAGCAGTTGGTGGAACTTGGGCGGGTAATGTCAATAACACTGGGGTTGATGAAAGTGTTTTCCCGCAAGTATTAGAAGTGGACTACGTTAGAGTTTATGAGTGCAGTGTGTCACCCGAAACTGGGGCTGGTTGTGCCAGCGTAGGTGACAATGCTGAGATTGTTGAAGGGCATGTTGCCCCTGAAATCACTGTGCCATCAACTGATATAGGTGCGGGGCCAGAATTCATACTATATGACGAAGGACTCGCTGAGGGGTTAAGTCTTGATAGCTACAACCCTGATAATGCGATGACATTACAAACGCTAACTGTTGAGGGAAAGGGGGAAGTGCTTCAGCTAGATAAAGTTGGCGCGACAGGTAATGCTTATTTTAGTTATCCACCTACTGCTGATTTGTCACATTGGTCAGCAAACGGCACTTTAGTTTTTGACTTAAATCTATTAAGCACAGACAACGACGTTGAGTTATTGGTCAAAATTGATAGTGGTTGGCCAAATGTTAGTGATGTGAGTGTTAGCTTACCTGAATTGAATACTTGGACAGATATCCGTATACCTATTGCGGAACTTGTTGCCAGTGGTAATCGGTTTTCTCCAGGAAGTTTCGTTGATTTAGCATCAGTATCAAATCCCTTTGTCATTGAACCATTAGGCAATATGAGCTTACAAATCGATAATGTCCGTTATGAATATCAAGTATCAACGGCTAATGAGCTTATTATTTATGATGATGAAGTAAAAGCTCCTTTTACTATTGGTCATTATGCGGCTTCAGGCAGCGTTGCAATTGAGCAACTAGATGTCGGTGCTGACCATGGCATTGTCAACCAGTTTAGTTTTAATACCGATGAGGCTGTGGTGTATTTTCAAAGTACAGGCTTGCAGCAAGATGTCAGTAGCTTTGCTGCGGTCGAATTTGATCTTAACGTCATAACAGACCCTCGCGAAGTACGCGATTTTAATATTAAAGTCGATTGTGGCCACCCATGTAGTTCAGGAGATTTTGCCATCCCAGCGCCTGAAGTTGGCACATGGACACATTACCGTATTGCGTTAGCTGATCTCGTCGCCAATACAGGTTCAAGCTTGGTATTAACGCAAGTGGATACGCCGTTAGTTATTTTCCCTGCATGGGGCAATCAAAATGGTGTTGTAATGCAGGTAGATAACGTGCAGCTGGTCAAATAAATGGGACAGTATTTTTAAGATAACAAGTGTTCGTTACAGTAGCGTCACTGGATAACTCCAGCCTTTTAGCCACCATTTTGTGGCTAAAAGGATAATAACATTCAGGTTTGAATACGAATGCAGCCAAGGGTTAGAGGCTTTCAAGCTTATCCGACTTGGCTTACTATCAAACCTGTTATTACAAATGAGTAACAATAGCGGTATTAGCAAGGCTAATGATTAATGTCTAAGACAAGCTAAATAGTTATAAATATTTACCTTGTTCAATGGCATAATGTGTTGATTATTTACGACTTAATCGTCGATATTTTCCAAGGAGTTACCTTTGAGTAGCCAGAGAATAGATCAACCTTTTGATATAACAGAAAATCAGTTACAGCAAGTTATCAGCATCGCTAAAGACGCTGGAAATGCCATTATGCAGGTGTATTCATCTTCAGACTTGCAAGTCGTCACTAAACAGGATGACAGCCCAGTCACGGCTGCTGACATTGCAAGTCATAATGTTATTGTCGCAGGACTTGAAAGTCAGTTTGCAGGTATTCCAATCATGAGTGAGGAAGCTGCAGATATCCCGTGGGAAGAACGTCAATTATGGAACACCTATTGGCTTATAGACCCACTGGATGGAACGAAAGAATTTATAAAACGAAATGGTGAATTTACTGTCAATATTGCGCTAATACATCATGGTAAAGCCATCGCTGGAGTGGTGTACGCGCCAGTCCTAGAAACGTGTTATTCAGGTATTTGCCATCAAGGTGCTTGGCTAGAACAAGGTGATAAGCGAGTTAAGCTCGATATCAGCCAACGTTCTATTAGTGAAAACCCGATTGTTGTCGGTAGTCGCTCGCACATTAGCCCTGACGTAGCAGCGTATGTCGCTAATATTGGTGAGCATGAGATGCAAAGCGTCGGCAGCTCACTTAAGTTTTGTTTAGTGGCAGAGGGTAAAGCTGATGTGTACCCAAGAATGGGGCTAACAAGTGAATGGGATACCGCGGCGGCGCAAGCAGTATTAGAAAGTGCAGGTGGACAAGTGTTACGCCACCCAGATTTAGCACCGTTAGATTACAACCAAAAAGAAGATATTTTAAACCCGTATTTTATTGCGGCATCACCGAAATGGTTTGAGCGACAGTCCTGACTTCGTCATACATGACAGCTCATTATCACTCGTTGGGTTAATGCCGTGAATCTACGTGTTAAATGATAGATTATAATTAAATGGAGAGTGAAGCTATGATGCGCATGGGTGTTGACCTTGGCGGGACAAAAATCGAGTTAGTAGCGTTAGCGGATGATGGCAGTGAGCTGTTTCGTAAACGTGTTCCTACCCCAAAAAATTATCCTGGAACCTTAGATGCGATAATTGGACTCGTTTCTGAAGCTGAAGCTGAAACTCAGCAAACAGGCTCAGTTGGTGTAGGGATCCCTGGCGTTGTTTCACCTTTTACAGGATTAGTTAAAAACTCAAATTCTACTTGGATTAATGGACATCCATTAGATAAAGATTTGAGCGCCCGTCTTGATAGAGAAGTACGAGTTGCCAATGATGCTAACTGCTTTGCTGTATCTGAGTCAGTAGATGGCGCCGCAGCAGGAAAAGGCGTGGTTTTTGGTGTGATTATTGGAACGGGTTGTGGCGGTGGTTTATCTATTAATGGCAAAGTCCACGGCGGGGGTAATGGTATCGGCGGTGAATGGGGGCATAACCCATTACCTTGGATGACGCCTGATGAGTTCAACTCAACATCGTGTTTTTGTGGCAATAAAGATTGTATTGAAACCTTTATTTCGGGGACTGGCTGGGTAAGAGATTTTCGCCGAGCAGGAGGTGAGGCTGACAGTGGAATACAAATTTCACAGATGATGGCTGAAGGGCATCCCTTGGCTACTCAAGCTTTTGTTCGTTATATCGACCGTTTAGCACGCTCTCTTGCCCACTTAATCAATATGATTGACCCTGACGTTATTGTATTAGGTGGCGGGGTATCGAACATTGATGCCATTTACAAAGAGTTGCCTAAGGTGTTGCCTAAATATGTCGTCGGCCGTGAATGCGACACGATAGTGGTCAAAAACCAGTTTGGTGCGTCATCAGGTGTACGTGGCGCAGCGTGGCTATGGGGTAAAGATAGCCATTAATGAACCTTTATGATTTGTTTTTGTATTGGTTATTTAGATCATAACACTTCAAATTCAGAGCATATAGAAACATGTTAGCGACGCTTATCATAGGGTCGCTTTTTTATGCTTAAAGCAATTTTATGTTCATCGTATTGGTGACGATATGATGTTGGTGAAATGTGGAGCGTGACTGGATAACATATAGGTATTAGTAATCTATTCCTTAACAAGCTAATATATTGCTGCGAATAATCTTTGGGTATCTTAATGTTTTGGCTTAAAAAAATACTTTCACAATTAGTCATGCCTGTGCCATTTACACTTTTGTGTTTGCTCATGGCTCTACTCATTTGGCGTTACTGTAGTAAACATAAAAAAGTTATTGGACAGCTGTGTCTATTTTTAGGCTTTTCAACCTTATTGGTCTTCAGTAACTCATATGTATCTGCTGCGCTATCCCATAGTTTAGAGTCAAGGTACTCAGTGAACGAAATTCCGCTGTCTTTTGCTTATGACGAAAATGAAAATTATCAATGCTATGTGATGGTGTTAGGCTCAGGCCATACTGAAAATAACGAGAACAGTGCTGTACAGCAGTTATCATCGACCGCACTTGCAAGGTTGATGGAAGGTCTACGGCAGCTAGATATCGCAGACAGGCCATGTACCTTAGTCGTCAGTGGTTGGAGCGGCGGAATTACCCCAACGCCCCATGCGATGATCATGAAACGTGCAGCCATTGAACTTGGGGTGCCAGCTGAAAGCATTACTATTTTTCCAACAGCGTTAGATACCATAGAAGAAGCACAAGCAATGAAGCAGCTGGTAGGAAAAACACCATTCATACTGGTTACTTCAGCGACTCATATGCCAAGATCGATAAAAATATTTAGCCAAGAAAATCTATTCCCAGTAGCTGCGCCAACGAACTTTATCAGTTCTACAGGCTATTGGTGGCGGTTTAGCGCTGAAAACTTGTTTATTTCTCAACGGTCGATTCATGAATATGTCGGGATGGAATGGCTAAAAGTAAAACGGTTTTTGATTGAAACCTTTGAATAACAACCTTTAATCCTTACAAGCTAAACGTTGGCAACATGACTCAAGAAAACACATTATTAATCAGTCCATTTGGTAAGCGTAATGGTATAACCTTAACCGTGTTTGGTTCGCTAGCGTTATTTATCAGCCTAGTGCTCTTTATTACTGCAAAACACCTATTTGGGATCGGCATTGTGTTGTTTGGTTTTGGAAGTGTGAGTTTAATTTTAGGTATCGCTAAAATTAACCAACCTAGTGCCAGTTTTAAGTTAACACAGGCAGGAGTCGAATATTTCCATCGACGCGGTACTGTCCATATCGGGTGGAACAATATCCAGCGAATTGATGTATCAAGAGTGACTCAAAACCTTGAATTAATCGAATTGCCTTACATTGGCTTTAAGCTCAAAAAAATTAACCCCATTCTAGACAATATTTCCCCACGATTGGCGACAGGTCTGTTAACTGAGCAGCGCCCGTTATTGATGACGGCAGCGACACAAGATGAAGACTTACAAAGTTTAGAAACCTACCTAGGCGCTGAGTTTACTCCTTTGGTCGTTAATGGGGATCGTTACAGAGGCGTGTTAGCAATGTTTGGCCATCGCTGTCAGACACTTGAAAGTCATCTCGGGTTTCATTTATATATTTCTGTAGATAGCCTTGATAGGGCACCAATGGCGTTTGTGGCTTTACTAAGGGAGTGGCAGCAAGAGTTTGGTGGAGAAGGAGAAGAAATAACGTAAACTTTGTTATTGTCTCGTGGGTGATGGTTCAAACATCACTTGAAACAACAACAAAGCTTATTAATACAGTTATCAACAAATTTAGGTGAAAACTAAGCTGTCACAGCAGCGGAAAGTTGTGGGTTATCAGTTTTTTCTTCTGATGAATCACTGATCACTTTTTCATTTGAGATTAACTGATGTTCTGCGCTTTCGTCATAAGCTTTGCGGTATCCGATAAACTGACCATTATCTAAGATTTCCATACGCTTACTGTAAACTTCACCATCAAAAGTACCTGTATTGGTGATTGATAATTTATCGCACGTAATATTACCTGTCATCAAGCCTGACACTGACGCTTCAACACAAATCACGCCACCAGTCACTACACCTGTTGATTCTACTGTTACGTTACCTGTTGCACGAATTTCACCGTTGATTTTGCCTGCAATCAAGACGTCCCCAACAACTTTGATATTACCCGTGACTTCACAGTCGTTTGCGATAAAACTGAGGTTGTTTGCCGGACTTTTTTTACTAAACATGTAGACTCTCTTTTCGCATAATTAGGCCGCAATAAAACTGATAAGCGCGGCGAAAATGACTTTGTTATAGATATTTAACATTTAATATAGCGACAATTAAATGCAAAAAAAACAATTAAATTTTGACTGTTAGGACTTTTTTTTGACGGCGGTCACTCAATTAGCCTCAATTACTCGGCTTTAACGTGAGTTTCTGTCACGGTAATTGACTGTGCAGGACAAGGAGATACGCATGCGCCGCAGCCAGTACAAGCATCAATATCAATAATGGGTTTAGGGATTTGACCGACTGCCATCTTAAATGTAATCGCTCTAGGATCGCATGCATCTTTGCAACTTTGACACCACACACCTCTGTAGGTCAGGCATGAATCATTGATTGACGCTTTAATTGTCCATGGTAAAGCTTGAGATACATCGAAAATCTTTTCTTCGCAGACGGTTGCACACTGCTGACAAAAAGTGCATTCATCTTCAGAAAATTTAATTTCTGGAAAGCCGCCATCTCCTTTAATAAGCACTTTGGTTTCGCAAGCATCGATACAGGCATTACAGCGAGTACATTCGTCAGTAAACTCGATAGAATCTATCACCCATGGCGGACGTTGAGCACTGTCTTTTCTGCGTCTGAATAGATTTCTACGGCTATGATTAATGGATTGGCTCATGATTTATTTCCAGCCTTACAATGATTCATTTCGTGTTTATTCTCGATAACCTTTAGGGTTTTTTGATTGCCATTGCCAGCTACTTTTAACCATTGACTCAAGGGTATGAGTGGGCTGCCAATCAAGTTCTTTTTGCGCCAAAGTCGCATCAGCGAAATAGGCGGCTAAATCTCCTGTACGGCGATCGGTAAAGCGATAAGGTATAGTCTTACCACTGGCTTGTTCAAATGCCGTAATTAACTCGATGACGCTATAACCTCTACCTGTACCGAGGTTGTAAGTCACAATGCCAGGGTTTTCAGACAGTTTATTTAAAGCCTTGATGTGGCCTGTTGCGAGATCTTCGACATGAATATAATCTCGAACACCAGTGCCATCAGGTGTGAGGTAATCATTCCCAAAAACGCGTAATTCTTTGATATTCCCAATCGCGACTTGGCAAATAAATGGCATTAAATTGTTGGGTATATCACTAGGATCTTCGCCTATTAACCCACTTTTATGGGCACCAACTGGGTTAAAATATCGTAATACAGCAATATTCCATTGGCTATCTGCAGCGTATAAGTCAGCCAATAGCTGCTCAACCATAAGTTTAGATTGCCCATAAGGGTTGGTAGCACCTGTTGCAAAATCCTCTCGAATTGGCAGACTTTCAGGTAGGCCGTAAACAGTGGCTGATGAGCTAAAGACTAATTTTTTTACATTATGCTCAGCCATGACTTGGCAAAGTATGATGGAACCTGTGACGTTGGTTTCATAATATTGCAATGGGTTAGTGACAGACTCACCTACCGCTTTTAAGCCTGCAAAATGAATCACTGAGTCGATAACATGATCGGTAAAGATTTTGTGTAACAGGGCTTTATTGAGTACGCTACCTTGATAAAAAGTGCAATCTTTCCCTGTAATTTGGCGGATTCTGTCGAGCGCATTAACGTTGGCATTCGATAAATTATCAACAATGATCACTTGTTGATTGGCATCTAACAGTTCTACGACAGTATGAGAGCCGATATAGCCAACACCGCCAGTCACTAGAATTGCCATGGTTTGTCCTTAACACTGTGGAGTAAAAAGTAATTGCTCATACTATTGTACTTAACTTAGCGTGATGAATATAACTTTTGTTACTGATATCCATTCGAATAATCAGTAAATAGCAGCATTCATTCTAAGATGCGCTACAAAAAAGTCTGCAACATTGATAGCCTTTAACTCATTCGTCAAACTATAACTACATTTTAAGTCTCTGTTTTTAAATTACTATTCTTTATCAATATTGACTTTGTAGCGAATGGTTTACGTTTTTAGCTAGCAAACTGCCAATCAATAAAGTGTGAGCCTGTTAACAAATATGAAACCTTAGCTCACTATGAAGGCAGAGAAGTTTACGTAAAGTGACACTTATGAGTAAAGCAACAAATTACACAGCTAAAATCCCCGATAGTCAGGGTTATATTCAGTACACTGATGAAGAACATGATGTCTGGCATGAGTTATATCAGCGTCAGATGGTTAACATGCCAGGACGTGCATGTGATGCGTATATGCAAGGCCTTAAGGCGCTCAATATGCCGACCAACAGGGTGCCGCAATTACAAGAAATCGATAAAGTGCTAACCGAAACGACTGGTTGGAAAACCGCGGGCGTGCCGGCTTTAATTTCTTTTGGAAAATTTTTTGAATTGCTAGCGAGTAAACAGTTCCCCGTCGCCACGTTTATTCGTACCAAAGAAGAGTTTGATTACTTACAAGAACCGGATATTTTTCATGAAATTTTTGGCCATTGCCCGTTATTGACGAACCCAGCATTTGCGCGCTTTTCACATATTTATGGTCAGCTAGGTTTGGCTGCATCAAAAGAAGAGCGGGTATATTTAGCTAGACTGTATTGGTTTACTGTGGAATTTGGTTTAGTCAAAAGTGCTGACGGCGGTCTTAATATTTATGGTGGGGGGATTTTAAGTTCTCCTGGCGAGACCTTATATGCGTTAAGTGATGAACCTGAACGTAAGCCATTTGATTTGATAGAAGTGCTAAGAACGCCTTACCGAATCGATATTATGCAACCTATTTACTATGTGATTGACAGCGTCGACTATTTGGATGAAATCGCTCAAATGGACATTATGGCTGCAGTGACAAAAGCACGTCAGTTGGGGTTACTTGAACCTAAATTTGCCCCAAAGACGATTGCAAGTTAATACGAATAAAAGAACAAAAAACTCAGGAGTAGTTATGTCTGATTTATCAGAATTAAAATGTGAAGCTTGCCAAATTGATGCCCCAAAAGTGACCGAGCAAGAAATGGTCGAGTTCAGTCAAATGATCCCAGAATGGACCGTAGAGAATCGTGACGGAATTAATCAGTTAGAGCGTGTGTATAAGTTCAAGAACTTCAAATTGGCGATGGTTTTTACCAATAAATTAGCTGAACTTGCTGAAGAAGAGTTTCATCACCCTGGTATTTTAACGGAATGGGGCAAAGTGACAGTGACTTGGTGGTCACACTCAATTAAAGGACTTCATAAAAATGATTTTATCATGGCGGCGAAAACCGACCAGTTGATAGACTAGCCAGCTTCATTATTAATTTCAGCAGGTTACGTTAACGTAACCTGCTGGAATACGTCATCTGTTACAATTCCGCTGTAAACAACACTTGCCACAAGCCGCATAACCTTTTAACGTATCGCTCACAAATAAAGAAGGATGACAATTTTCATTCAATTTTGAATGGTTATTGCCTTGAATCCTCGTATATTGCTGCAAAATGACTGATAGGGAATAGTTGTATATGCGTTTGGAAGTGAGTTGTTTAGATCGCATTGGCCTTGCGAAAGATATTCTTGAAGTATTAGAGACTTATGGCATTAATTTGATTGCAATTGATGCTAGTAACAAAGGTTTTCTCTATTTACAATTCGCTGAAATTGGGTTTGAAACCTTAAGCGAATTAATGCCACTTATTAGAAAAGTAGAAAGTGTTCATGATGTACGAACCGTATCGTTTATGCCTTCTGAGCAAGAGCATTATGCATTAAAAACCTTGTTAAAAACGTTACCCGATTCGGTATTTTCTATTAATTCCAAAGGGCGTATTCGTATCGTCAATGAATCTGCATTGTTGACCTTGAATATGCAAGAGCATGAAGTTATTGATGAATCACTAAATCACTGGGTTCAAGGCTTTAACTTTTCTCGTTGGTTAACAGAAGCACCTGTCTTAGCTCAAGCGACCCGAGTACAAATTGGTAGTAACGAGTATCTAGCTGAAATGCTCCCGATTTATTTACCAGATGAAAACAATGCCAGTATCTTAGCTGGTGCTGTTGTATCACTTAAATCGCCTGCCAGAGTAGGTAAACAGTTTAATGCACTTCAAAATCAAACAACGGGTTTTGATAATGTTCTTGCTGTTAGCGATAAGATGAAAGATGTCCTTAAGCAAGCTAAACGTATGGCACAACTTGATGCGCCTTTATTGATCACAGGTGAAACAGGAACGGGTAAAGAGTTAATGGCTAAAGCAAGCCATGATGCCAGTATGCGCCGTGAACATCCGTTTATTCCAATTAACTGTGCAGCTTTGCCTGATAGTGTGGCTGAGGAAGAGTTATTTGGTTTTGTTTCAAATGGTGATGTTATAAAACGTGGCCTATTTGAAGAAGCGAAAGGCGGCACCGTCTTTTTAGATGAAATCGCCGAAATGTCAAAAGCGGCACAAGTTAAGTTATTGCGCCTTTTACAAGATGGCACCTTCAGACGAATTGGTGGCGATGAAGAAGTCCGTGCTGATGTACGTATTATTTGCTCCACTCAGAAAAACCTAGCAGAGCTTTGTCAGTCTGGAGAGTTCAGAGAAGATCTATATTACCGAATTCATGTACTCAGTTACCACATGCCGTCGCTGCGCGAGCGAAAGGTTGATGTTATCCCATTAACTGAAATGTTCTTAGAGCATTACAGTCAGCAGCTATCAAGCCCACTTCGCCGTATTTCAGCATCTTGTCGTGATTACCTGTTTACCTATGCGTGGCCTGGTAATGTTCGTCAGCTTAAAAACGCTATTTTTAGAGCGGTTTCAATGTGGGATGGATCAGCTGAATTAACTGTTGAACAGCTTAAACTGCCGTCTTACGCTGAAGGGTTTGGTTATTTTGATGAAGAGTTTGAGGGTAGCCTTGATCAAGCAATGAAAGAATATGAAGCGTCATTGTTAAGGCGTTTATATCCTGCTTATCCAAGTACCCGACAATTAGCCAAAAAGTTAGGTGTTTCTCATACGGCGATTGCAAACAAACTTAGAGATTACAAAATCACTAAAAAGCGTTAGCCGTGAACTTAAGGTTCATTAGGTAAAACTGACTGTAACGATATAATGCCAGCAAAATGCTGGCATTATGGTATTTTTCAGGCATATATTGCTGATATTGCCACTATCTTGCACTGTGTATTAAAAGCTTTACAAAATCACCGCCAACTAACCAAAGTGTGATTTATCTCACGCTATATTAATTTGGCTGAGCTTAATGTATTCCTAGCGTTATAACGCTATTTTCGTTGATATTAACCCGCAATCTGTTCGGCAAATGCTTCATTAGCGTCTTAGGTACAGATTGCTAGAAATAACAATTTAAAATCTAGTATCAACTTTATTTGTTCCCTTTAGGAGTCAAAATGAAACTTGCAAGTTACAACAACGGCCGCCGTGATGGCCAACTTATGTTGGTGAGTAAAGATTTATCAAAAGCCGTTGCCGTTCCTGCTATTGCCAATACCATGCAGCAACTATTGGATGCATGGGATTTACTTAATCCTCAATTGCAAGAGCTGTATGAAGCGTTAAATGCTGGTCAAATGGATAATGCTATCGATTTTGATGAGTCACGTTGTCTGTCACCTTTACCACGTGCATACCAGTGGGCAGATGGTAGTGCTTATGTTAATCACGTTGAGTTAGTTCGTAAGGCTCGTGGTGCTGAAATGCCTGAGTCTTTTTGGACAGATCCGTTAGTTTACCAAGGTGGCTCTGATTGCTTTATCGCACCTAAAGCGGATATTGAAATGGCAAGCGAAGAGTTTGGCATTGATTTCGAATCTGAAATTGCCGTTGTTACGGATGATGTTGCAATGGGTGTTGATACCGATAATGCAGCTAAACATATTAAATTACTGATGCTAGTGAATGATGTGTCACTGCGTAATTTAATTCCTGGTGAGTTGGCTAAAGGATTTGGTTTTTTCCAATCTAAGCCTTCTAGTGCATTTTCTCCTGTTGCGATTACCCCAGATGAGTTAGGTGATAAGTGGCAAGACAGTAAAGTTCACTTACCATTAGTCACACATTTAAACGGCGACCTATTTGGCCAACCCAATGCTGGCGTTGATATGACGTTCAACTTCAGCCAACTGGTTTCTCATGTGGCTAAAACCCGTCCATTATGCGCTGGTGCTGTGATTGGTTCAGGCACGATATCAAACTATGATCGCAGTGCAGGTTCTAGCTGTTTAGCTGAGAAACGTATGTTAGAAATCATTGCAGATGGCAAAGCTTCAACTCCATTCATGCATTTCGGTGATACTGTCAGAATCGAAATGTTTGATGAAGAAAACAACAGTATCTTTGGCTCAATAGACCAAAAAGTGGTTGAGTACAAAGGCTAGTCGTTACGGTTTAATACCCTAAAGCAATAGCGCTATGCGTTATTGCTTTTTTTATGCTCATTAGGCTGTTAGCTCAATGATGATAAGGAGATAAAATGAAACTATATGGATACTGGCGCTCAAGTGCCGCCTATCGAGTACGCATTGCACTCAATTTAAAGCAACTGGTGGCAGAACAGGTTTCAGTGCATTTAGTTAACAATGGCGGGGAGCAGCATAGCGAGATGTTTGCAGCGTTAAACCCTCAGCAATTAGTTCCCGCTTTTGTCGACTCTAACGATGACGGGGAGTTTTGCCTTACTCAATCAATGGCAATTATTGAATATTTAGAAGAGCAGTATCCTCAAAGCCCACTATTGCCAAAAACGCCAAAGGATAGGGCGATTGTTCGTGCGATGGCGCAATCTATTGCTTGCGAAATTCACCCATTAGATAATTTGCGTGTGTTGCAATTTTTAGTGAAAGAGATGGATGTAGATGAAGAAGCTAAAATGAAGTGGTATCACCATTGGATCCACATTGGCTTTAAAGCATTAGAATCACAAATGAAGACTCATTCTGGCAAATATTGTTTCGGTGATACTCCTACGTTAGTGGATTTATGTTTAATCCCGCAGGTTTATAATGCTAAACGATTCAATGTTGATTTAACTGATTACCCGAACATTTTAAGAGTTTGGACGTATTGTAATCAACAATCTGCTTTTGCTGATGCCGCTCCAGAACAGCAGGCAGATGCCACTTAAACCTTGTTGACTCTTTCGCTATACAGCCAGTTAATGTTGAGCGTGTTCTACAATCACATGCTCTGACCACTTAACTGGCAGTTGCTCTTTTCAGTGCGTTATTCGTGTTTAAACTTACTATATATTTTCCAATATTTTTCCCTATCAACTTGAAATGGCGCGTTGTTTATTAATAGCTTAGTGGCATAAAATCAGTTAACTTAACTCACCAATATTAGCATGTGTTAATATTGTCATGTGTTAATATTGGTTTTGTTATTATTGTTTTTTGTCAAAATTGTCGTTTAGCAAGTTTTGTCGAAAGAGTCGCGTTATTTATCGATCAAAATGTAAATTATTAAAGTTCTTCATTAATTAAGCCGATAAAGTGGTAGCTTTTGATTTACCGTTTTTAAATCTGCAAATTAGCATCGGTACACTGTGGTTAATTTAAATAGTACAAATAACACTCGGAATAGGTCATGGATTTTGAATCTCAAATAAAACAGTGGATTACAAACGACCCAATGCGCATGAAAGCATTGGATCTGACTGCGCAAATGTTTAAAGAGCTTGAGGTTGATGATTGGTATATTGCTGCAGGTTTTGTTCGTAATTTAGTGTGGGATAAATTGCATGGTGCTGCGGAATCAGTATCAGATGATATTGACGTGATTTATTACTGCAATGAAGAAACCAGTGTTTATCGTGACAAGTTAATCGAACTTGCTTTAGCGGAAATGGCTTCATTCCCTTGGTCCGTTAAAAACCAAGCAAGAATGCACATAAAAAACCAGCATCCTGCTTATACTTCTGCTAAAGATGCGATGTCTTATTGGCCTGAACTGCAAACAGCGATTGGGGTGAAGCTCGATGAGCGTGGTGACATTGTCGTTGAGTCAGTGTTCGGTTTGCCTTGTCTATTTAACTTGACTGTAAATTACAATCCTAAAGCTGATGAGTCAGTGTTTATGGAGCGAGTTGCCAGCAAGCCTTGGTTTAATGAGTACCAGAATTTGTCATTAGAGCTTTAATTCGTTTAGTTAGCATAGCTAATTCAAACATTTTGAAATAACACTTCGATGGTGACAGTCAAAACGGCTTGATTCAAGCGCTCGCTGTCTTCATCTTCACTCCATGTGTATTCAGGCGTAATGCCAAAAAATAACCATTCTCTCAAATAACTTTGTCTATATGTGAGCCCAATACTGGCTTTATCAATATAATGGTAGGGCTTATTGACGCCATTTATTTTTGCTTGATAGCTAATGGCTTGTGTCTCACTAATATATTGATAAAGCTGTAAACCAGTGCCTATTTTCCAGCCGTTACCTTTATTCTCATATTGTGCTGCACTGTGCCAACGGAGCAAAAATTGAGGATTAAAAGCATGTTCAAAATCTAACTCTGTAGATTCACCTGTTACGCTTTTTTCCTGGTATAACTTTTGTGTAAATCGCCAAAGGCTGTTGTCCGAAATCGGTAAAGTGTAACGGTAGCGCGCTTCAATTTTGGGTTTAAAACTGGCTTTGATATTGAAACTACTTCTTTCTTTTGTATACCAGTCATATCGTAAGCCGACATCAACATCTCTTTCTTCATCAGGACGTTTAATAAAAGAGAAAGGATCATCTTCGCCCGTGGAGTCAAAAATAAGCTTTAATTTCTTGCTCATTCCCGGCAAGTTTAAACGCGCATTTAAGTTAGCTCGGTACTTAAACCCCTCCTTTTCAAAATAAGAGAAGTCGTTATACCAGCGAATGATGGTGCCTGCTCGTCCATCATCTTCTATACGATCATCGACAAAAAAGCTGTCAAACCAGATAGCGGGTTCGCAAAACTTGGTATTCAAATAAGCGAATGTTTTATCTAACGGTAGTTCTGATTGTGAGCGGCTATAGCATGGAGAGTCTTCAGTAGCGCTTTGCTCACCGTTGGCTTTTGTAGCGTTTGGTTTAATTTTTTGAACAGCTTCTACGGTTGAGTCGCTTGCCGTTTCTGATTTACTTTCAGCTTGCTTCGATGCTTGCTCAAAAACCGTACTCGCTTGAGTAGAGTTAATATTGGCAAACAACAATAGCCAGCTAATTATCATAAAAATTTGTTTTGATAGTCGCGACAAAGCGATGTGATTCCAAAAAGAAAGTCGATAAATTTGATTGTATCACTTATGTAACAAATTTCTGATGGTTAACATCTTAGTGGCATAAAACAAATCTTATACCAATTAGATAGATGAAATTGTTGTCAACATGTGAATTATTTATTTTGCCTGAATATTTATGCGATACCTAGAATTGAGTGAAATCTGTTCATTTTTAATACGATATGCTGGATTTATAGCTGTATATTAAATGCGTGTTATCTAAATCTGCTAGGTAAATGTGATCTCAGTCATTAATGTTGCTTACCTAGTTTGGTATGGGTGTTTTTATTGATTTGGATCAATATTGTTAATCAAATACTCTGGCAGTGTAGCGGCAATTGTTAACAGTGTTTGCACAAAGCACTAATTATGTTGCGCACATGGAGTTGTCACAATGAATAAAAAAATAGCCTTAAGTATTGTCGCAGCCAGTTTATTATCTACTGGTATTTCTTCTTCTGTTTTTGCTCACCAAGCGGGTGATTTTATTTTTCGTGTAGGGGCAGTTGCTGTCGCGCCGAATGATGAAAGTCAAAATGTTGATACCCCAGACTTAGGTGATTTAGGCCAATTCTCTGTTGATGACAACACTCAAGTTGGTTTAAATTTTGGCTACATGCTGACAGATAATTGGGGAGTTGAATTATTAGCAGCAACGCCTTTTACTCATGACATCTCAATTGCTGGCATGAAAGTGGCTGAAACTAAGCATTTACCGCCAACCTTAGTTGCACAATATTACTTTGGTAATGCGCAATCTAAATTACGCCCGTATATTGGTGTAGGTGTTAACTTTACTAACTTTTTTGACAATGAAATTACCAACAGTGTTGATGGTCGTTTATCTGACTTAAGCTTGTCTAACTCTTGGGGCTTAGCTGCTCAAGTAGGCTTAGATTACAACATTAATCAAAATTGGTTAGTTAATGCTTCAGTTTGGTATGCACAGATTTCAACTGATGCAAGCTTTAACTACGCGCCAAACGGTGGTGCAGATTCAGTACCTGTGACAATTGAAACTGATATAAACCCGTGGGTTTATATGGTGAGCGTAGGTTACAAGTTCTAAGTCAGAGCGTTATTGTTACCAAAAAAAACAGGAGCTTAGCTCCTGTTTTTATTGATTGACGAGACAGTATTAAATCAACTTTTACGCCATTTTTAACTAAGGCTATTTCTTCTTTTTGTTTTTCCAGTGGCGGGTGTTGTAAATAAATTCCGGCAACATCATGGTTAACCAAGCAACCAGACGCCAGCGTTTAGTCACATATACCTTACGTTTACCTTTTTTCATTGCTGCAATTATCTGATCTGCCACTTTAGCAAGAGGCGGGAGCCATAACTTACTTTGCTGCATCGCAGCCTTATCTAATAAGCCTAATTGAATATCTGTAATGGTGATGGGTAATTTCAGGCGCTGAGCATGCATACTCAAGCCTTCAAGGTAGTTCTGTGCATACGCCTTAGATGCATGGTAAGCAACGCTTGGTCCACCTCTCAGTCCGGCAATTGAGTTAATAGCGGCTATTTGGCCATACCCTTGCTCTCGCATGAGTCGGAAAGTGGTATTACAAATAGCAGTAAAACCAGTGACATTGACGTCAATAATATCTTGCTCAAGTTGCCATGGCAGCGTCTCGTTGTAACCATTTAGCCCTGTGTTTATTAAGACCAAATGTGCGCCATCAATTCGTTGCCACTCTTGTTCTAATTGGCGAATTATCTCAACAGGCTGCTCAATATTTAACGGTAAAACGTTAACTTCAGTCTCAAGTTGTGAAGCAAACTCTTTTAATGAGTCTGGATCTTGGACAAAAAGTGTCAAAGCAACTTTTTCTGCGGCCAATTTACGGGCGATTTCTTTACTAAGATGTGAGCTAGCGCCCACTATTATTGCGTTTGCTTGTGTCATGCGCTTTAAGGCTTCGAAATGATGACCTATGATAAAAACAACTGCTTTCGATAACAAGCAAGAATATTATTCAATATAAGACGTATAGACTTCTAGAAGTCTTTATGTATGATAAGGAGACTGAAATGAGCAAGACAATGATGCGATTATTTAATGGAGTGCTTGTCGCGGTAGTGGTGCTTTTAGGATTAGGTGCATGTGCTTCGCACAATGATCTTGTCAGTGTATCAGGTGAGATCATGTATCGAGAGCGCATCGTGTTACCTGATAACGCAGTTATTAAAGTGCAACTTAAAGATGTGTCTTTGCAAGATACGAAAGCGATTGTTATGGCTGAAATGACTTCAGATGAAGTGACGACGCCCCATGCATTTACATTTGAACTTGCTCGCGATCAATTTCAGCAGGGTCATACCTATGCAGTAGCTGCCCGTATTGAGGTGGAAGGTAAGCTTTGGTTTATCAATACTCAATCTTATGTAGTTGATATTAATAGTAATGAGGCTATTAATCTTATCGTAAATAAAGTCGGTAATGAGTGATAAATGTCGGACGCAACACTGTTGTGTGTTGTTGATGTTTTCCAAGTACCGAATCTTATAGTGTTAAAAAGGTGCTTTGATGCCGGTTAGAATCCCAGATAATTTACCCGCTGCAGAAATCTTAGAATCAGAGAATATTTTCGTTATGTCCGAAACACGGGCTGCGAATCAAGATATTCGTCCAATGCGTGTGCTGATTTTAAATTTGATGCCTAATAAAATTGAGACAGAAACTCAGTTGTTACGTTTATTAGGAAATACGCCTTTGCAAGTGGATGTGGATTTATTACGTATCCATGATAAAGCTTCAAAACACACCTCAATTGATCATATGAACACTTTTTATCGTGATTTCGAAGCGGTAAGAACACGCAATTATGATGGTCTAATTATCACTGGTGCGCCACTAGGGCAATTAGATTTTGAAGATGTTGTGTATTGGGAACACATAAAAGAAATTATCGATTGGTCTCAGCAGCATGTCACATCGGTATTGTTTTTATGCTGGGCAGCCCATGCGGGCTTGTTTCACTTATATGATTTACATCGTAAACTGTTAGAGAAGAAACGTTCTGGTGTGTTTAACCACAGTCGTTGTAATAAACCACATCCGTTATTACGTGGTTTCGATGATGAATTTTTTGCGCCTCATTCACGTTTCGCTGAAATGGATATTAATGATATTAAACAGCATCCTGATTTAGAAGTATTAGCTGAATCAAAAGAAGCTGGAGCTTATATCGTGTTAAGTCGAAATAATCGAAACTTGTTTGTAATGGGTCATCCAGAATATCAAAAATCGACGTTAAACGACGAATACCTGCGTGATATTGAGCAAGGTCTAAATCCAAGTGTTCCCACTCACTATTATCGTGACGATAACCCTAAAAATGACGCCGTTGCCAAATGGCATAGTCATGGCAGTTTGTTAGTCAGTAATTGGCTTAATTATTATGTTTATCAGTTAACGCCATATGATTTATCTGACATGAGTGCAATGACGCCATGGGAAACCGGTCGTTAGTGTCTCAATATTAAGTCATTCGTTTAATTAAAGGCGCCATTTAGTATGACTAAGTGGCGCTTTTAGTCTCACCTTATTGCCTGAAAAATACCCAAAATAATTAGTTGTTTAGCACAAGTTAATACTTGGGATTGAAATCAAGCCCAACCAGTGTCGTGTCGTTGTTTCTTCGGTTAGGATTTTTGAATACTTAGTTAACGTAGCTGAGTCTTGCTGAGTATTACTTTTCAAACGGATCTGAAATTTAATGAGGGTATTCAATTGAATAACAAGAAACTACTCCCGCTAGCGTTTGCTATTGCTGGGTTATCTGGAGCCTTGCAAGCCGCACCGCATGCTCCCACGCCACAAACGGGCGCTTTCGATTTAGTGATTGCCGATGAGCAGAAGTTAATAGAAATGCTCAAGAAATCAGGCAAAATCTCGCAAAGTGCTAGCTTAAAAGAAGCTGAAACAGCGTTAAAAACCTACCTTAAAAAACGTCAATCAGAAGCGGTACTAAATGCCGCAGCGCTCGATGCTGCTGTAGTCAGTCAGTATCCCATGACTAATGAAATTAAAGGTAAGGCTAAACATCATAAACGGCATGAAGCGTCAAAAGGACAGCTAACAGCCAATGCGATGCGAAGCCGTCCTGCGAATGTTCAAGAAGAAGTATATGAAGGTGAAACACGAGAAGCACGTGTTTTAGCGATTTTGATGGAGTTCCCTGACTTTGTGCATAATTCTATCTTACCTGATGAAACAGGTATGTATTATGAGGATTACAACCCAGACCATTATCGTCAAATCCTTTTTGGTGACGATGGTTGGGTTGCGCCGAATGGTCATCATGCTAATTCGTTTAGACAATTTTATGAGAAACAGTCAGGTGACAGTTATACCGTCACTGGCGATGTTGCTGGTTGGTATATGGCAGAAATGCCTGCAGCATTCTATGGCAACAATGTTGATGGTGATGCGAGAAGCTTAATTCGAGAAGCTTTAACAGCAGCCTCACAAGATCCCACTGTTGACTTAAATCAATTTGATATTGAAGACAGGTATGATCTTGATGGAGATGGTAATTACTGGGAACCAGATGGATTGGTTGATCATGTGATGGTATTCCATTCTGCAGTGGGGGAAGAAGCTGGTGGTGGTCAAGTAGGTGAAGATGCTATTTGGTCACATCGTTGGAATTTGGGGGGAGTATTTGGGATCCCTGATTCTTCAAGCTCAGCGCCTTATTGGGGCGGACTAATGGGGGCTTTTGATTATACCATCGCTCCGATTGACAGTGCTGTTGGAGTCATTAGCCATGAATATGGTCATGATTTAGGGTTACCTGATGAATATGACACTCAATATACTGGCCAAGGTGAGCCGGTATCTATGTGGTCTATTATGTCATCTGGTAGTTGGGCGGGTGAAATCGGCGGCACAGAGCCCGTTGGTTTTAGTCCATTCGCAAAAGAGTATTTACAAGCAAGCCTTGGTGGCAATTGGCAACACGGTGCTGTGGTGAATTTTGATGATATTCCTCGTCGAGGTGTCGTTGGTCTATTAGATCAAGCATCCAGTAAAGGCACTAATCATGATGTGATTAGGGTGAGTCTGCCAAACAAGCAACAGGTTATCACTGTGCCAACCAGTGGTGAATATGCGTATTTCAGTGGTTCTGGAGATAATCTAGAAAACCTGATGGCCGTTTCTGTCGATTTAACTGATGCAACCACTGCTGCAGTGCAGTTTAAAACATGGTATGACATCGAGCTTGATTGGGATTATGGCTATGTGATTGCTGTTGGTAGCTTTGGTCAGATGATGCTTGAAGGCAATATCACCAGTAACACAAATCCGAATGATGCTAATTTGGGTAACGGTATAACAGGTAATTCAGCGGGCTGGATTGATGCTGAATTTGATCTCACCGCGCTTGCGGGTGAGGCATTTGATTTATACATAATGTATAAAACCGATGGCGCGGTATCCAACCCTGGTATGTACGTTGATGATTTAAACATTGTTGTCGATGAAACGATTGTTGCGACAGCGAATGCTGATGTGATGCCAGAAGTCATGATGCTAAATGGATTTGATGTATCGACGGGCGTTTCTGAAACTGAGCACTATTATTTAGTTGAGTGGCGAACTCATCATGGTGTCGACAGTGGTTTAGCGCATATCAATGTTGCTGGACAGCCAATGACCTATGAAAAGGGCATGCTCATTTGGTACGTGGATAATCAATATTCAGATAACTGGGTTGGTGTTCACCCTGGTGACGGTTTCTTAGGTGTTGTGGATGCTGATCAAAATACCTTGTCATGGAGTAATGGTAATGTTGCAACGACACGCTACCAAATCCACGATGCGACATTTAGAATCGATAGACCTGAAAAAATGTTTATCGATTTGTCTGAAGATTATGGCATCACTATGTATGACAACCGTACTCGTGCCCAACGTACTTTTAGAGATTCTCGTGATTACTCTGGCGGCGACTTACTTGATGCTGGACGTAATATTCCTGAATACGGGTTAACAATTCGCTTATTAAATCAAAGTGAAGATCGTAGCGTTGGTGCGGTAATGATCCAAAAGTAGTGCCTTTTTGCATAAACAGCTTGAAATAAAGCTTGCAGTTAATTGCAGATGATTCACCAACAGTGAAGTTAATGAGTGGCCTAAATAAGCCACTTTACTTCTGCAAAAAGCGCTGAGATTCAGCGCTTTTTTTATTTTTCATATTTATTTTTATACGCGAGTTATCAGTTAAAAATATCAATAGTCCTGATATTTTGCCGATAAATTATGGCAACTAAGCTAGATACAGATTAATTATCTAATCGCATTAGCGTTAGCACCGATTCAAGCATAAGCCTGCGGTCTTCGCTACATTGTCATATCGAAGCAACTCACTTATGCTGATACAATCTGTTAACCCTTGTGACAGTTTAAATCTTGTTTTGCAGACCGTGATTTATAATGGTAAGCAGGGGCATAGCGAAATCAGATGTTGAGGCGCCCATTGATTGAATTTCACCTTTGTTATTACCGAGTGCTATCGATAAGCCGATTCATTGCGTTGGTAGGCTTTATCAGTCTGGTTACTCCAGTTTATGCCAATGACAATGCAGAGCGAGCGATACAGTCAAATGATGCTCACGTCATGACATTAGATTCAGTTAAACAAGCGCTGGATAAGTTTACTGCGCCAGAGGAAAAGCTTGAGTATTTACAACAAGCTCAGCAACACCATTCGTGGAACCCAATTGATAATGCCCATATATTCAATTTAATTGCGATTGAACAAGAGGCATTAGACAAATTAGATGATGCCGTTGAATCATATTCTTTAGCGATTCAATCTGCTGAGCAAGTTGCCACTTCAGATATTTTAGTTATCAGTTATATTGAGCGTTCATTCATTAAATATTTACAGGTTAATGATAAAGAGCGCTATTGCCCTGATAGAGAATATGCATTGGAATTAGCACGCGCTATTGACTCTCCTATCGTGTTGTCCAAAGCACTCACGCAAAGCGCATTTTGCTACACTGATACACAAGTGTTTGAGCAAGGATTACAGCGCCTTGAAGAAGCTTTGTTGATTGCCAAGAAGCACCATTTCCCTCCGAACAAGCAAGCGATGATTTATAACTCAACTGGCGCGATTTACCGCTCTAATGGATTACATAAATACGCTTATGAATACTTCAATGAAGCCTATCGGTTATGGAGTGAAGTTGACGATATTCAAGACATGTTCAATATGCTGCACAACTTGGTTGGTGAGGCGATAAAAATGTCAGACTGGGAAGCGGCTGAAATTCATGTTGTCGGCCTGTTTGATTTAGCCAAGCGGCATCCTGAATTTAACGACTTCTTATTTTTCGCTTATTTTAATGCGGGTCGGCTAAGTTATTATAATAATGATCATGAGTTGGCAATTGAGCGATTGCAAAACGCTAAACAGTTAAGCTCAACCACTAATGAACAATATTTTATTGGCTTAATGTATGCCTATCTCGCTTTAGCTCACATGCAGCAAGAGCAGCCAGAAATGGCTTATGAAGCTGCTGATGAATTTATAAATTCTGACACATTTTCGGCGAGCTCTTCCTTTCTCAAAACGTCAATAATGGCGCTTAAACAGTTTTCCGAACAAGAGTACTTAGCCAGCTTTAACTTGTTGATGTCGAGCTTAAATCATGAACGTTTGACCTATGCTTCCATCATGGACAAAGACGTTATCTACTCGTCGCTAGAGCACAATTCAAAAGTCGCTGAATATGAAATCCAAATCCTAGAAAATCAGCTTGCGATTAATTTACTGAAGTTAAAGTCAGAAACAGATAAGCAGCAAATATCTCAATTAACCTTAATCGTTACCAGTTTGATTATTGTGGTTTTACTTGTTGCAACGGCTTTTTTAATTCAGTCTCGCCGCTTTTTTAAACGCCGTTCGCAAACAGATTATCTTACAGGGATATCAAATCGACGTTACACCATGGAGCAGGGGAATAGGTTATTTAGTCTTGCCCAAAAACGAGCTGAGCCATTAGCGGTGATCATTTTTGATATTGATAAATTTAAAATGATTAATGACACATACGGTCATCATATCGGGGACTTAACAATTAAAGCTGCGGCACGAAGAGCAAGAAATTGGGTCAAAAAAACGGATGTATTAGGCCGAATTGGTGGAGAAGAGTTTTTATTAATCTTGCCTAATACCAATATAGACCAAGCAGTTGAAGTGGCTGAGCGACTTCGTAATAGTATTGAGCAGCAAACATTTACTTTTGATCATGTCGAAGTGAAATTTACCATCAGCTTAGGGGTTACTGTAAGTCAACTAAGCGAAGTCGATGGTGTTGTCATAGAGCATAGCGAGCAAGATGAATTAACAGAGCAAGATCTTGGAATTGAAGAAAGCCTAGATTCACTATCTAAGATGATAAAACGAGCGGATGCTGGTATGTATAAAGCGAAACAAAATGGCCGTAATCAAACCTTTTCGATGTGATATTTTCCTATTGATCCAATGCGTGTTGATTTGATGGCTTTCCACCAAACGGGCATTAGCAACTCAATTAACCTTGATGCCCCTTAAAACCTCCGCAGGTCATCACTGTTATTTCTTTCCCATCTATTTCTTTCCCATCTATTTTTTTCCCATCAAAATCTGCAGCGATTAATTCCCCGTGTAAGTAAACTCACTTTTTGACAACAATAAACTTGGCGGTCCTAGTTATAAATCCCCTTAATTATTAATGGTATATCGTTTTTGTAAATTTTCAATGACAGCCGTGTTGAAATCTTAATATGAAATTGACGATTTTTTCTTGCTTTACGTTAGCGTAAACGTCAGAGTGTGATAATTGAACTAGATCACATTTTACTGTGTATTAATCTCGGCCAGAATATTTGCCGGTTTACAGCGGAGAAGTTATGAGCACCACACATTCATCACCACAAGATATCGTTATCGTTGCTGCTAAGCGTACCCCAATGGGTGGCTTTCAAGGCGCATTATCAGCAGTGACATCTCCAACATTAGCCGCCAATGCGATTAAAGGGTTAGTCAGTCACACTCAGATTGATACTCATTTAATTGATGAAGTCTTAATGGGTTGTGTATTGCCTGCAGGTTTAGGACAGGCGCCAGCTCGCCAAGCGACATTAGGAGCTGAATTACCTTTAAGTGTTGGTGCAACGACCATCAATAAAGTCTGCGGTTCAGGTATGAAGACTGTGATGATGGCGCACGACTTAATCAAAGCGGGTAGTGCAGAGGTTGTTGTTGCTGGTGGTATGGAAAGTATGACTCAAGCGCCTTATTTATTAGATAAGGCGCGTAGTGGAATGCGTATGGGTCATGGCAAAGTTTTGGACCACATGTTCCTCGATGGCCTTGAAGATGCGTACACAGGTGGTGCAATGGGGGCTTTTGCCCAAAAAACTGCTGATGATTTTGGCTTAACTCGTGAAAACATGGACCAATTCGCACTGAACTCTTTAGAAAAGGCTAACACAGCGATTCAGTCTGGAGCGTTTAAAGATGAAATCGTGCCAGTGACGATTTCAAGTCGTCGAGGTGATGTCACAGTGGATACGGATGAGCAGCCAGGCAATGCGCGTCCTGAAAAAATCCCTTCACTACGTCCAGCATTTGCTAAAGACGGAACAATTACAGCCGCTAACTCAAGCTCTATTTCAGATGGTGCTGCGGCCTTAATGTTAATGAGCCGAGAAAAAGCGGAGTCATTAGGTCTCACTATTATGGCGACAATTAAAGGCCATACCACTCATTCTCAAGAACCTTCAATGTTTACCACTGCACCCGTCGGTGCAATGAACAAGCTATTCGATAAAGTTAATTGGTCTAAAGCTGATGTTGATTTATTCGAAATTAACGAAGCATTCGCCATGGTGACCATGTTAGCTATTAGCGAATTACAACTTGACGAATCTAAAGTCAATATCAATGGCGGCGCTTGCGCATTAGGCCATCCTATTGGGTGCTCTGGGGCACGTGTACTTGTGACGTTAATTCATTCGCTAAAAGCCAAGGGCTTATCTAAAGGCGTGGCGTCATTATGTATTGGTGGCGGCGAAGCAACGGCAATGGCAATTGAAGTATAACTATCTCGCTATAACCGTTTAAGTGTAACAATCGATTAGAAAATCATTCAACAAGACTCAAGTGCTGCACGAGCTAGACAATTATTCGTAACACTAATAAGTAACAGTAATTAGTCAAAAATAACAAGCCGGCAGTACTTCACTTTCACAGAGCTTTGGGGCTCTACAGGGATTTAGGAAGCAAGATGACAGTTCAAGTGAAACATTATATCAACGGTGAATTTACCGAAGGCATGGGAACCCAACAGATTTCGGTGACCAATCCTGCAAATAACTTACCGATTGCCAATATTAATGCCGCCACGGTAGAGGAAGTTAATCAAGCGATTCATAGTGCTAAAGAAGCATTTAAAACATGGAAAGAAGTGCCGGTCTCTGAACGTGCCAGAGTGATGTTGCGTTATCAACATTTGCTAAAAGAGCATCATGACGAGCTCGCAACCATACTAGCCCAAGAAACAGGTAAAACCTTTGAAGATGCTAAAGGTGATGTTTGGCGTGGCATCGAAGTCGCTGAGCACGCATGTAACATCGCCTCAATGTTAATGGGCGAAACGGTTGAAAATGTGGCAAGAAATATCGATACCTATAGTTACACGCAACCATTAGGTGTTTGTGCGGGTATTACCCCATTTAACTTCCCAGCGATGATCCCATTATGGATGTTCCCGCTAGCCATTGCGTGTGGTAATACCTTTATCTTAAAACCTTCAGAGCAAGATCCAATGACGCCACAACGCTTGGTTGAGCTATTTGTTGAAGCGGGGGCGCCAAAAGGGGTACTGCAGCTGATCCATGGCGATAAAACGGCAGTTGATGTGTTGCTCAATGATAAAGAAATTAAAGCGATTTCATTTGTCGGTTCTGTCGGTGTAGGACAATACATCTATAAAACGGGTACCGATAACTTAAAACGTGTTCAAGCCTTTGCTGGTGCGAAAAACCATTGTGTGATTATGCCTGATGCGAACAAGCAACAAGTGATTAATAACATGGTAGGCGCCTCTGTTGGTGCGGCGGGTCAACGTTGTATGGCGATTTCTGTTGCTGTATTTGTCGGCGCTGCCAAAGAGTGGATCCCTGAGCTTAAAGAAGCACTAGCAAAAGTACGCCCAGGATTATGGAATGATGAAAATGCGGCTTATGGTCCAGTCATTAGCCCGGCTGCTAAAGCGCGTGTGCTAAAACTGATTGCTCAAGGTAAAGAAGAAGGCGCTGAGTGTTTACTCGATGGCAGTGACTTTACTGTTGAAGGATATGAGTCTGGTAACTGGATTGGCCCAACCATGTTCAGCAATGTCACCACAGACATGAGCATCTACAAAGAAGAAATCTTTGGTCCTGTACTCTGTTGTATGGAAGCTGAAAGCCTTGATGAAGCGATTGACGTTGTTAATAACAGCCCTTATGGCAACGGCACTTCTATCTTTACAGCATCAGGCGGTGCAGCACGTAAATATCAACATCATATTGATGTTGGCCAAGTGGGAATTAATGTCCCTATTCCTGTGCCATTACCGTTTTTCTCATTTACGGGATGGAAAGGCAGTTTCTATGGCGACCAACACGCCTATGGTAAGCAAGCGGTTCGTTTTTACACTGAAACCAAAACCATTACCTCTCGCTGGTTTGATGATGAAGTCGTCAGTGGCCCAAATATGAGTATTAATCTTAAGTAATTGATAAAGGCCTTCTGATGGGAGAAGGCCTTTTATCGACGTTGTAATAAGGCCGCAATGTTTGGCCTGCCGAGACATGCCATTCAGCAGGAAGCTGAATAACTAAACAACATACTACGCCTAAGTATCTGCAAACAGTGCAATATAGCTCACACAAATCTATTGCAGAACTTTAGCTTAAGTGACCACTGATAGTGGCAATTCAAATGACCATAGAGTCATAGTAAAAAAGGATTCAAACATGAATTTTGATTTCAACGAAGACCAACGCCAGTTCGCCGATCTCGCTCGTCAATTTGCTGCTGAAGAACTCACACCATTTGCAGCAAAATGGGATGAAGAGCACTATTTTCCAAAAGATGTCATTAAAAAAGCGGGTGAGTTAGGTTTTTGCTCATTGTACTCGCCAGAGTCAGAAGGTGGCATGGGGTTATCTCGCCTTGATGCTTCAATTATCTTCGAAGAATTATCCCAAGGTTGCACTGCAACAACCGCCATGTTGACCATTCATAATATGGCCACATGGATGGTAACAACTTGGGGAACCGAAACCTTACGTCAGCAATGGTCTGAAGGTTTGACGACAGGACAATTATTAGCATCTTATTGCCTAACGGAACCGGGTGCAGGTAGTGATGCCGCTTCTTTGCAAACCAAAGCGATTAAAGATGGCGATGATTACATCATTAATGGTTCGAAAATGTTTATTTCTGGCGCCGGTGAGACTGAGTTATTAGTTGTTATGTGCCGTACCGGTGATGCTGGTGCTAAAGGCATCTCAGCGATTGCGATTCCAGCTGATGCACCAGGCATCACATACGGAAAAGCAGAAGAAAAAATGGGCTGGAACGCACAGCCAACTCGATTAATCAGTTTTGAAAATGTACGTGTGCCACAAGCCAACTTGTTAGGCGATGAAGGACAAGGGTTTACCTTTGCCATGAAGGGCCTTGATGGTGGTCGCATTAATATTGCGACTTGTTCAGTTGGAACAGCGCAAGCGGCATTAGAACGCGCGACAGAATACATGAATGAGCGTAAGCAATTTGGTAAACCCATTGCCGCTTTTCAAGGGTTACAATTTAAACTAGCGGATATGGCGACTGAGCTTGTTGCTGCAAGACAAATGGTACGTTTAGCCGCATTTAAACTTGATAACAATGATCCTGAAGCAACGGCTTATTGCGCTATGGCCAAACGTTTTGCCACCGATATTGGTTTTCAAGTGTGTGATAGTGCGTTGCAAATCCACGGTGGTTACGGATATATCCGTGAGTACCCATTGGAGCGACACTTTAGGGATGTTCGTGTTCATCAAATATTGGAAGGCACCAATGAAATCATGCGTTTGATCATTGCTCGCCGTTTATTAGATGAGAATTCACACGCAATTTTATAAGTTGCCAGCTTGCTCCGTTTCGATAACGGAGCATTAACGCGCATGCACTATTGTTAAAGGATTAAATCATGACGACGACAACTGCCCAAACAGGGCCCGCTATCGTAGAAACCATTGATGGTCATACCGCCATTTTGACCTTAAATAACCCGCCAGCAAACACCTGGACATCAGCCAGTTTGATGTTGCTTAAAGATATCGTATTACGCCTAAATCAAGACAATAATATTTATGCGCTGGTGATTACAGGTCAAGGAGAGAAGTTTTTCTCAGCAGGTGCTGATTTAAAATTATTTGCCGACGGCGATAAAGGCAATGCTGCGACAATGGCCAAGTGTTTTGGAGAAGCATTTGAAACATTAAGCGCCTTTCGTGGCGTGTCTATTGCGGCTATCAATGGCTATGCCATGGGTGGCGGGTTAGAAGTGGCATTAGCGTGCGATTTACGCATTGCCGAGTCGCAAGCACAAATGGCCTTACCTGAAGCCACAGTCGGCTTATTACCTTGTGCGGGCGGCACACAAAACTTAACGGCTTTGGTCGGGGAAGGTTGGGCAAAAAGAATGATTCTATGCGGCGAGAGAATCGATGCAGCTAAAGCCCAAACGATTGGTTTAGTAGAAGAAGTGGTTGAACAAGGTCAATCATTAGCTGCTGCGATATCACTTGCGGCAAAAGTGGCTCGTCAATCACCGAGCAGCGTGAAAGTATGTAAAACATTAATTCAAGCTGGAAGAGCCATGCCTCGCACCCAAGCTTTACCTCTAGAGCGTGAGTTGTTTGTAGGATTATTTGATACCGAAGATCAGGCTGAAGGCGTCAATGCCTTTTTGGATAAACGCACTGCAAATTGGAAGAATAACTAATGAATCAAGATGTGATTTTTCAAACATTAGGAACACTATCAGGCAAGTCGATTGGTGTGGTTACGCTTAATATTGAAAAAGCGTTAAATTCACTGAATCTTGGTATGGTTCAAGCAATGACTAAGCAGTTATTAGCTTGGCAGCAAGACAATGATATTGCTTTTGTTGTACTCGATGGCGCTGGTGAGAAAGCTTTTTGTGCTGGTGGTGATGTCAGAGCTATTTATCATGCTTCTATGGCTAACCCTCAATCAATGACTCAAGAAGCGTGTGACTTTTTTAGCGAAGAATACCAACTTGACTACCTATTACATCAGTACGGAAAGCCTGTATTAGTGTGGGGTGATGGAATTGTGATGGGCGGCGGCTTAGGACTTATGGCTGGCGGCAGCCACCGAGTGTTAACTGAGCGAAGCCGTATTGCAATGCCCGAAATTACCATTGGTTTATATCCAGATGTTGGCGGTAGTTACTTCCTTAATAGAATGCCTGGTAAAACAGGATTATTCTTGGGATTAACGGCTTACAACATGACCGTTGCTGATGCCCATTACGTCGGATTAGGCAATCACTTTTTAAGTAGTGATGATAAAGAACCCTTGTTTGATGCTATAGCTGAAGTAAGTTGGAGTGATGATGTTGCTTTAAATCACTTACAACTAAGTGATTTACTTAATTCAATGCAGGAAAACGCGACGGCGAGTATGGGCGATAGTCTGCTAGCACAAAATCAAGTTGAAATTGATCAACTCATGAGCGGTGAAATCGAAGAAGTGCATCATCAAATTTCAAGTTTAGATACTGAACTTGATTGGCTAAAGCGCGCACAAAAAACGGCATTAGCAGGTAGCCCGTTAAGTTGGTTTTTAATTTTTGCTCAAGCCAGTATCGGTAAAGATAAAACCTTAGCTGAGTGCTTTAAATGGGAATTAGGCATCAGTGTTAATTGCTGTTCTTACGGTGACTTTTGTGAAGGGGTACGAGCACTGTTAATCGATAAAGATCGAAATCCACAATGGCGTTTTCCTCATGCAAGTGATGTGACACCAGAGGCGGTGACGCAGCTATTAACGTCACCTTGGAATAATGACAATCACCCATTAAAAGACATGTAAAAGGACATTATTATGGCAACTGTAGCATTTATTGGACTCGGCAATATGGGTGGCCCTATGGCTGTAAACTTAATTAAAGCAGGCATGACCGTGACTGTTTTTGATTTGGTTCCTGCAGCGGTAGATGCACTCACATCTCAAGGTGCGCTTAGTGCCAAAACTGCCTGTGGCGCTGCGGCTTCGGCAGATTTTGTGATAACTATGTTGCCCGCTGGAAAGCATGTCCATAGTTTGTATATTGGCGATGCTGACAATAAAGGATTGTTGGATGTTGTAGCAGAAGATGCAGTGTTAATTGATTGTTCGACCATTGATGCAGGCACTGCGCAAACAGTGGGTGCACACGCGAAAGCAAAAGGTATTGAGTTTATGGATGCGCCTGTATCTGGTGGCACAGCTGGCGCCGCAGCGGGCACATTAACCTTTATTTGTGGTGGCTCAAATAATGCGTATCAAAAAGCACAAACGGTATTAACTGTGATGGGGGCAAACATATTCCACGCAGGAGCAACGGGTGCAGGTCAAATAGCTAAAATTTGTAATAACATGCTGTTATCGGTATTGATGGTCGGTACGAGTGAATCTTTGCAATTGGGTATTGATAATGGTTTAGACCCTAAAGTGTTATCTGATATCATGAAAGTCAGTAGCGGTGGTAACTGGACTTTAGAGAAATATAATCCTTGTCCAGATGTCATGGACAATGTGCCATCATCAAATGATTACCAAGGCGGATTTATGGTTGATTTGATGGTGAAAGATTTAGGCTTGTCTCAGCAAGCATCATTGGTGTCAAATTCTAGTACGCCGATGGGAGCATTAGCACGTAGTTTATATGTAAACCATGCGAGACAAGGTAATGGCCGCCGCGATTTTTCAAGTATCTTTGAGCAGTTTGCTCAAGCGGAAAAGAAATCATAACGATTGATTTTAATAAATTAAGAAAGGATCCAGTTAATGGAAATTAAAGATAAAGTTGTTGTCATTACTGGCGGAGCAGGTGGATTAGGGCTAGCGATGGCGCAAGAGTTTGCCTCTCAAGGCGCAAGACTTGCACTTATCGATGTTGATCAAGAAAAATTAGAGCGTGCTTGTGCTGATTTAGGAGCGACAACAGAAGTACAAGGTTATGCCTTAGACATTACTGACGAAGAAGACGTCGTGGCAGGTTTTAACTATATCCTTGAAGATTTTGGTCAAGTGAACGTATTAGTTAACAATGCAGGTATTCTTCGTGATGGCATGATGATCAAAGCAAAAGAAGGTCTTGTGACTGACCGTATGTCTTTTGAGCAATTTCAATCGGTCATCAATGTTAACTTAACAGGGACTTTCTTGTGTGGGCGTGAAGCGGCTGCAGCGATGATTCATTCAAAGCAAGCAGGGGTAATTATTAATATCTCTAGCATTGCTAAGGCAGGTAATATTGGTCAGTCAAATTATTCTGCATCTAAAGCTGGTGTCGCAGCAATGAGTGTTGGTTGGTCTAAAGAACTTGCGCGTTATAACATCAGAAGCGCCGCAGTTGCGCCAGGTGTAATAGCAACAGAAATGACCGCTGGTATGAAACCAGAAGCCTTGGAGCGTCTTGAAAAAATGGTGCCAGTTGGGCGTTTAGGTCAAGCACAAGAAGTGGCTGCAACAGTTAAGTTTATTGTTGAAAATGATTATGTAAATGGCCGCGTTTTTGAAATTGATGGCGGTTTAAGCATGTAATTGCTACTGACTCAGACTAAAGCCAACCCGTTAATGGTTGGCTTTTTTATTACTGCGATTATTGTTACCATCTTGGCGAGTGTTATCGACAGCACTTTGTTCAGGGTATTTCACAGAATAATTAAAGGGATTGCGAAATGGATAGGCTAGAAAAAGCAATGAAGCTAACCATGCTGACAGTGGGGATTGCTGGTATTGCCGTGATTTATTTTGGCTTCTTTTATCTGCAATATAATGCTGAATTAGGCATGACAATGCCGTGGTATTTTTTGATCTCTCCTTGGGTGTGTGTTTATTTTGGACTAAGTGAACAACAACAAAGCGCCACTATTGCCTGGTTTACTCGAAAATTCACCGCAAAGAAATAGTCTGTTATTCCCTTCATTCTTCAGTTACTGAGTGGTTCTGACCTTTAATATTCCCCATCTATCTTTTTTGACTTAATAAATTCATGGAATTTCGCCTGTTTTATGGCGCCTTGTGGCTAAGTTAAGTTGAAAAAATAAGCTGAAATGCTATAGTACGCCGCCTATTTAATATGGCCATGCTTAACTAATTAAGGGTGGCTAGAAACCAGTGCTAACTGAGCAATAACCGCTATACTCGTTGAACGTTATAGCCGTTACATAATTCGGCACTGGTTTTTTGTTTTTATCATAACTTGAATTTTGGAATCTCATTTTGATTACTACAGCTAACATCACCATGCAGTTTGGTTCAAAGCCTCTGTTTGAAAATATCTCAGTTAAATTCGGTGGCGGTAACCGCTACGGTCTTATCGGAGCCAATGGTTGTGGTAAATCCACCTTCATGAAAATCCTAACTGGTGACCTTGAGCCGTCAAGCGGTAATGTGTCAATTGATCCAGGCGAGCGCATGGGTAAGTTGAACCAGGATCAGTTTGCTTATGAAGCTTATTCAGTGGTTGATACTGTGATCATGGGTCATAAAGAGCTATGGGAAGTTAAGCAAGAGCGTGATCGTATCTACTCATTACCAGAAATGAGTGAAGAAGACGGCATCAAAGTGGCTGAACTTGAAATGCAGTTTGCCGAAATGGACGGTTACACTGCTGAATCTCGTGCTGGTGACTTACTGATGGGCGTCGGTATTGGTGTTGACCAACACTTTGGCTTAATGAGTGAAATTGCACCAGGTTTCAAATTACGTGTGCTACTTGCACAAGCCTTGTTCTCAGACCCAGATGTATTATTACTTGATGAACCAACCAACAACTTGGACATCGATACCATTCGCTGGTTACAAGAAATGCTAAACCAACGTAATAGCACCATGGTGATTATTTCGCATGATAGATATTTCTTGAACTCTGTATGTACCCATATGGCAGATATCGATTACGGTGAACTACGTGTTTACCCTGGTAACTACGATGAATACATGATGGCAGCGCAGCAAGCTCGTGAGCGTCTACAGTCAGATAATGCCAAGAAGAAAGCACAAATTGCAGAACTTCAAGGCTTCGTAGCTCGTTTCTCGGCTAACGCATCTAAAGCAAAGCAAGCTACATCACGTGCTAAGCAAATCGATAAGATTAAAATTGAAGAAGTTAAAGCATCTAGCCGTGTGAATCCGTTTATTCGTTTCGAACAAGAGAAGAAATTGTTCCGTAACGCATTAGTGGTTGAGCAGTTAGCTAAAGGCTTTGACGAAACGCCGTTATTCTCTGGTTTTGACATGATGGCTGAAGTTGGCGAGCGAATTGCTATTTTGGGTGAAAATGGCGTGGGTAAAACCACCTTGTTACGTACCTTAGTCCATGATTTACCACAAGATGCGGGTACGATTCAATGGTCAGAAAACTCAAACATTGGTTATTATGCACAGGATCATGAAGCTGATTTTGCTAATGATATGACCTTGTTTGATTGGATGAGCCAATGGCGTAAGCCTGAAGATGACGACCAAACAGTACGTGGTATTTTAGGACGTATGTTATTTGGTTCTGACGATATTAAAAAGTCAGTAAAAGTCTTATCTGGTGGTGAAAAAGGTCGCATGTATTTTGGTAAGCTTATTATGCAAAAGCCAAATATCTTGCTGCTTGATGAACCAACTAACCACATGGATATGGAATCAATTGAGTCATTAAACAACGCGTTAGAAATGTATGAAGGTACGTTGTTGTTTGTATCTCATGACCGTGCGTTTGTATCATCTCTTGCTACTCGAATTCTTGAAGTGACGCCACAAGGCATTAATGACTTCAAAGGAACTTATGATGAGTTCTTAGCAAGCAAAGGCGTTGAAGGTTAAGCTAAAGCTTTTATTTAAATAGCCGATAAACCTGTAATACTCATATAGAGTTTTACAGGTTTTTTTTTGCGCGAACGATATTCTCATACTAATTTGAAAAGAAATTAAGTCGCCTTAGTTACATCAAAGCATGTAATTTATTGCGATAAATTGCATGGAGCACTTACTCTAAGGGTAAAGATACAATGAAATGGATTACCGATCTAAAAACGCTACATAAACTGCTATTGCTAATTGTCCCGCCTCTGCTGATTTGTCTGATTTATGGTGGCATGTTTGTTCACAATAAATATGAAACTAAATCAGAATTAAATACGGTACTTTCGTTAACTGAGCTCGCTGTAATTAATAGTGCATTAGTCCATGAGTTACAAAAAGAGCGTGGCATGAGTGCCGGCTATATTGGTTCACAAGGACAATCATTTGCCGATGCGCTACCTCAGCAGCGTGGGATGTCTGATAGACAAATAAGTCGTTTTAATAGCATTCCAAATGTTGATGATTTTCCTGTTCAGATTAGTGCTACTTTGAGACAAATTAGCAACCAGTTGCAGCAATTGCAGTCAATGAGACGTTCTGTTGATTCATTGACGGTTACGGTTGCTGATGAAGTGAAGTATTACACAGGTTTAAATACGGCATTGTTATCGGTTGTTGATGAAACGGCAATGCAAAGCACTGACAGTGAATTATCACTCAAGTTGGCATCATTTGGTGCGTTTTTACAGTTAAAAGAACGTGCCGGTATTGAGCGTGCTGTACTTAGCACAACCTTCGGCCAACAAGGGTTTAAAGATGGCGTTTTTAGCCGATTTGTCACTTTAGTGTCTGAACAAAATACTTATGGTGAACGCTTTAAGGCGTTAGCGACTCCAGATTGGATATCGCAATTTGAACAAGTTTCACGATCTCGAGAACAGTCAGCGGTGCAGCAATTACGTGATATCGCTTTTTCTCAAGATGTCACTAATATCAGCGCCCAAAATCCGGAAACTTGGTTTAGCACTTCTACAGCAAGAATTAACGTGCTAACTGACTTTGAACATTTCTTAGCTGATGATTTGATTAAGTTAACTAAACTAAGATTGGATTCAGCCAACCAAATGATGTGGACATCATTACTCGCATTAACAATATCCATAGTATTGCTAGCGTGGTTGAGTTTATCAGTGTCTAATTACTTGAATAAGAGCTTGAGTCACTTATTTGATAAAGTCACCCATGCAGGTAACCATTTTGATTTAAGCACGCGGATTGAACACAAATCTGCAGATGAATTCGGCCAATTGTCTGCCGCCTTTAATGTCATGATGACTGACTTTGAAACGATAATCGCTCAAGTTAGACAAAGTGCTTCGCAAGTGGTGAGTGTTGTTGAGCAAGTTAATGGTCATACTCAGACCATGAAGCAAGATGTTGAACTTGGCTACCAAGAGGCTGAGCAAGTGGCTTCGGCTATGACTGAGATGAGTGCAACAGTCACTCAAATTGCGGCTAATGCGGTGCAAGCATCAGATGCATCTACGTCTGCTAATAAAGAGGCACATATTGGTAATAAGGGCGTTTCACAAACGACTGTATCGATAAAACATCTTGCCAGCGAAATCAATGAAGCCTCAAATGCGATTGAGACATTAGATCAAGATGTGCAATCTATTGCGACTATTTTGGATGTCATTAGCGCGATTTCAGAGCAAACTAATTTACTGGCACTTAACGCGGCCATTGAAGCGGCAAGAGCGGGAGAGCAAGGACGAGGCTTTGCTGTTGTGGCTGATGAGGTCAGAACCTTAGCGCAACGAACACAATCATCAACGGACGATATCAAGCGGATGACTGATAGGCTTAAATCAGGTGCTCAGTTAGCCGTTAAAACCATGCAGCGTGGCATGGTCAGTGCTGATGAAAGCGTTATTGAAGTTGAAAATGCGGGTAAAGAGTTGAAACAGATTGTGGCGGATGTTGATGTTATTGACAGTATGAATCAACAAATTGCTTCAGCAACTCATGAACAAGCAGCTGTTGCCGAAGAAGTGAATCAAAATGCGATGAAAATCAGTGAGATTTATAATCAAACGCAAGAAATCGCTAATGCGTTAAGTCAACTCAATGAAACCTTACTTGAAGATGCAGCAGTGATGTCTGAACAAGTTCAGAAATTTACTCTAACTCGGTAATAATCGCATTGAGTATTGTTTAAATTCAGAAAAGTTGACGTAACAAAGGCCGGCACTTGTTGTCGGCTTTTTTTATTTACACCATTTTATGTAAACAAATTCAGAAAAAGCTAATGTATTCTAGATTTTGATAATAAATGGCATTAAGGTTGCTGAAATTAAGGCAAGTGCTTACATATACACTAAAAATGTACTATAGAAGAATGTGCATTACACTATAAGGAATCGGTTTAATACGGTATTGGGCTGTTAAAAACGGATTAAGTTTAAATGGATTATTTAGCGACAAACAAACAGGCTTGGAATGAAAGAGCAAAAGTGCACTTTGACTCATCGTTTTATGATGTTCCAAGCTTTATTGCTGGCGAAACCACATTGACTGAAATTGAGCTCGCAGAACTCAATGATGTTGCGGATAAGTCGTTATTACATCTTCAGTGTCATTTTGGGTTAGATACGCTGTCATGGGCAAGAAGAGGGGCTAAAGTGACTGGTGTTGATTTATCAAATACAGCCATTGATAAAGCGAATGAGCTGGCTAAACAATGCCAAATAAGCGCTGATTTTGTTTGCTCAGATGTTTATAGCTATTCAGCTGATAGTCAGCATAGTTTTGATATTGTCTTCACCTCGTTTGGCGCTATTTGTTGGCTGCCTTGTTTGACTCAGTGGGCAAAAGTGATAGCAGATAATTTAACATCCGGTGGCACCTTTTATATGGCTGAATTTCATCCTGTACAGGATGTGCTAGAGGGGTATCCGTATTTTCATCAATCCAAGCCAGATATTGTCACTGAAGGCAGTTATACTGATGTAGAAGATGATACGCCGCAAACGATGGTGACTTGGGCACATTCATTGGGAGAAGTGATTAACGCTTTGATACAAGCTGGTATTCGTATTGATAGCGTCAATGAATATCCTTATAGCCCTTATAATTGCTTTGAAAACTTAATTGAGCAGCAACCGAACCAGTTTCACTCTATTGTAAAAGGCCAATCAATTCCTTTGGTGTTTTCTATAAAAGGAACAAAAACGTAAATGTTATTTTCAACCGATCAAAAGTTAGACATTGGTAATCGTTGGTTAGGCATTTTTACTAAAGTCTCTTTAGGGATTTGTGCAGCTGTTGCACTAATGTATTGGTCATATTTTTATGTCAGCCCGAGTGTGACAGTTAAGAATAGCTCTGAATTTGTTATTGATTCTGCAGTCATTCAATTGCCACATAGTCGTCTCGATTTTGGTGAGATAAACATTGGTGAGCAAAATCGAATCTACTATGACTTAGCTCAACTTGATGGTGATTATCAGTATCAGCTAGTGCTTAATAGTGGTGAAACCCTTGATGGACGATGTGGTTATGTGACTAATCTTGAAGTCAATAAACGTGCAGTGTTGACTCTTAATGATAACGGGAAAATCCGTTGTGATTTTTAGTATTTTATTAATATTGTCATCTCGTTAAGCTTAACCACAATTTTGAATCTGTTCATTCAAAAGCTAATTTATAACTCACTCTTATGTCGATAAACACTCTGAACACGCGCTGAAATACGGACTCCCCACACGTATTAGCAAATCAAGCTGAAGCTATGGCTGCCCGTCATTATCCTTTCTAAACGAATAAATAACAGTTTGATACACATGTTAAGTTTGTGGCGGGTTATCTGGGTGGTTGTTAATTGCTCGGGCTTGCTGTTAGTGGCATTGTCAATATATTGGATTTCTTAAACATCCATATTCCTTTTAGCTCAATTTTAATTTTAAATTAATACTTCATCTCTATCATCCTCGCTCCCAAATTTACCTGTCTATTTTATCATCAATGCTGAGATTAATTTTACCAGTACAGAAGCATTGAATGAGTCACTTATTTATTTATCTCAATGTTTTTAATGTTGATTAACATTGAAGCTGTTAAGGATTTTTCGCTCTAATGCTACGAACTTTTACTCTTGTTATTGCTCTTTCGACGCTTTTTATTAGTCATATCGTTTTTGCTGAAGATTCGATAGAAGTCACTCCCAAATACCAACGTGCTTTCCCTATTTGGGCACAAGAAGCGATTGATTTAGGTTACGAACTCCCAAAACCTTATGGCTTTAGCATCAATTATATGACGATGGAACAGCCTTTAGTGGTCGATAGTGTTGCCTTTACAGGGTTAGGGGACTTTATTGATGACAAGATTTCGATTAATGGCAGCGAAGCACTACAAGACTCTGAAACATTAACGTTTCGGGCAGACATGTGGGTGCTTCCATTTTTGAACTTGTATGGTGTTATTGGTCATACAAAAGGCAGTAGCGTCGCCAATGTGCAAGTGGATGTCGATTTACCTTTTTTCCCTGAGTTAGATCCTTTTGATTTTGAATTAAATTTTAAAGGAACAACCTATGGCGTTGGCGGCACCATTGTTGGCGGTATTGATAACTGGTTTGCGTTATTGGATGTGAATTATACCAATACAGATCTGGATATTCTCGATGGTGAAATCAGCACGATAGTTGTGTCGCCACGAGTGGGGTATCGCACCAAAGTATATGGTAATGATCTGCAGGTATGGGTCGGTGGTATGTACCAAAACGTTGAACAGACTTTCAGTGGCTATCTTAAAGATATTCTTCCTATCGGTGACTCGAGTATTGGAGATCTGATAGGTGATGGTAAATTTGAAGTTAACCAACATCTAGCTGATAAATGGAACACCTTGGTGGGGGCTCAATTACACCTTGGCGCTGGCTTTGACTTGTTGCTTGAGGGTGGTTTTGGTACTCGTACAAGCTTTATGGCCTCCATTGGATATCGGTTTTAATACTGATGCGATTATTGATTACCAGTATCGTTATTTGGCTCATTTCCGGTTGCTCGACCGTCTCTATGGTGGATAGTTATCAGCAAAAACAGCTAATTAATGCTGGTTTTGAGCGAAACTATTTAACGCTAGAGCAGGACGGGGAATTACATTATTGGCAAGGCGGCAATGAACAGGATCCTGTAATCATTTTACTCCATGGTTTTGGTGGTACAGGCATGACAAGTTGGTATGAAACCATGCAAGATCTTGTCGTCGATTACCATATTATTGTTCCTGATTTATTGTGGTTTGGCGATTCATATAGCCATGCTCCAGCAACCATTGAAAGCGAAACTTCGGCGATTCAACAGCTCATAAGTGAACTTAGGCTTACACAAGTAAACCTTGTTGGTATTTCGTTCGGTGGCTTTGTGACGTTTGACTTAATGATTAAAGCGCCAGAAGTAAAAAAAGCGATGATGCTTGCCAGTCCGGGGATTGTCTTTAGTGATGCTGATATGGATGCGATGAGTGAGCGATTAGGCCAAACAACCCCTGAAGCGGTGTTTGTGCCTCAAGATAAAGAAGGTGTAAGGCATCTTTTGGAACATACCTTTGTCGCACACCCTTGGTACCCAAGCTTTATCGATGAACAAATCTATCAAACATACTTTGCGAATTACCTCGAAGAAAAACGCTCGTTGATTACCACATTACCTGCGTATCGAAATCAATTGGAACCTGCTGAATTCAGAGATAACTTGCCTCCATCTTTATTGATATGGGGTGAAAACGATCAGGTGTTTCCATTAGAGAAAGGGCATGAGTTTTCAGTTTTTCTAGATGCGCCACTTATCATTATTCCTGATGCTTCCCACGGGCTAACGAATGACTTTCCGGAGCTCATCAATCAAATGATCCGAGATTTTATAAAATGATGCAGTTTCTCAACAAAAACCTATTACTCCTTTCAATAATCACTATCGCTAGTGGCTGCTCAAGCAGTGAATGGCAAGTCAGTGCGACGCCATCTGATGTAGCAGTGGAAGCAGCGCTTGATAATGAGCCTGACAACGCATTACTCAAGGACATCAAATTACCAGAGCAAGCAGCTTTACCTTTACCGACAAGTGTTAGACCTTGTTGTGCATTTGGTAGTGGCCAGAAAGTTAAACTTGGACCGATTCCGGTGCCATTTTTTAGACATGCCAATACGATTGAGCTGGATGATATTGGTGCTCATGCGTTTGAAGCGGGAAGCTTTAGCCATCAAAAGTCGGCGCCGAATGCTGGCCGAAGTGGTGAGAATAACGGTTTGGTATACACCCTAAAAGGTGGCTTTATTGACCTCGCTCATGTGCGTGATACTGCTGATAACGCTGTGGCTTTGTTTTACCGCATTCAGCCTTATTTAGGTGAGGCGCAAACTATTGAGCTGCCGTTTGAAATCGGTCCAAGAACCATTGAGTTAGCGGCGTTTGACGTCAGCGAGTTAACCGCTACTGAGCGCTGGGAACTGGCGGCAAGTATAGCGGTTCGTTTGGCTTACTCTATGGCAGAAGCCCATGAAATCGCGCAATACCATGGTTATCGTAGCTTTAGTCCCTGGACCGAAGATGTGTCGGCGTATTCACCTGAAGATCTTTACTCGAATATGTTAGGGGCGAAAATCGCTCTTGCAGTGCTCACCAATAATTTAGCCATGACACGTCAGCAATATAATTTTCATATGACAGCGTGGATTTCTGCAACCATCGCTTGGTTAGAACCCGTTTCTGCCCAACAAACTGATGCCATGTTTGAAGCCATTGATGGTTATTGGTGGGATTCAAACGAACCGTTACCGAATAAATTCATGCTGCTTAAACGTCACTATGAATTAGGAGATGAACAATCACCTTACATCGTGCCTAAGGGCTTGGCATTTATTAGTAAATCATGGCCAGCGATCAGCGCTCTTTATGAGCAAACGGTTGAGCCGCATGAGTTACAGCTTGCCAATCTTGTCCACGGGATTGCCATTGATGATGTAGCAAAGCAGTGGCTATTCGTAGACCCTAAATTTTCAGCCTCATTTGATCATGTGCCTGCATCGCTTTGGCAGCAAGGTTTTACTCAAGAGCAGTTTCTTGAGTTATCTCGTTATAACCAAACTCGAGATCAAGCCATGTTAGCTGAACATTTAGCTAAGTACCCTAAGTTGCCATTGGCGAAACAACTGAAACAAGCTGATAGCTCAAACCAAGGACACGTTAATGAAGCTAATTAATTCTGTGGCACGCACATTGGCTGTTACAGTGAGCTCAAAGCGCAATCATGCTTGCAGGCGTTCAGCGTTACTTTTGCCGATTTTATCTCTATCAATTTCACTCATGCTGAGTTTTAGTGTGTCAGCAGCACAGCCTCAATCAGTGAATGGCGCGACTAAACAGATCACAGAACAAGAGCTGCATAAGGCTAACGGTGCTGATGAAGTGCCATTTCAAGACGACAATGAAGCGCTCGGCTGGGTAGAAAATTTTTTACAAAAGCTGGGGGCTGATGGCGAATTTGACCCGAGTAAACCTATTGATTTTAGCTTTTTACCAGGGCCATTTTACAATCCTGAAATGGATTTAGGTGTTGGCATTTCTGCTGTAGGCTTGTATCAAGTTGATCCTGACGATGAGGTAAGTCAACTATCTTCGTTGGTCATTAATGGTTTAGCCTCTATTAATGGCGCATTAGGTGTGTCCATTGAAAATAAAACCTTTCTGAATGAAGATAGGCAGCGCCTATATCTCAACGCCGAATTGTCAGATATTCCCGATGTGTTTTATGGCATTGGGTATGATGAAAACTATCAAGATGATAATCGTACTGATTTTAGTGGCAGAGTGATTAGTGCAAATCCAATGTTCCTTCAGCGGGTGTCGTCAAATGTGTTTGTTGGAGCAGGTTTTGACTTCAGTTATGCCAAAGCCAGTAGTATAGATATCTTAGAATCTGAAGTTGATATCACGCCATTAGAAGCATCATCACGCAGCGTAGGTATTAACTTATTGGCCAATTATGATAGCCGAGATAATGTACTCAATCCTGAACAGGGAAAAATTGCTCAGATAGATGTCGGTGTATATCGTAAAGACTTAGGTAGCAAAACAGACTTTGAAGTCGTTAATGCTCTCTACAGCACTTATTATCCAGTTGCAGGTAGTGACGTTCTGGCATGGCAAATACGTGGTCGATTTACCCATGGTGATGTACCTTGGGATCAGCTATCTAAAGCTGGCGGCGGAGATTTACTACGAGGTTACACCTCAGGTCGTTATCGCGATAAGCAAATGCTCCTTGCTCAAGTAGAATATCGTCAAAACTTATCTGGTCGTCATGGCATGGTATATTGGGTAGGTGCTGGGGTTATTTCTGATAAATTTAGTGAATTAGCGTCATCTGATGTGCTACCCAACACGGGCATTGGTTATCGTTTTGAAGTGAAACCGCGAGTTAACCTTAGATTAGACTTGGCCTTTGGTGATGGCGACAGTGGGTTTTATTTCAATGTAAATGAAGCTTTTTAGGTTTCAATCTTGTTTTTTCAAACTTGTATTTTCAATCTTCTATTTTAAAAATAGGCATCTGGATTGAGTGATGTGCATGCTATAACGTTACTCTGGATAAGTATATTTAAAGCATGGAGGCTTGATTAATGATACAAAAAGTTGGTGCAACCCTTATTAAGCTGCGGCATATTGCTCGTTGCCATTGCGGCGAAGTGAACATTGAATTGTTTCTCCCTAATGGAATAGAAAATCCCAGACGTTGTGATTGTTCTATTTGTCGCCGTAAAGGTGCCATTGTGGCTTCTGTTCCTTTAGCAAATTTAACGATTATTGCAGGCGAGCAGAATTTAACTTGCTATCAATTTAATACTCATACCGCTAAACATTACTTTTGCTCTAAATGTGGCATCTATACACATCACCAACGACGCTCCAATCCCAATGAATATGGCTATAACATTGGGTGTCTGGTTGGAGTGAACCCATATGAATTAGGCGATGTAGTGATAAATGATGGTGTAAATCATCCTGCTGACAAGTAGGATTACAATAAGCGCAAAAACAAAGCTAAGCGTTAGTGTTGTCGTTTAGTTTTAGCTATCACCCAACTTCAAGGAAGATGAATTGAGTAGAGTCAGATTAACAGGCTATATTTTAGTGGCTGATGAGGATTTATCCGCAGTAAAACAAGCCTTACCTTTGCACCGCAAGCTGACGCTAGCAGAGTCTGGCTGCGTTAGTTTTGAAGTGCTTCCTGATAACAAAAATCCCAATAAGTATAATGTCGATGAAGTGTTTACAGATCAAATGGCATTCGAAGTGCATCAAGCACGAGTGAAGCAATCAGCTTGGGGGCGGCTTACTGTCAATGTCACTCGACATTACCAAATGAGTGATACCGAGTAATGTTTACTTAATCTCGTTTCCTACCTTGCATTGTTTTAATAATGCAGTAAAAAATTCAGTGCCTTTACGTTCAGCAAAAGCGATATTCCTCTCAGGGATAGACTCTGGCTCATTATATCCAGCTAAAGCGGCTTCCATACTGGCTTCACGAATGATATGAAGCGTTGGGTAAGGGGAGCGGTTGGTATAATTTGTGGGACTATCTTGTGGCTCGCCATCAAAACAATAGTCCGGGTGAAAACTGGCAAGTTGATAGACACCTTCATAGTCATTTTCGAGTAATTTATCATTGGCTAAATCGACAAGATCGAGATAGTGATAAAAGCCTTCAAAACCTCGGGGTAAAACGAATAGTGTGGTCTCGGTATCGGGATGGTTATCTAGGTATTCACATTCTGACAGAAAGTCTTTTAGCACCTGTTTGACTTTAGTGTTTTCGCTGCAAATGTATCGGATGCTGTTATTTTCAACTTCTCGACGTGCAAATGGGCAAATATTGTATTTCATGATCACTTTATTGACCCAGTTTGCTGTTTCAATATGGTATTCGCTTTGCTCTTGCATGTTCTTTCCTGTCATATGTTCAATTCGTCATAGCGGGCTTACGCTAAAACTAATGTTCGTCGCTAAAACTAACGTTCGGCGTAAAAGCTAACAGCCTTACTAACAGTGTTGTTTATTCAATGTAAGACTAATCAGGTAAAGCCATCTGTATGATAGATAACACTAATAGCAGGGCCATTGAGATATTGAATATTCTTTGCTGACGCTCGTTTTTAAGCAGTTTTTTAAGGCCAATACCAAAGCTTAACCAAATTGAGGCACAAGGTAATGCCACCATAAAAAATACCACTGCAATGGTTAATACTTGCGGAATTAAAGCGTGTGAAATGTCAGTAAAGGTAGCGATGGCGCCGACAGCCATAATCCAGCCTTTAGGATTAACCCATTGAAATGCAGCAGCTTGAAAGAAGTTAAATGGTTTAGCTGTTTGTTTACCTTCTAAGTTGCTTGAGCTATTAGCGATGCGCCAAGAAAGGTAAAGTAGGTAGATGATACCAGCAACTTTAATGACTTGATGCGTCATTGGGTAGGCTTGAAAGACGGCACTCAGTCCTAAGCCAATAGCGACCACCATACTCGGGAAGCCAATAATAATCCCTAGTAAATGTGGCATGCTGCGTTTTATACCGAAATTAACGCCAGACGTCATTAACATGATGTTATTGGGGCCGGGTGTAATTCCTGCAGAAAAAGCGAATAGTGCAATAGTAAAAACGAGTTCCATAAATCGGTAAAATATATCAATACGGCAGTGCTAATAGGTGATCATCTTAACGGGAATATACTGGCTAACCTAGTGTTAATTACATTTTTCGTGGATGGCGCTTTTACATTTGTACTGTAATTGTTTGTAGCTTGCTAATCTTGTGTGTGGCTTTTGCTGGTAACATGACATAACTTGTTATTGAAATTGAGTCAGGTTAGGTTAGGGTTTAAGTGTTATATTGATAACGAAATTTCAATAGCTTGATACAATAAAGATAGGCTAACTTGCTGACTACAGGACTAAATGTGAATGAATAGCAAAAAATGGTGTTTATGGATAAGTCTTTTCGCTGTATTGATTTCAGGTTGTGCAACCAAAGAAGAGGTCAACAAGCCTGCTCCTAGTCGAATCACAATGGTGACTTCAGGAGATCTTAGCTTTATTTCTTCGCAAGCAAAGAGCTTTGCTTGGCACCCAACGATGTTTACTGTTCATAGTGCAAATAAACTTGATGATGCTGAATTAGTGAGACATATGCGTCAATCGATAACAAAAATCATGGAGCAAAAGGGCTACCATTTTGCTAAAGATAATGAGAATCCAAATGTGCTTATTGGTTTTGGTATGGCGCTAGAGTCGGAAATGAGTGACGCAGAAATCATGAAAAGAGCAGGTCTCGTTGCTGGCTTATCAACATCAGGTATTGATGATGATTTTGAAAAAGGATCTGTACTGGTGGCTTTGTTTAGTCCTAATCGTATTCAACCTATTTGGAAAGTGTTAGCACAAGGGTTTACAGAGACAGGAAAACCTATCGAAGATCGTGAGATCCGCTTTGATAAATTGACTGGTATGATGCTGAGCTCTATCCCTAATCATACGATGTAACGATTTTCCTGAGCGAGAAACTATTATAAAAAAGCCGCAGAGCCTAAGTTCTGCGGCTTTTTATTTAGCCTATATTCAGTTTACCGTTCAATTGAAGTGTTACTCAGTGTCAACATTCACTTCGTATGATGAGAACTTACGGATATTGATAACGCCTGTGTCAAAAATGAGGTACTGACCTTTAATACCTTGCAAAACCCCCGTTACTTCAGGTGTTTTATCAAAGTTATGAGATTTTACTTTTTTAGGGAACTCGGTAATAGGGAAGCGAATACCTTGAATTTGATCATTGAGTCGCTCAATCACAAAGTCAGGATTTTGCTCTTTTATCTCTAACAGTTTTGCTTCAATTTCTGGGATTAATTGATTGGCCATATCGACTAAATCAACATCATCAGCATTACCTTTTAACATGGCTTGCCAATTGGTTTTATCATTAATCAGTTTTGCCAATTCGACTTCAACAAGGCCTGAAAGTTGGCGAGTTGAAACTTTAAAGATAGGTAACCCTTGTGTGGCGCCTTGATCTATCCAGCGAGTCGGTATTTGCGTGTAACGCGTAATGCCAACTTTGATCCCAGATGTATTAGATAAATAGACAAAGTGAGGAACAAAGCAATGACTTTGTGCCCATTCTGGTTCACGGCAGGTACCTTGATCAAAGTGACACGTTTCAGGCTTCATGATGCATAAGTCACAGCTAGCAAGCTTTGACATACACACGTAACAATGTCCCTGAGAGTAGCTTTTTTTGGTTTTCTTACCACAACTTGAGCATAAAATTTTACCCGTATGGGTCAAGGTGAGTGTTTTACCGATTAAAGGGTTTAACTCTAAGAGTGCATCCCCTACTGGTAATTGATAGTGCACTTCATTTTGCTCATCAAGCTGAGTGCGCATTTTTGATAACGTTCCTAACATCTCTAAACTCATTTTTTGTTATGATTTGTTAATAGTCTAACAGATGGTAGTCAGTAAATTTAAACGGTTTTTTTAGATTGAATAGAAGGGATATCTGTTGCGCTAATACATTCATTAACGCAACAAACAAAAGGAGCTAGGCGCTTTTACTGAGTTTATCTAACACCACATCGTCACCGAGTTCATATAGTGATTCTGTGAGTTGTTCTTCCTGGCTTGGATCTGATAACCCTAAACCCATGGTGGCTCTAAACAATGCAATACCACTGTGGCCTGCAGTTTCTTGCTGACTACTAAATTGCTCGATGTTAATACCAAGTGCATTTATTTTATTTGAAATTTCAAGCACTAAGCCTTCACGGTCGTAGGCTACTAAATTAAAACTTAATCGTTTAATCGGCTCCGCTATGTGGCCCGTTTTACTGTAAGTACAGCTTAGCCCTTCGATACACTCCAAAGACTCAAGCAAGGTATCCCATTTTAATGCCGATACTTCTAACTGTAATATTGCGGCAAAAACGCCGTCAATATGGCGCATTTCGGAGTCGAGCCAGTTGCCGTTGTGACGACTGATAACATTTGCAATCTGTTCAACTAACCCTTTTCTATCAGGGGCTTGCAAGGTAACTAGATAACGTAACATAAAAGAAACTCCCAAATGTTTAACAAATAAATCGCCTGTAACACTACTGTCATATATACGTCATATAATTCAGCCAATTAAAATAGGCATCTAAAAAATGTCATCAATTAATCACTTAAACGTACTGATTTGAACTGACAATTGTTGAGTTGTAATCACAAACGCTTAAGGTAAATAAAACAGCTATTTATTTAGTATCACAGCGGATTAAACAATCATAGCGAAATTTCGCTGACGATTAATTATAGAGGTTCTGAATGGAAAGTCAGGTCAATCAACCTGGTTCTGAGACGAAGAGTCTGCTAGTAGGCAGAAAAGCGAATCGAAGAGCATTTACGGATAAGGCAGCAGAAGTGGGTGTAACTGTGGGTGGAACCATGGTTTTTGTCGCTTTGTTGTTGATTTTCTTTTACTTATTGTATGTTATTAAGCCAATTTTTGATGGTGCTGATGTTGAACCTGTATCAACAATCAGTTATCAAAATACCGAGACTGCCACTTTAATGGTGGGAAGTGATGAGCAAAATGAAATAGCTTATCGCGTACTGGTAAATGGCCAAGTTGATTTTTATTCAGTAGCCAGTAAACAGTTAATTGAGAGTTTTCAGCCTCCGCTTCCTGTAGGGGCGACAGTGGTGAGCAGTGCCAAAGCTAAACCAAATGAGCAACGTTTTTCGCTTGGGTTAAGTACGGGTGAGGCGTTAATCGTTGGGGTTGATTTTGGCGTGACTTACCCTGACAACGTGCGCACAATTACACCACGTTTACGCTACCCATTAGGTGAAACACCAATCATGGTTGATGAAGGTCAGGCTTTACACCATTTAGCCTTTGACTATATCGATAACCGTATTGGTTTTGCGTACCAAGATGAACAAGGTGCATGGAAGTTAAATCGCCTTGAAGGTGAAGAAAACATGATGACCGAAGAGATCGAGTGGTATTCAGATCTATCGGTAGTTGAGGATGCACCTAAAGATGCGTTAACAGCCTTGATGACACCAGATCATCGTCAATTGATACTGCCTACAACTAATAAAATCTTTATTTATGACATCCGTGACACCGATGAACCATCATTATTACAAGTACTTGATGTAAAAGATGGCTCAAACAAAGTTTCAAATGTCAGCCTACTTGCTGGTGCCAGTTCAATTCTGATTAATTATGAAGACGGCACGATTGATCAATATTTTCAAGTCAGTAGCCGAAATGGCCGTTTGTATCAAAAAATTCGCGACTTTGAGATTGATTCACCTGTACAAACAATCGCCACTGAGTTCTACCGCAAAAGTTTTGCTGTAGTCAGTCCTGAAGGCGAGTTATCTCTTTTATACACCACAAGTCAGCGTAATTTATTCACTGAAAAATTTAATATTGCTAAGCCTGGTGAAATGGCATTTAGCCCTCGCTCCAATGCGTTAATCGTTGAAGCGAATAATAGCTTGAATGTATTTGCAGTAGACAATGACCATCCAGAAGTCTCTTGGAGTGCTTTGTGGCAAAAAGTTTGGTACGAAGGTTACCCAGAGCCACAGTATGTTTGGCAGTCAACTTCAGGCTCTGATGATTTTGAAGCAAAACTAAGCTTAATGCCGTTAGCATTCGGTACCATGAAAGCTGCATTTTACGCGATGCTTTTCGCTGTGCCATTAGCGATTGCTGGTGCAATTTATACTGCTTACTTCATGTCACCTAAAGTCCGTAGTGTTGTTAAGCCAACCATTGAAATCATGGAAGCACTTCCTACGGTTATTTTAGGTTTCTTAGCGGGCCTTTGGTTAGCGCCGTTAATTGAAGACCATCTTCCAGGCATTTTAGTATTACTGACATTGTTACCAACCAGTATTTTACTAAGTGCATTTACTTGGAGCAGGTTACCAAACTCGTGGAAGCAACGATTACCTGAAACGTACCAAGAAATCATGCTAATCCCAGTTATCTTGTTTGTGGGTTGGTTCTCATTCGAAATCAGTCCAGTGATTGAGATTGCTTTCTTTGATGGTAATACTCGCCAATTTATTACCAATGATTTAGGGATTACCTTTGACCAACGAAATGCATTTGTTGTCGGTATTGCGATGGGCTTTGCTGTTATTCCAACGATTTTCTCAATTGCTGAAGATGCTATCTTCTCAGTGCCACGTCATTTATCAAATGGCTCATTAGCGCTGGGTGCAACGAACTGGCAGACTCTGACTCGCGTGGTGCTATTGACAGCCAGTCCAGGTATCTTTTCCGCTGTGATGATGGGACTTGGTCGTGCAGTGGGAGAAACCATGATTGTACTGATGGCGACAGGTAACACCGCAATCCTTGAATGGAGTGTATTTGAAGGTATGCGGACATTAGCGGCTAACATTGCGGTAGAAATGCCTGAATCTGCCATTGGTAGTTCGCACTATCGTGTATTGTTCCTTGCGGCATTCGTCTTGTTTGTATTTACCTTTGTCTTTAACACCATTGCAGAAGTGGTACGTCAACGTCTACGTGAACGTTACAGCTCACTTTAAGGAATGAAGATGAAAATAATAATGAATATTTCGCCAATCGCTTTGAGAGGTTTGAGCAATGGGTAAGTGGGTTAAATCGGGTTCTCCATGGATTTGGATGACCGGTGGTGCAGTCAGTATCAGCTTGATTGCAGTATTAGGTTTGTTGTTATTAATTGCATGGCGTGGATTAAGTTACTTTTGGCCTGCCGATATTTATCAATGGCAACTTGAAGATAATAATGGTGTTAAATCAACCTTAATTGGAGAGATTTATGACCGTGAAGAAGTGCCTACTGAACGATTGATTTCAGCAGGTCATCAGTTTAACGAACATCCTGGTGAGTTTGTCACTCGCTATCTAGTGAAAACAGGTAACCGTGAATTCGTTGGTTTGGATTTTCGCTGGATTTTGGCTACAGACATCGTTAGTCGTGAAAAGCCTACTGATATCGCTATGTTGGAGCGTACCAAAAATGGTAACTTCTACGGCTACCCGGTTGCTGTGATTGAAAATGGTGAACGTTTACCATTATCAGGCGAGCAAATCGAAGTCGCGTTAGAAGAGCACATTGACCGTGCTGTGACCATCGGCGAGCAGGCGTTAAAGCTTCAAAAGTCTGAGATTGGTTCAGTTAACTATGAACTTGAGCGTTTACGTTTAAAAGAACGTGGTTATGAATTAGACGGTAAATTAACCCCAGAGCGTAAAGCTGAATTAGATGCACAAGCAGAAAAGCTCAATCAAGATTACTTAGTCATGGAAAAAGACTTGTTCGCGTTGCGTGACCAAGCGGCAAGAGATTCTGTGATAATTCGAGACATGCGCGGTGAAGAAGTCACGCTCAAGTTAGATTCAGTATTAGACGTTAGCTACGTCAATCGTATGAACAGTTTCGATAAAGTAGTACATTGGTTTGTCGGTTTAGGTCGCTTTGTTAGTCATGACCCACGTGAAGCAAATACTGAGGGTGGGGTATTTCCAGCTATCTTTGGTACGGTATTTATGGTGATGCTGATGGCCGTTATTGTAACGCCATTCGGGGTTATCGCTGCTATTTACCTACACGAATATGCTAAAAAGGGTCCAATTACTAAGATGATCCGTATCGCGGTAATTAACTTAGCGGGTGTTCCGTCAATTGTTTACGGTGTTTTTGGCTTAGGCTTCTTTGTATACATGCTTGGTGGTTCATTAGACCAATTGTTTTATCCAGAAGCGCTACCTTCACCCACTTTTGGTTCGCCAGGTGTGATTTGGTCAGCATTAACGTTAGCGATTCTAACGCTTCCAGTGGTCATTGTATCGACTGAAGAAGGCTTAAGCCGAATCCCAAGTGCAGTGCGTCAAGGCAGTTTAGCGCTTGGTGCGACTAAGTTTGAGACCTTATGGCGAATTGTTATTCCAATGGCGAGTCCTGCAATTATGACAGGCCTTATTTTGGCTGTTGCGCGCGCAGCAGGTGAAGTTGCACCATTGATGTTAGTGGGTGTTGTTAAACTCGCACCGACTTTACCTATTGATATGAACTTTCCGTTTATCCATTTAGAACGTAAGTTTATGCATTTAGGTTTCCATATTTACGACGTTGGCTTCCAAAGTCCTAACGTAGAAGCGGCAAGACCATTAGTTTATGCCACTTCATTCTTATTAGTATCTGTGATTGTGACACTTAACTTAACAGCTATCAGTGTACGTAATCACTTACGTGAAAAATTCCGTTCGCTAGAACACTAATTAGCGATATCCTGAGGAAAAAAGAAAAATGATTTCTATTGATCAAAGCGCTATTAAATCTGAAGTTGTCGATTTAGCTAACCTACCTGCACAGGATACTGCGCTAGAAATTCGTAATTTAGATTTACGTTATGGTGATAAACAAGCTCTATTTGATGTGAGCATGAAAATCCCGAAAAACCAAGTGACAGCATTTATTGGTCCAAGTGGTTGTGGTAAATCGACGCTTTTACGTTGTATTAACCGTATGAATGACTTAGTTGAAACTTGTCATATTGACGGTGAAATTTTACTTCACGGTCAAAATATTTATGACAAGAAAGTTGATGTTGCTGCACTTCGTCGAAATGTCGGTATGGTGTTCCAGCGTCCTAACCCGTTTCCAAAATCGATTTACGAGAACGTGGTTTACGGTTTACGCCTGCAAGGGGTGAGTAACCGTCGTGAGTTAGATGAAGCCGCCGAGCGTTCATTACGCGGTGCAGCAATTTGGGATGAAGTTAAAGACCGTTTGCACGATAACGCCTTCGGATTATCTGGTGGTCAGCAACAACGTCTTGTTATTGCCCGTGCCATTGCAATTGAGCCAGAAGTATTGCTGCTTGATGAACCAACATCGGCATTGGATCCAATTTCAACGTTAACGATTGAAGAGTTAATCACGGATCTTAAATCAAAATATACTGTGGTTATCGTAACGCATAACATGCAACAGGCTGCACGTGTATCAGATCAAACGGCATTCATGTATATGGGTGAACTGATTGAATATGCTGACACTAATACTATCTTCACTACGCCACAAAAGCGTAAAACAGAAGATTACATTACCGGTCGTTACGGCTAAATTTATTGCATTAGAGCTGATGGCTTAGGTCAATATAGTAAAGAATAAGGTTGATACAGTAATGGAAAACAAAAGTTTAAATAAGCATATCTCGGGTCAATTTAACGCCGAACTTGAAGATATTCGTAACCGTGTTTTAGCCATGGGCGGCCTAGTTGAACGCCAACTAGAAGAATCTCTTGATGCACTTGCTTCTTTAGATGCTGAGCTTGCGCAAAAAGTCATTGATGGTGATCACCGTGTTAATGGCATGGAAGTGTCTATTGATGAAGAATGTACTCGTATCATCGCTAAACGCCAACCAGCAGCCAGTGATTTACGTTTGATTATCACAATCACTAAAACCATAACCGATCTTGAACGTATCGGAGATGCCTGTGTTCGTATTGCTAAAGCTGCGTTAGATAAGCGCTTGAACAATCAACAACCATTGCTAGTAAGCATTGAAAACATGGGGCGTCATGCTACTCGTACACTGCATTCAACCTTGGACGCTTTGGCCCGTATGGATGCAGATAATGCATTTGAGTTACACAAAGAAGATGCCAAATTAGATAAAGAGTATGAAGGGATTATTCGTCAATTGATGACCTATATGATGGAAGATCCTCGCTCTATCCCTGGTGTACTAGATGTTCTTTGGGCTGCTCGTGCTGTTGAGCGAGTGGGCGACCGCTGTAAAAACATCTGTGAATACATTATTTACTTCGTTAAAGGTAAAGATGTTCGCCATACTTCATACGAAGATATGGAAAAAGATCTTAACTTATAATAAGTAAGGCAAACTAACTTTGAGTGAGTTCTAGATAACTCATTAATTAATAAGCACCTTTCGAGGTGCTTTTTTATTGCGAAAATCTGAGTTCACTCACCTCGATGTCATCATATTAAGAATGACTAATTTGGACATATTGACCTTTTAAAGAATTTTTGTGTGGGTCAATATGTCTATTGTTTTTGGCTAAACGATTAACATTACAGCATTATTTTGAACTAGTTCACATTATTTTTGTTGGCATTCAAATTGCTATATCTCAGTATCCAATCCCTACGGCAAGATATATGAGATGTAAGACCAATCGTTTTAATAGTTTCAACAAAATTTCAGGTGAGTTCAGTGGTGCTTTTGCGGATTTAGGCACTTTTCTTCCTTTAGTGCTTGGGCTTATCGCCCTTAATCAATTTTCCCCCCAAGGCATATTCTTAGGCTTTGGTTGTTTTGCTATTTTTACTGCTTTTTATTATCGAAGACCTATCCCTATCCAACCGATGAAAGTGATAAGCGCGCTAGTGATTGCTGAAGGGTTAACCCCCGGTATGTTGCAAGCATCTGCCATGTTGATGGGGGGGATCCTTCTGATACTAGCTTACAGCGGTATTATTCAGTGGATGGCAAAACAATTGTCGCCTGCCATCAGTATCGGTATTCAACTCGCCATTGGTATTCAGTTGATGTGGATGGGCGGTTTCATGATGAGTGAAACATGGGGCGTAGGCTTATTGGCATTTGGTATTTTGTTTTTAAGTCGGTTTATGCCAATGCAGTATTTGGTTATGCCTTTGGTGATTTTTCTAGGCATTCTATGGCAATTATTTAGCCAATCTAGCCCGAACTTTGACTTTACTCAAACCACAGGTTGGCAATTCAGTTGGCCTGAGTCTAATGAGTGGAGTTCAGCTGCATTATTGTTAGTATTACCGCAATTAGCACTCACCTTAACTAACGCTGTCATTGCGATTTCGGCAATGGCTAAAGACAAATTCCCCGAAGACAGTGACAAGTTTACTCCACAAGCTTTTGCAAAAACTTCAGGTTGGTCAAACTTACTCATGGCGCCATTTGGCGGCGCAGCAATGTGCCATGGCGCTGGAGGACTTGCTGTTCAGCATCACTTTGGCGCTAGAACATGGTTAGCACCGGCAATCTTTGGTGGAACGTGTTTATTCATAGCCATTTTTTGGGGACAGGGCATTGCGACTGTTTTATCGTTAATTCCCCTAGCGGTGTTGGGAAGCTTGCTTGCTATTGCTGGAACGCAGCTCGCTTGGTCTAAGCGATTTATCGATGGTAAGCCCTTTTGTATTTTTGTCATTTTTTCAACGGCATTAGCATGTTTGGCAATTAATACAGCTGTAGGGCTGGCAGTGGGCGTTGTACTCGAGTTAGGCCGAAATCAATGGCTGCAACTGAGTGCGCCTAAATAGTAGTTTTCGCTCGCTATAACTGTATGTTGATGCAGATTAAAGATGGCTTTGTAGATCTATTCGTGATTTAGCTCACAAAGCCAGCTTTGCTCATTTAGCTGTGATGAATATACGTCATGGCTTATGAGCATTGTGTGCTACCATTTTCGTTCTGATTTCTATTTGCGTGGACGTAATGAAAAACACCCTTTCTAGAGGCCTAACTAATCTGTTACCTATGGTACTCAGCCTTTGGTTATTCTGGTCTTTATTTATCTCTTTAGATGGCTTAGGTCATTTCTTGCTTGATATTGTCGAACTGGACAACGCTTTTGTTGGCACAGGTTTTATCCTGGTTGCAGTATTGGTTTTTATCTCGGGGTTACTATTCTCGTTTAGTCCGTTTGCTTGGTTATATTCATGGCTTGAACAGCAATTAATGAAGTTTCCTTTGTTTAAGTCGGTATATGGCAGTATTCGTGATATTGCAGGGTTAATGAAAAGCGATGGTAAGCCAAAAAACCAAAAGACCGTGCTGATTAAACAGGCAAACGGTGGTTATGTTGTTGGTTTTATTATGAACCAAACCGCGCCTAAACCATTAACAGACGCGCTACCAGACGGGGATTGGGTACCGGTTTTATTTCAGTTGAGTTATCAAATGGCTGGTGTTACGAGTTTAGTTAAACGAGAAGATTTAATTGAAGTTGATTGGTCGTTTGAAGATGCGATGCGCTTTAATTTAACCGCTGGAATTTCGGCAAAATCAATCACAGCCACTAACGCTAAAAAGCCTATTAAAGACAGTGCCAAAGACACATTAGTAGACAGTGAGCTTGAGGCTAAAAATAGCGACAATAACCATTAAGCTAAACTACATACCAGTCTTAATACGCATTTAATTGCGAGCGGCCTTGAGCAAGGATAAAGTTAATAGCCGCTATTTTCGTCGATGTTTGCATATTAAGTCGCTCAGGGATAAATGGACTGCCCCTGAGCTTACTGAAAACTCGTCATTAATCCTGTTGCTTAAAGCACGACATCCTCATCACTAAGTACTTACATCTTACAGTCAACTCAAAATGTTAGTCTCAGGGCTTGCTGTTACATTGACTTGCAGAGCAAATTTAATGTTATAGATCTGTGTTTTTCTGTATCTTAATCCTGACAGTTGTTAACTGTGGGTAAACTTTTGCTTAAAGCGTGTGCTGTAAGACAAAAACATCCATTAGATTGTGCTATTGTGAAGGTTAGTTTATAAGTTAATCAAAGCATTAAGTTCGACAAATAGATTTTTGAACGACTTAGCGCTTAGGTTAGCTTAGATATCTTTTCACTCCAAACTAGGAGTATTAATGTTACCTAAGGCTAGTATAAATCCGCCTGTATTTTTTTCGTCTGTCACCCTTATTACTATGATGGTTCTCCTGTGTGCTTTTTGGCCACAGCAATCCGCAGCTTTTTTCCAAACGGTTCAGTCTTGGCTGCAACTTAAAGTTGGTTGGTTTTACATCGTAGGCGTCGCAATTTTTATCATCTTTATCATGTTCGTTATGATGAGCCGTTTTGGTGATATCAAGTTAGGTCCAGATCACGCCGTCCCAGACTATAGTTACAAAAGCTGGATTGCCATGCTGTTTTCTGCTGGTATGGGAATTGGCTTGATGTTCTTTGGTGTGGCTGAGCCTGTGATGCATTTTCTTGCGCCACCTGATACCAGCCCTGAAACCATAGAAGCCGCGAAAGAAGCAATGAAAATTACCTTCTTTCATTGGGGTATTCACGCTTGGGCGATTTATGCCATTGTGGCGTTAAGTTTGGCGTATTTTTCTTATCGACATAAGTTACCACTATTACCTCGCTCTGCGCTTTATCCGTTAATTGGAGAGCGCATATATGGTCCAATCGGTCACGCAGTTGATACATTTGCAGTATTAGGCACTATGTTCGGTGTCGCGACTTCATTAGGCTTTGGTGTGTTGCAAGTTAACTCAGGCTTAAGCTATTTAATTGACGGATTGCCAAACAATATCACTGTCCAAGTGATCTTAATTATTGCCATCACTGGCGTGGCGACTTTATCGGTGTTTTCAGGCTTAGATAAAGGCGTTAAAAGGCTCAGCGAGTTAAACCTAGGGTTAGCTTTGTTACTCTTGGTTGCTGTGCTTTTACTTGGCCCGACAATTGCGTTATTGCAAGCCTTTGTGCAAAACACTGGCGGCTATTTAAGTGACATTGTGGGTAAAACATTTAACTTATATGCCTACGATCAAAAAGAAGATTGGATTGGTGGTTGGACACTACTTTATTGGGGCTGGTGGATATCATGGTCCCCATTTGTCGGTACCTTTATTGCCAGAGTAAGCCGTGGACGAACCATTCGTGAGTTTTTGATTGGGGTGTTATTTGTTCCATCAGGGATTACTTTCCTATGGATGACGGCATTTGGTAATACCGCAATCGATGCTGTAATGAATCATGGTGCAACCTATTTGTCGGATGCTGTTTCAAGTGACGTTTCAGTAGCGCTATTTAAGTTCTTTGAACACTTACCATTTTCGAACATCTTATCGATTATTGCCGTGTTCTTAGTGGTGACATTTTTCGTTACGTCGTCAGATTCAGGTTCGTTGGTGATTGATAACCTTACATCTGGTGGCGACAATAGTGCACCAGTATGGCAACGAATTTTTTGGGCAATTTTACAAGGGGTTGTTGCATCGGTACTGCTAATTGCGGGTGGGTTACAAGCATTACAAACTGCGGCAATAGCCAGTGCAATGCCGTTTTTAATTGTCATGCTATTAATGTGTGTCGGCTTGTTTAGAGCCTTACAAGATGATTATTTGAAGATAAACAGTGTCCAATCTCATAATACCAGTGTGCAATTTGCTAAAGCGAATATGAGTTGGAAAGATCGCATTGATGTGCTTGTCTCTCAGCCGAGTCATCAAGATGCACAAGAGTTTTTAGATAACATCGCCAAGCCTGGTCTTGACCAAGTGAAGCAAATATTTTTGCAAAAAAATATCGCTGCTGTAATCACCCAAGATGAGCAACGTGTCAGGCTGGTTATCGGTAATGAAGATAATGATACTCTGCCATTTGCTTATGGGCTGCGGTTACGTGCGTTTAATATGAATGGTGCGGATGTTGAGTTGTTTGATAGCGAACAAGACTATTATCGTGTTGAAGTGTTTTTAGAGCATGGTGGTCAGCAGTATGATGTTATGGGGTACACCCAAGAGCAAATCATTGCAGATATTGTTAATCAATATGAACGTTATCTACACTATTTACATTTGTCGAACTCTGAGTTGGTGACAGAGTAGTCATTTTGGCTTTAGCGGTAATGTAAGCTGTATTAAATGCGTTTGTGATAGAAACCATTGCCCCAATGGATAACTGAGATTATCCTTGGGGTAATTTTTTGACAACGATTTAGCGTTAGTCACTCATATTTAATTATCAAAAGTTGGAAACTCGATGTCAGGTACGCAAAGTAAATTAGATAAAGTACTCGCTGAAGCAAGAGAATATAAAGCGAGTCGTGAAAAAGGCTATCGTGAGCAAGCATTGAAATTATACCCTTGGGTATGTGGTCGATGCACTCGAGAGTTCACTCATAAAAATTTGTCTGAATTAACTGTGCACCATGTTGATCATAACCATGATAACAACCCATCAGATGGCTCTAATTGGGAATTATTATGCTTATATTGCCATGATAATGAGCATTCTCGATTTGAGGAGTTAATTCGTTATGGCAGTACGACTGAAGTGAAGCAAGAGGCGGCAACATACAACCCTTTTGCAGATTTAAAATCAATGATGAAAAAGTGATGTTGCGTTAATACGTTAAGCATCATTCATCTGAATATTAAAAGGTTACCCGTGGGTAACCTTTTTTATTGCAAGCTGCATGTTGAACTAATCTAATTTCCCTTCGGCAGCCAGCCATTTTTCACGACTGATAGTTTGAAAGTTATTGCCTCCTTTCATCACCGCTTTTCGCTCAGGTAATTGCGCCCAAATTTGTTGTTGTCTTTCTTCACTTGCTTTGCCCCAGCCAACAATTTCATTGATATGCCTAAAACATCCCATACAAAAGTCGTCATCATTGAGACCGCATTTAGCGACACAAGGAGAGTGCATATAAACATCCTATACTGAATTAATAAACCTGAATTCTACTGAGCCAAATAGCATTTAGCCCTAGACAGAAAATGTAAAAATAACTAGTCTCGATGATATTTATTTTATATATATCATATAGTTAAATTAAACCTGTAGCTGTGTCACAAGTGTTTCATTTGTAAGGCAAGCTATGGGTAACTGTTGGTGTTTGTTTGTTATTTTGCTGCTTATTTGTGTGGAGAATACCATGAATGCATGGGAAAGTTCAGCCGTTAACCGTTTGGTTCAAGTGTTATTGTTGTTAGTGAGCGTCAGCGTATTAACAGGCTGCTCTTTATTGGAGGTTAAGCTTGAAAGTGGCGTAGAGCCCTTGCCTAAAGAGCAAATTAATATGCGTATGTTCAGCCGTGAATATAGCTATAACTTTTATACAGAGGTTGAATCCAGCGCAGATTTAATTGCTAATGACACGGATGATGTGGCAATAAAATCTAATACTCTGATGTGGAAAATTTATTCAGAGCAAAGCCTACAACGCGCCATTTTTCAGGCATCCCCGATTGCAGCTATGATTGATACTTGGGTGTTTACTGAGCAAATGAACCACTATTTTACAACTGGTGCGGGACGCGAGGTTTTTGGGGAGCATCAGCATATTGCTATTGAAGCGAGTCAACGTCTATCGGCTCGATTTGCTAAAACGGCAAAGGGATTTAATGTGAGTAATTTTAAACAGCATCAGAAATTTGTTGAGCAATACGTAGCTAAAAACCCAATCAGTGATTTGACGTTTAGCCGAACCTCAGCTTTTAATGATTGGCTTGAGTTTAGTAATATATCTGAGTTTGAAGCGATAACCACATTCGGCTCTATGCCTGAAGTGATGAGTGACATGTCAGATCGTATGGCGATGACAACCCAACAAATGCCGAAAATTTTGGGCTGGAAAGCCGAACTATATGCGTTACATTCTGATGTTAATGCGGCTGATGTTGAAAAGGCACTGACAGATATCAGTCAAACTACCGTTAAATTTCAAGCATTAATGGAGCAAACCCCTGAGTTAATGACACAGCTTGCCGCTGATATGCGCACGGAACTAAGCCCGCTTATTGAGCAGTTAAGTCAAGTGACTGATGATAAGTTAATGCAGTTATCTAAAGAGCGTGCTTCATTGGCGTTAATCATTACTCACGAGCGGGAAGCTCTCGTTCAAATGATTGCAGATGAGCGAGTTGCGGCGGTTCAAGATTTAGACGCATTAAGCCATAAAACCGTCGAATTAGTGTTTCAACAGATCACAGAAACCATTAAGAGTGTCATTGTGTATTTCATTTTGTTTTTAATTACAGTATTTTTCGCACCACTCGGTTTAGGTGTTTGGTTGGGTAAACGAATGGCGACCAATAAGAACAACTCGGTAGTTAACAATTAACAAGGTGAAATATTGTCTATTGCTAAAGTAAATACATCTGCAACTCATCGTCTAACTTTCAGTGAGCAGTTATCGATTCGAAGCGATTGTTTATTGTTACTTACCCCTTTGTGGCAAGTGCAGGCTTTTGAGTGTGCCGAGTTACCTTGGGAGACACAATTCCCAGCGCTGGCGAAAGCAGTTTGGCAAATTGATGACAGTGAAATTGATACAATAGACGCTGATCAAACTGCTTTAGTTAAGTGTTTATTACCAAGTTTACAGCTTGATTTAGCCTCAAATAACTTGAGCATTGATGGCTTATTTGAACTACTCACCAGTAAGGTAAAAGCTCAGGTTGAAGTTAGCGTCAATCAAATGCAAAACAAGATTGCTGAGCAGGGGCTAACTGAAAGCGAGCTTAGTCATTTTAGCGCGCATATCAAAGGGCGCAAATGGCAACAAATTACTGCGTTTGCTCACTTTATTCCTGCGGATGATTTACCCATTCTTGAATGGTGTGCGGGGAAGGGGCATTTAGGGCGGTATTTAGCGAAGAAAAAAACGACAAAGGTAACCAGCTTAGAATGGCAGCAAAGCTTATGTGAGCAAGGGCAAGCCTTTGCTGATAAATGGCATTTACCCCAAACGTTTACTTGCACTGATGTATTTGAAATAGCGAATAGCCCTTTAATTAATAAACAGCATGCGGTTGCGTTGCATGCCTGTGGTGATTTGCATGTAAGGCTGATTGATTTAGCTGTACAGGCGTCGACTCGCGCTATTTCATTCTCGCCTTGTTGTTATCATTTAATCCAAGCAAGTCACTATCAGGCACTATCTGATGTAGCTAAAGACTCGGGGTTAACGTTTTCACGTCATGACTTGCAGTTGCCTTTACAGCAAAGTGTTATTGCTAACCCAAAGCAGCAACTATTACGTCATCAAGAAATAAGCTGGCGCTTGGGGTTTGATTCTTTACAAAGAGACATCACTGGTAGCGGTCGATATTTACCCATTCCCAGCGTAAAACGCAGTCAATTATCCGCAAGCTTTGATGAGTTTTGTCGATGGGCAGCCAATCAAAAAGGCGTTGCACTTAACGGGTCAATTGATTTTGATGACTATCTTATCAAAGGTGAGCACAGACAGGCATTAACGCGTCGAATCGATCTCGTCGCGCACCTATTTCGTCTAATAATAGAGCAGTGGTTATTATTAGATAGAGTGTGCTTTTTAGAACAACATGGTTATCAGGTTGAGATGTTTGAATTCTGTGCAAACAGTATTACACCCAGAAATTGTTTAATTCAGGCTAAAAAGCAGCCATAGCAGACTTCTTTGTTCGAATGCTAGCTTAACCTACTGTTTATTATTGTAAAATTTTATGGTTTAGTATTAATTCTGATTTTTTTTGGCTGTTTTTTCTGTATTCATGTCTCATTGAAGTAGATTTAAATGGCCCGTAAAGTGGTTTTGTATTGAATATTTGGATTTTTCTTGTTCAAATGGCGGGTTAATAACAAATACCAATAAATTCGGTTGCTGATAGCGACCTTAAAGTGAGCGATTGATACGGTTTCATGAAATATTCCCGCGTTTTTATTAATAGTATGGCTTATGAACTTGCACCCCAAGTGGTGTCAAGTCTAGACCTAGAATCTCGCCTTGCGCCGCTTTATCAAAAGTTTCGTATCCCGATGGGGCAATTAGCCGCATTAACCGGTATTAAAGAACGCCGCTGGTGGCCGAAAGGTTATCGTTTATCTGATGGGGCACTTTGTGCTGCCAGAAAAGCGGTCGATGAGACAGGCATTAGTGTTAGCGACTTAGGTGCAGTGGTTTATACCGGCGTATGTCGTGACCAACATGAGCCAGCTACGGCTTGTCGAGTTGCAGCAGAGCTTGGCGTATCAAAAGATACAGCGATTTATGATATTAGCAATGCCTGCTTAGGTGTGCTGTCAGGTATCTTAGATATTGCAAACCGTATTGAGTTAGGCCAAATCAAAGCGGGTATGGTGGTATCGTGTGAATCTGCACGTGACATTGTTGAGGTGACGATTGATAACATGTTGTCAGACCCAACTATGCAAAACTTTGCCCAATCTCTTGCCACGCTAACAGGTGGTTCAGGTGCCATTGCCGTCATTTTAACCGATGGAAGCCTGCCGCTTAAAAACACTCGTCAGCATCAATTGTTAGGTGCAAGTCATTTATCGGCACCAGAGCATCACGAGCTATGTCAGTGGGGGCTACAGGAGACGAGCCAGAAGCTGTATCGTGAGTTTATGCGAACTGACGCTGTCACATTACTTAAAGAAGGTGTCGACTTAGCTAAACACACTTGGGAGCATTTCTTAACCCAACGTGATTGGTTAGTCGAACAAGTTGATAAAGTGATTTGTCACCAAGTCGGTGCTTCAAACCGCAAACAAGTTTTAAATGCGCTTAATATCCCGCATGAAAAAGAATTCCCTACTTATGAAACCTTAGGCAATATGGGCACCGTTTCGCTGCCTGTCACTGCTGCAATTGCCCATGATCAAGGTTTTTTAAAACTTGGCGATCAAGTGAGCTTCCTAGGAATAGGTAGCGGACTCAACTGTATGATGCTTGGCATCAAGTGGTAGTTCGTTAGCTGTGTATTTAGGATTAATAAAAAAAGATTAGGAAGCATCATGTTAGAGAATTTATTACCTTTTGATAGCCATTTCTTAGACCGTAATGGCAATAAATTGCATTATGTCAACGAAGGTCAAGGTGAGCCTGTTGTTATGGTTCATGGTAATCCAAGCTGGAGCTATTATTACCGTAATTTGGTGGGTGCATTAAGCCCAACTCATCAGTGTATCGTGCCTGATCATATCGGTTGTGGTTTGTCTGATAAACCTGACGATCCAGATTATGACTACACGCTTAAAAATCGTATTGATGATTTGGAAGCTTTACTTGATCATCTAGACGTAAAAGACAACATTACCTTGGTTGTTCATGATTGGGGCGGAATGATTGGTATGGGCTATGCTGCTCGTTACCCTGACAGAATTAAGCGTTTAGTATTTTTAAATACAGCGGCTTTCCATTTGCCAGAATCAAAGCCGTTTCCTTGGGCACTTTGGGTGTGTCGTGAAACTATTCTCGGTACTTTTTTAGTTCGTGGCTTTAACGCATTTTCTTCAATTGCATCATACGTAGGCGTTAAACGTAACCCAATGCCAAAAGAAGTAAGAGAAGCCTACGTTGCACCGTTTAATAACTGGAAAAATCGTATTTCGACTTTACGGTTTGTGCAAGATATTCCATTAAAACCAGAAGACAGAAACTATGATTTGGTTTCTAGTATTGCTGATAGCTTACCGCAGTTCTCGAATGTACCGACTTTGATTTGTTGGGGTTTACAGGACTTTGTATTCGACAAGCATTTTCTTGATAAATGGCGTCAACATATGCCTCATGCCCAAGTACGTGAGTTTGATGATTGTGGCCATTATATTTTAGAAGATGCCAGTGAAGATGTGATTGGCTTAATCCAACATTTTATGGCCGAGCAACCTCAATCTTAATCCATAAAATATTGAACGTTGTAGTATCTAAGGGCATTTTAACAATGCCCTTTTTTATTAAAATGAATACTCTATAGGTTTAAGAGATAACTAATACATTAATGAGATACTTCAGTGGTTACAGGTATCCCCAATAAGATGACATCAACATTATGACTTTACCTTCGGCCAATATTTGTCAGCACCTTCAGCATGCAGCTGTTCACTTTCCAACAGAGCTTGCCGTTGCCGTGCAAACGGCATCATCGACACTGTCATATCAAGAAATCGATTTTAACCAGCTAAATGTGCAATCCGATGAAATGGCTTATCGCTTAAATGCCGATGGTATTACAGCTGGAATGAAAGCGGTATTAATGGTGACGCCCAGTATTGATTTTTTTGTACTGACGTTTGCCTTATTCAAAGCAGGAATTATTCCCATTCTGGTTGACCCTGGAATGGGCGTAAAAAATCTAAAACAATGTTTTGAAGAGTCGCAACCTGATGCTTTTATCGGTATTACGAAGGCAAATATTGCAAGGCGCATTCTTGGATGGGGTAAAGGCTCAGTTAAGCAATGCCTCAATGTGGGAGGCAGTCGGGTCGCATGCTTTTTGGCAGGGGCAAAGGCGATAGATGACTTACCCCAAAATACGGCCTCTGCACCTTATCCCATTGCTGCATTGGCAAAAGATGCCATGGCGGCGATATTGTTTACCAGTGGTAGCACTGGCACCCCAAAGGGGGTGGTTTATAGTCACGAGATGTTTGAAGCTCAAATTCAAGCATTGAAACATGATTATGGCATTAAGCCTGGTGAGCGAGACCTAGCGACATTTCCGTTATTTTCATTATTTGGTCCAGCGCTTGGAATGGCATCGATTGTGCCAGCTATGGATGCCAGTAAACCGATTACCGCCACCCCTGAATACTTGTTTGCGGCAATTGAAAAGTATCAATGTTCAAATATGTTTGTTAACCCAGCTTTATTGGAGCGTTTAGGTGAAGCAGGTGAGACTAAACAGCATAAATTACCTAGCGTTAAACGCGTAATTTCAGCTGGCGCCCCAGCAACAATAGCTTCGATAAAGCGCTTCAGTCACATGCTGAATAGCGGTGTTGAAGTGCTAAACTCTTATGGTGCTACCGAGTCGTTACCCATTAGTATGATGCCGAGTTCGGCCTTATTTGAGACCACAGAGGCAACTGATAACGGCTTAGGAATTTGTGTGGGTCATCCGATTAAAGGTGTTGATATTGCGATTATTGATATCACAGAAAACCCGCTTAAACAGTGGGATGATGACTTGATGCTCGATAGCGGTAGCATTGGTGAAATTGTGGTAAAAGGTCCCATGGTGAGCCGCAGTTATTATCATCGTGAAAGTGCAACTGCAATCGCTAAAATCTCAGATGGTGAGCATATTCGTCATAGAATGGGCGATGTTGGCTATCTTGATGAAGAAGGGCAGTTATGGATGTGTGGCCGCAAGGCGCATCGTGTTGACCAAACTGGTACAGATAAAAAACGTTATTTTTCTATTCCCTGTGAAAGAGTATTCAATACCCATCCGCAGGTTAAACGTTCTGCACTTGTTCCTATCAGCATAAACGGTGAAACTTTGCCTTTGTTGTGTATTGAACTAGATAAAGGCCTCGCCTGTTCAGATAGTAAAATGCTCTATAGTGACCTGCTAGCAATCGCAGAAAAGCATTCTCATACCGTGGGGATCAGTCGATTCCTTATTCATCCAGATTTTCCTGTTGATGTCCGCCATAATGCAAAAATATTTCGCGAAAAGCTGGCAGTTTGGGCACAAGCACAATGGAAGGAAGCGTAAGTGACTCAAATTGAAAATAAGCCCTTAACTCATTTGGAAGCGAATTCAATGACCTCAGTAAATAGCGCTCAGCTTCAATTAACTGATTTACTGCCTCAAGAACAAACGGCATTAGCAGCACTTAAACAAACGGCAAACAAGGCATTTGTTACCGGAGCGGGCGGCTTTCTAGGTAAGAGTATTTGTAAACGTCTGCGCGCCGCGCAAATTGAGGTCGTAGGATTTGCCCGTGGTGATTACCCTGAACTCACTGCAATGGGTGTTGAGATGTTTAAAGGTGATCTTGCTGATTATGATGGGGTGGTTAACGCTATGGAAGGCTGCGATCTCGTGTTTCACGTTGCTTCAAAAGCCGGTGTTTGGGGAACTAGAGATAGTTATTTTGAACCTAACGTTAATGGCACCGCCAATATCATTAGAGCGAGTAAAGCCCATCAAATCGACCGTATTGTGTATACCAGTACCCCTAGTGTGACTTTTGCTGGTGAAGATGAAGCAGGAATTGATGAATCAGCGCCATATGCGGCTAAATTTTTAAATTATTATGGCCATTCAAAAGCGCTAGCAGAAAAGATGATTCTTGATGCAGATAGCAAAGAACTCAAAACCACAGCATTACGACCTCATTTAATCTGGGGGCCTGAGGATCCGCACTTGGTTCCAAGGGTGATTGAGCGTGCTAAAAAAGGCAAATTAAAACTAGTAGGCAAGCAAGATAAGTTAGTTGATACGATCTTTGTCGATAATGCTGCATTTGCACATATTCTTGCCGCAGTAGAGTTAAGTCATCAAGCAAACTGTGCTGGTAAAGCCTACTTCTTGAGTAATGATGAACCAATAACAATGGCTAATATGCTTAATAAAATTTTAGCTTGTGTTGATATCCCCCCCGTTGAAAAACGAGTACCTGCAGGGGTTGCCTATGCAGCAGGAGTGGTATTAGAAGGCATATATGGCCTTTTAAAGAAACAGCAAGAACCGATAATGACACGATTTGTAGCAAGGCAATTATCAACCAGTCATTACTTTGATATTAGCGCAGCAAAAAACGATTTTGGGTATCAAGCGCTAATCAGTATTGATGAAGGCATGATAAGACTAAAGCAGTCGCTTTAGTCTTATGTTAATTGTCACTAAATAAAATCAATAAGTTGAGCCAATGAACCACATTGTGCTAAGCGATTGGTTTGATAAAACAACAAGGGTTGCCGGCATACACACCATTGCCGGCGATATCTTTAGTCACGACACTTCCTGCACCAATCACAGTGTTATCGTGAATGGTAATGCCTGGCAATACAGAAACATTTCCACCTAACCAAACATCATTTCCTATCGTAATCGGCTTTCCGAATTCAGTATTGCGGCGTGCAATAGGATCAATCGGGTGTGTGGCCGTTGATAACATAACGTTAGGGCCAAACATAACATTGCTTCCTATTTTGACTTCACAGACGTCTAAAATAACCAAATTATGATTGGCATAAAAATTATCGCCGATGGTGATATTAGTGCCATAGTCACAGAAGAAGTTTGCTTCGATATGACAGTGTCCAGTGATATTAAGTAATGTTTTTAGCATCGCTTGGCGTTTATCATTATCCAATGGACTAAGTTGATTAAACTGATGACACATTAATTTTGCCTGATTTCTTGCAGCTATAAGCACTTCATCCCACGCATCATATGCCAGGCCAGCTAACATTTTTTGTTTCTCAGTCTGTTTTTGCATCACGATAACCTTAAGTGCGTGAATAATTTTTCTTTAGTATGACTTAAGTTTGCAAACCAAACATAGACTTATGTCTGCTATACGCCGAGTGTAACTTGATTATCATAACGGTATTACTTTAACGCATTGTTATAGACGGACTTATCGTACCTAAATTACATGCAATTGGATGGATACTGGCAGATGAACATTAAATTCACTGAGTTATATCGTCAAATAGGACGTCTAACCAAGGCTAAAAACCTTAAGGTTTTGGGGCTGTTTTGTATCATGCTAACAAGTATACCTTTAGCAATAGGCCAAAATCAGCCAAAACAAGAATCCCTTCATAACCCTTTGATTGGTAGCTGGGCGCTGTTTGATGGCAAGTACCTCAATGAGAATAAACAATGGGTTGATTATAAGACACTTAATTTATCTGCTATTAAACTTGTGTCGGCAACGCACTTTAGCTTCACGACAATGAAAAAAGAGGGCGGGAAAAAGACATTTTGGGCAAGTGCTAGTGGTCATTACGAATTAATTAATAATCAATATACCGAGTTTCCGACGTTGAGCTCATTTGGGGTGAAGCCAGGAGAGTCCTATCGCTTTTTATTTATGTTAAAAGAAAATGAGTGGCATACACAAAGATACGATGGTGAAGATCTCGTTGAAGAGGAGGTGTGGAAAAGGCTTGATTAAAGGGCTTGCGGATTTTCGTAATCTTGGCTTTACAAGTTTGAAGGTATCAAAAAGTCGTTTTAGCATTGGCTAATTTATCAGCACATGTATCTTGAGTTTGACTTACCCACACCAATCACAATTCTAATGAATGGGTAAGAAGGGAGAAAAAGATGCATAAACCATGGAATTTAGCCACATTAGCCATCCACGCAGGGCACGAGAAAGATGCACTTGGGGCGTTGGTATCGCCACTATATCAAAGTGCGACATTCGTTTTTGATAATGCAGAGCAAGGAGGAGCCCGCTTTGCGGGTGATGAAGCTGGATACATTTATACTCGTTTAGGTAACCCGACAACCAATGAGTTAGAGCGTAAAATGGCTTTGTTAGAGGGGGCTGAACAAGCAGCTGCCTGTGCGTCTGGGATGGCTGCAGTATCGGCATCGCTTATGACTCATTTGGAATCAGGTGATCATCTCATTGCCTCAAACGCGATTTACGGCTGTACTTTCGCTTTACTAAGTAGTCAGTTAACCCGTTTTGGGGTTGAAACAACCTTCGTCGATTTTAGTGATCTTTTAGCCATAGAAGCGGCCATTCAACCGAATACCAAATTATTATTTTGTGAAACCCCAGTGAACCCTCACTTACAAGTGTTCGATTTGAGCGCCATCGTCGATATCGCCAAAACCAATAACCTGATTACGATTGTCGATAACACCTTTATGACGCCATTGTTACAGCAGCCTATTAACATGGGAGTCGACATGGTTATCCACAGTGCCACAAAATATTTAAATGGTCACGGTGATGTTATTGCCGGAATAGTGTGCGGTTCTGAAGCGCATATCCACAAATTGAAGTATGAGATTTTAAAAGATTTTGGTGGCGTACTTTCGCCACATGATGCTTGGTTGATTTTGCGTGGAATAAAAACCTTAGATGTGCGATTACAAAGACATTGTGATAATGCAGAGATATTAGCTGAATACCTTAATCAGCATCAAGCTATAGCAAAGGTGTTCTATCCAGGGCTTAAGTCTCATCAAGGTCATGGATTTCTTGGCTCACAAATGAAACGTGCGGGCGGGGTGATTGCATTTGAAATAAAAGGAGACATCAAACAGGCAATCAAATTTGTCGATAGTTTGTCACTATTTACTATTGCTGTCAGTTTAGGAGATGCAGAGTCGTTAATTCAGCACCCAGCTTCTATGACTCATTCGCCATATACCCCAGAAGCCAGAGCTGCTGCTGGCATTACCGATAATCTATTGCGTATCTCTGTCGGATTGGAAAACGTAGAAGACTTGATAGAAGATATTTCACGAGCATTGAATATGTGCGCAATCGATAGCAAAGCGTAGAGATAGATACATAAACTGGGTAGATATCAAAAATTAAATTCTTTAATTGTAATAACAAACTAAGAAATAAACAGAAGTATAACAAGGGGAAATAACTAAATAAGATAGGTATTGATAAAATTGGTTGCGGGAGCTGGAT